>CAZRFE010000004.1:0-70776 GCA_964599565.1 uncultured Gammaproteobacteria bacterium
CGACACCACGGTCTTGTAGATCACGGCGTCCGGATACGGATGCGCCGAGCCGCCGACGATCGCGACCATCAGCGCAACGCCGAGTATCGCGTAGAACGCGAGCAGCACGCCGGTCAGCGGCGGCCGGCCGGCGGCGACCGCTGCATCCCCGCCGGACGTTCGCGCGGTTGCGGAATCGGCCAGCAGCACGAACAGCGCGACCAGCAGCACGAGGTTGTAGCTGTTGAGGCCCGGAATGCCGAAGGTCGTCGGGAAATGCAGCTGGTTCGGAACGAACAGGATCATGCCCGCCAGCACCAGGCCCATGGGACGCATCATTCCTTCTCCCCGCCGTGTGCCAGCGCATTCCTGCCGTGACGCAGCGCACGCAATGTCATCCGCGCCTCATCGAGCCCGAGCAGTGCGCCCGTCAGCAGGAATGCAGCAACTCCCGGCACAAGTGCGACAAGCTGCAGCAGCATCGCCGGCATGCGTCCGATGTCCGGTGCGAGCGCACCGAATGCGCGTTGCACGAGCAGCGTCACGCAGACAAGCACGAGCGTCATGAGCGCAAGCCGGAAGACCGGTGATGCGAGCGGGCGCAGGATGCGGCTTTCGAGCCTGCGTTCGAGCAGCAGCGTGGAGAGCAGCGCACTCGCCGCCATCGCCGCCGACGTCGCGAATGCAACACCCACGACGCCGTATTCGCCGATCAGCAGCCAGTCGAGGAGTGCATTGAGCGAGACGCCGAACAGGCCGATGAACACGGCGCGCCACGGCTCCTGCCGGGCATGGAAGACGCGGAAGTTGAGATAGTTGACCGCACGCAGCGGAAGGCAGAGCGCGAGCGCGGCAAGCGTGAGCGCTGTCGTTCCCGTCGCCTCCGCGGAGAACGCGCCGCGTTCCAGCAGCAGCGCGATGACAGGATGCGCAGCGACAACGAGTATCGCAGCCGTCGGCAGCAGCACGAACACCAGCAGGCGAAGGCCGCGCAGGTGTATCGCCTGCATGCGCGCCATGTTGCCGGCCGCATGCTCCCGGCTGAGCGAAGGATAGAACGTCGTCATCACCGCCTGCCCGAACACTTCCATCGGCAGGAGCGCGATCATGCTCGCATAGGCAAGCACCGAGATGAGTCCGCCTTCCAGCGTCGAGACGAACATCCGGTCGATGATGCCCATGCCGACGGAGCCGACGTACCCGACCAGCAGCGGGAACATGTGCCGCGCAGGCTCGCGGAAATCCGCATGACCGATGTCGAACGCCGGGCGCAGGTGACGCGCGAGCAGGTCGCGGTTCGCAAAGGCGAGCGTGACGGTATGCACGGCGAATCCTGCGATCACCGCAACGGTCAGCCCGCGGATGCCGTACCGTTGTGCGAACAGCACGCAGCCGGCGATGATCACCACGTTCGTGATCACGCTCTCAAGCGACATGACCACGAACCTGCCGAGCGCCTGCAGTATCGCTGCGAACATCGCGTTGACGCCGAAGAACAGCACCGCGATCGACATCAGCGCGGTGAGTTCCGCCGCAAGATCGTGCGTTGCTGCATCAAGTCCCGGCGCCATGAACGAAACGATGGCGTGCCGCGCGAACACCGCCACGGCGGCAAGCAGCACGATGAGGATGCCGATCAGCGTGAACAGCGTGTTGAGTCCGCGCCAGTCGACGTTCTCGCCGCTCGCCGCGGAACGCATGAAACCGGGAATGAATGCGGTTGCAACGACACCGCGCACCATGCCCGGCAGCATGGCGGGAATCGTGTAGGCGACCCAGAACGCATCAAGCGGCGCGGATGCACCGAACCACGCGGCGATGACCAGCGTCTTCAGCAGGCCAAGCATCTTGCCGGACATCTGCAGCGCGGTGATCGCGAGCGTCGAACGCACTTCACCGCGATGCCTGTGCGTTGCGGCGGCGGGCGCGGGCCCTGCGCCGTTGCGCGCCTCGATGCTCACGGCCATTGAATGCTCTCGCTCGAGACGCGTCGCGGTTCCGGGCCCGCCGCCGCGCTCAGGCAGCGCTTGAAATCGGGAATCGTCGTATCGGGCATGCCGATGCGGCGCAGGTTGAACGATTCGAACGGCTGGCGATTGACACCCTTCTCCGTGCCCGCCGCGTAGGAAAATCCGGCGCGCTGCACAAGCTGGCGCGTGGCGCTGTCCTGGCGTCCGCCGGGATACGCAAAGCCGTTCACCTTGCGCCCGACAATTTCCTCAAGATACTGCCGCGAGCGCACGACATCCTTGAGCACGATGTCCGGATGCACGCGCGTCATGTCGACGTGCTGGTCGCAATGCGCCGCGATCTCGACGATCGCATCATCGAAGCCCGCGATGTCTTCGACGCCGAGCCGTTTCGCCTGCACGACATCGCTTGCCGCACCGAGCTCGATCTCGATGCGCGACACCAGCGATTCGAGTTCCGCCGCGGGCTGGTTCCACAGCGTATCCAGCGTGCGGATCAGCGCGCGGCGCCGGTTGCCGAGCGTGAGCTGCAGATGACGAACGCCGCCGTCGCCCGGAAGTTCCAGGTCGAGCCGTGCGCGCCGCGTACCGGCGAAGCCTTCGATCACGCGGTCCCACCAGAAACGCTGCCGCGCATCGATGCCGCCCGTGGACACGTACAGCGTCGCGGGACAGTCATAGCGCTTGAGCACCGGCAGCGCGAGCTCCACGAAATCCAGGTAACCGTCATCGAACGTGACGGACAGCGTATTGCGCGGCAGCGATTCTCCCTTGCGCATGCGACGCACGACTTCATCGACGGTGAGCGGCGTGAAGGCCTGCGTGAGGAAGTCGATCTGCTCCGCGAAATGCGTGCGGTCGACGCACATGCCGAGGTGGAACGGATCCGCCTTCGGCGTGTCGATGATGCGGTGATACATGAGGATCAGCCAGGTCGGCTGTGCAAACACGCGGCGTGCCAGCAGCGCATCGTAGATGCCGCATAGATCGATGACCGGACTGACCAGCGCCTTGATAACGCCCTTGGCCGTCACGAATTCCATTCTGCACCCTCCCCGCGAGCTAGCTCGACGCCAGCCTCAGCCCTTGTATGTTTTCCGGTTCCTCCGCGCCCGCACCCTGCAGGAACCGCTCGGCCCACAGTTCGAACACGAGGATGGACCACAGCGATTCCGCATGATTCGCGCGGCCGTTGACATGTTCCGACGCAAGGCGCCTGATCGCCTCGACATCGAACGCATCGCGCGCACGGAACGACTCGCCGTGCACCGTATCCATCAGCAGTTCGCGCAGCTCGTTGCGCAGCCAGCGCGCCAGCGGAATCGCAAAACCCTGCTTGCGCTTGTTCACGCAGCTCTCCGGCAGATGGCGCGCGGCCACGCGCTTGAGCAGGTACTTGCCCGTCGTTCCGCGCAGCTTGCAGTGCTCCGGCAGGCACGCGGCGAATTCGGCGAGATTCTGGTCGAGCAGCGGCGCGCGCGCTTCCAGCGAGTTCGCCATGCTGGTGCGGTCCACCTTCACGAGAATGTCATCGAGCAGGTAACTCAGCACATCGCCGCGAAGCACCGTATCCAGCGTGCCGGCCGGCGCATCGCCCTGCCGGAAGCAGTCGCGCACGCGGCCGTAGTTGCGCGGACCGCTACGCGTTGCAAGCAACGCGCGCACGGCGGCGGGCGTTGCGAGGGCGACGCCGGAAAGGTAGTCGTCCGGATGATTCATGCGAAGCCGCGTTCCCACCCAGCGAAGCCGCCGGCCGATGCGCGGCGGCAGGCCGCGAAGTGCGCGCTCGATGCCGGGCAGCACCTGCGAGAGACCGTATCCCTTCATGGCGAGCAGCTGCATGTAGCGCGCGTAGCGCTCGTAGCCTGCGAACATTTCATCGCCGCCGTCGCCCGTCAGCACCATCTTCACGTGCTGCGCGGCAAGCCGCGACACCAGGAACGTCGGGATGGCGGAAGAATCCGCGAGCGGTTCATCGACATACCATGCAATGTCGCGCAGCAGCGATACCGCATCCGGCCGCACGATCAGCTCGTGGTGCTCGGTGCCAAGATGTTCCGCGACAAGACGTGCGTCACCGGCCTCGTTGTACTGCGCTTCCTCGAAGCCGATGGAGAACGTCTTGACGGGACGCGGCATGTTGCGCGCCATCATCGCGACGACGAGGCTTGAATCGATGCCGCCGCTGAGAAACGCACCGAACGGCACATCGCTGTTCAACCGCACGGCGACGGCGTCCTCGACCTGCGCTTCGAGGATGTCGATCAGCGTTTCCTCGTCGTGCTCGAGCTTCGGCGCATAGCTCAGCGTCCAGTAGCTCTCGATGGTCGTGCGTCCGTCGCGAAACACGAGGAAGTGTCCCGGGCGAAGCTTGCGCACGCCTTCGACCATGCAGTCCGGCGTCGGCACGTAGCCGAGCATGAGGTAATCCGCGAGCGCGCTGCGGTCAAGGCGCGCCTCGACGCCGGGAACGCAGAGCAGGCTCTTGAGCTCGGAGGCGAAGAAAAGTCCGCGCGGCGATTCCGTGTAGAACAGCGGCTTCTTGCCGAATCGGTCCCGCGCGAGCACCAGGCTCTGCGTGCGCGAATCCCAGATGGCGACGGCGAACATGCCGCGCAGTTCCGCGAAGCAGTCCGTGCCGTATTCCTCGTAGGCATGCACGACGCATTCCACATCGCTGTTGGTGCGAAATACATGCCCGCGCCGTTCCAGGCGACGCCGCAGCTCGCGGCAGTTGTAGATCTCGCCGTTGACCACCGCGCAGATGTCGCCGTCCTCGCTGTAAAGCGGCTGCTGCCCACCCGCAGGATCGACGATAGCAAGCCGCCGCATGCCGAGAAACGCCTGCGGTGAATGAAACAATCCTTCGTCGTCCGGACCACGATGCCGAATCGCCGCGCACATGCGCCGCGCGATATCGACAGGTGGAACCTGGTGACCGCTGCCTGCCGCAGCACCCGCTATTCCGCACATGTCCCCTGTCCTTTGTTCATTGCGCCGCTCCGTTCACGCGCACTCGCCACGGCGCGCATCCGCGAGCGCGGCACTCATGTCATAAAGTTCCGCGAGCCTCGCCACGACGGCATCGATGCCCGCGCGCGCAGTCACGCGCTGTCTCGCGGTGACGCCGAGCTGCGCGAGCGCACTGCGATCCATGCGCGCGATCTCGCGCAGGCTCGCCGTCATGCCCGCAACGTCGCCCGCCTCGACGAGCCAGCCGCATTTGCCGTTTTCGATGAAATCCTCCGTGCCGCTCACGCGCGTGCCGAGCACGGGAAGTCCCGCTGCCATGTATTCGAGCAGCGTGTTCGAGAGCCCTTCGTAAAGCGACGGCAGCACGCCGAAATCCGCCGCGGCAAGAAACTCCTCGACGTCCGCGCGCGCACCCAGCAGCTTGAGCTGATGTTCGCGCCCGAGGCTGCGAATGAGCGCACCGAGTTCCTCGCGCAATCCGCCTTCGCCGATCATCATCAGGCATACGCGATCGTTCACGGTGTATGCCTGCGTCCATGCCGCGACCAGTGCATCGAGTCCTTTCTCCGGCACCAGCCGTCCCACGTACACGCCGGTCAGCGAACGCGACGCATCGGGCACCTCCCTGTGTGCGCCCACAAACCGGCGGATGTCGACGGCATTCGGAATCACACAGACGCGATCCTCGCGGAAGCCGCGTGCAAGCAGGCGGTCGCGGATCTGCGTGCTTGTCGCCTGGATGTAGTGCGCAAGGCGAAGTGCGGCGCGCTTCGCGGCCATCATCGGATTGAGTCCCGGTGCGAGCACGCCGTGCTTGATCTCGAGCCAGCCGGTGAGCTTCACGATCACCGTCTTGCCGAGCATGCGCCCGACGATGCAGCTGACGGCCGCCATGTTGTGCGCGATGTGCGCGTGAATGACGTCGTACTCGCGGCGGTGACGCACAAGGTATGCCGCGAACCGCACCAACATCATCATGCCGCCGATGAAACGCATCTTCGGATACGGAATGCGCCACACCGCTACGCCGTCCACTTCATCGTGCACGGCGCGCGGCGCTTCGCGCGTCAGCGGCGCGATGATCTCCACCGGGATGCCGCGCTCCGCGAGATAGCGCGAGATGGTGCGCACCTGCCCTTCGGCGCCGCCGCCGCCCTCCGTCGGATAGCAGCTTTCAAGCACCATCAGCACCTTGCGCGGGCGTATCTCACGTCGCATCGACATACTCCCTCTGCCACAGTTCAAGCATCAGGAGCCGCCACAGCTCCGGGCTCATGTCCCAGCCGCCGCGGTCGTGCGTATCCAGCATCCGCTCGACGAAACCCTGCTCGAAGTAGCCGCGCTCGACGGTGCGCTGCGAACGCAGCGTGTCGTGCACCAGGTCGCGGAACGCACCCGGGCGCCGTGCCCACAGCGCGATCGGCAGGCCGAAACCCTGCTTGCGTTTCGCGAGTATCTCCGCCGGCAGCAGGTCGCGCAGCGCGCGCTTGAACAGGTAACGCTTCTGCCGGCCGTTCACCTTCATGGCAGCGCGCAGGCGTCCCGTGAAATCCACGAGCCTGCGGTCAAGGTACGGATAGGTGACGCACACGCCGGCGGCGTGGCTCGCGCGCTGCACCTTGACGAGATCGTTGTCCGCGATCGCCATCATGAGGTCGATGTACATCAGGCGGTGAAGTTCATCGGCATCCGGCAGCGCATCGTAATGCCGCTGCATCACCGCGAGCGATGCATCGCGCTCGATGCCTGCGCGCAGGCACGGCGTCAGCAGTTCCTCGAAGTATTCCGATGCGAACGATTCCTCCTGGTAGAAGCGCGCCGGGTTGGCGAGCGCACCGCGCCTTGCGAAATTCCGCACGCGGTTCGCCAGCAGTCCGCCGTCGCGCGACGGCCGGCCGAGCACGCGCGCGATCGTCGCGCGCAACGGTTGCGGCAGCCGCGCGTAGGCGCGATACACCGCATCCTTCGCATAGCGTTCGTTGCCGCCGAAACTCTCGTCGCCGCCATCGCCCGCAACCAGCAGGCGAACGCCGTCGTCCGCCGCCGCCGCCGCGCAGTAGTACGTCGGTATCGCGGACGCGTTGCCGTACGGTTCGTCGTAGGCTTCAAGCAGCGTGGGTATCGCGGCGAGCGTGTCCTGTTCATCGACCTGCCGGTAACGCGCCTGCGTGCCGTAGTGCGCCGCCGCAATGCGTGCGTATTCAAGCTCGTCGTAGCCCGCTTCCCCGAAACCGATGGAATAGGTCTGCACGGGCGTTGCATCCGGCATGCGCGCGAACACGCCCGTGATGCTTGAGCTGTCGGTGCCGCCGCTCAGGAACGTGCCCCACTTCACGCCGGATGTCGGGCGGTGCGCACCCACGGTTTCGTGGATCTGATCGCGCAGCTCGCTTTCGAGAACATCGAGCGGCGCATCGCGATCGCCCGTGAATCTCGGCCACCAGTAGCGTTCCTCGACAGCGGTGCCGGGCGTTGCCATCAGCTGCGTGCCCGCGGGCATCTTCCGCAGCCGGCGGAAGATGCTGTGCGGTGCGGGTATGCACGAGTAATTGAGATAGTGATACAGCGCCATCGTGTCCAGCTCGCGCGGCAGGATGCCGAGCGCGGTCACGAGACGTGCGTCGGTTGCGAACACCGTCAGCCCGTCGAGCGTCGCGCGGTACAGCGGCAGTTGCCGGAACGGCGCAGTCAGTGCGAGTGCGCGCGGTTCGCTGTTGTGCACGGCAACGGCGGCGAAGTTGCTGCCATCGAGCGTTGTCGCATCCACCACGCCGCAGCTGTGCTCCATGAACAGTTGCTCGATGACGCGCGCATCGACGCCGGGAACGTCATGCCGTGCACGCTGGAAGATGCCGACGACCGTCGCGGCATCGCCCTTGTGCACCGTGATGCCGCCCCAGCCCGCGGCGATGCCGTGCCGGCCGATGAGCGTCAGTGCGGGCGGAATCTTGCCGCCGCAGATCGCAGGCCGCAGTGCGCGCACGCGTGCTGCCAGCCGGTCGCGTTGTTCATCGCCGGTCAGCAGGAGCATGAAATGCCCGAGCCCCGTCACGCTGTTCAGGTTGCTTGTCATTGTTCTCACCGTTGCGGCGCGGCCGGCGCCGCGCGTTTCATGCGACTCGAATTGAAGGTCATGTCAGCGCTCCACCGCGCATGCGCTCTCTTCCAGGAGGCAGCGCGCGTAGATGCTTTCCATCTCCGCGGCCATGCGGCGCGGATCGTGAAGACGCCGTATCGATTCCTGCCCGGCGCGGCCAATGCGCTCGCGCAATGCAGGATCGCGCGCGAGATCGCACAGCATCGCGGCCAGCGATTCATGGTCGTCCGCGGGAAACAGCAGGCCGGTGTCGAGGTGCGAGACAAGCTCGGAATTTCCGCCCACGTTCGATGCGACCACCGCAACACCCGCGGACATCGCCTCCATGATCGCGTTGCTCAGCCCTTCGCGATGCGACGAGCACACGAACGCATCCGCATGCAGCAGGAACGGCACGACATCGGTCTGCTCGCCGTGGAACGTCACGTTCGAGGCGAGCCCAAGTTCATCGCAAAACGACTGCATCGCCGCGCGCAGCGGGCCGTCGCCGACGATGTCGAGCTGTGCTGCGGGGATGGCGCGGGCGACGAGCGCGAAGGCGCGCAGCAGGCAGGGAATGTTCTTGTGCGTCACCAGGCGACCGACGAACAGCACGCGGCATGCATCGCCCGGTGTGCGTGCGCGTTCCGTGCGCTGCTCGAAGACCGGCGGAATGCGCATGCCGTTGTAGACGACCTGGACGCTGCTCTGGCGAACGCCCATCTGCAGCGCGGCGTACTCGGCACCGGCGCGCGAGTTCGCGATCAGCGCGGCGGAGTTGAGCGTCACCAGGCGCTTGATGTTCCACTGCAGCGGCGAGAACCAGTCATACACGCTGCGCGCCGAACCGATGAAGCGCCCCCGTCCCGCGACGAGATTCGCAAGCCATCCCCAGAACTCGCCGATGAACGAGAAGCCGTGCACGAGATCGAACTCGCCGCTGCGGATGAAACGGCACAGGCGCAGGAAGAAGCCGGGATCGAGCTTCCAGCGTTTCGGGATGCAGGTGACCTCGACGCCGGCGTCCCGAAGCTCGTTGACATACGGCGAGCCGTTGCGAAAGTACACGACCGTCACATGAAACGCGCTGCGGTCGATGTGCCGCGCAAGCTCGACGATCTGGCGCTGCGTGCCACCGACTTCCATCTCGTCAGTGATGATCAGCAATCTTCTTTGCATCGATTTCACCTGGCAGTGAGCGAATGATCCGAAGCAGCCGGCCGCCTTCCGTGTCCGCATCGAACTCATGCCTGACCTTGCGGGCGGCACCCTCGACACAGCGCGTGCGCAGCACTTCATCCTCGAGCATGCGGCGTATCGCGCGCGCCAGCGCATCCGGGTCGCGCGATGGAACCAGAAGCCCCGTGCGTTCGTTCTCGACCAGTTCCGGTATGCCGGAAACATCGGTACTGACGACGGGCGTGCCGGACGCCATCGCCTCCATGAGCGCGACAGGAATGCCGTCCATGTTCCCCTCGCGCGACCGTTGCGAGGCGAGCACGAACACGCTCGCCGCGGCAAGCTTGCGTTCGACTTCCTGCGAGGGCTGCGCGCCGAGCATGGCAACGCAGTCTTCGATGCCGAGCGCGCGGATCTGCGCCTTCAGTTCAGCGCGCTTCGGACCATCGCCGATGATCTCGCAGTGAAAGCGCACGCCCTGCATCTTCAGCAGCCGGCACGCGTCGAGGAGCGTCGGGAACCCCTTGATCTCATCGAGCCTTCCGACGGAAAGCACGCGCCCGCCGCGAACGTCCGGCACCGCAAGCGCGCGGTGCCGTGCAGGAACGCCGCAATGCACGATCTCGATGCGTGCCGTGGCCTGCGGATGCCGGCGGCGGATGTATTCGCGGTTGAAGTTCGAGATGACGGCGACGAACGCCGCCTCCGCCAGCTTCTCGCGCATCAGCTGGTCGTCGATGTAGATATCGTGCGCATGCGCGGTAAAGCTGAACGGCCGCTTGACGCGGCGCGAGATCGTCATCGCCGCGGTGGAGGCGTACGTCGCCCAGTGCGCATGGATGTGATGCGGCGCGAACGCTGCGATATCGTCAATGAGGCCGAGTGCGCGAAACCACGCGACGAGACTTTTCGCCATGACGAGCGGCTCCCGCCACAGGCGCCTCATGATGAGAAGAGACATCGACAGCGTCGCCGCCGGCCGCGTGAAAAGACTGCCGAGCAGCGCGCGCGCGTTGCGATGCCAGGGGCGCGGACACATCACGCGATCCATCAGCAGCTTCGCATCGCTCTGCACGAAGGCTTCCGCGCCCGGGCGCAGCGGTACGATGCGCACGTCCGCGCCACGGCGCAGCAGCGCATGGATTTCGCGAACGATGAATGTCTCCGACCAGCACGGGAAACTGGAAACGACATAGAGAATGCGTTCGCCGCCGCCGCGCGATGCGCGTGTCGGAATGGCGGTGTCCGCATCCAGCGTGTTGAACTGCGATATCTGCATCACCACGGCTGCGACCTCCCGTGCCTTGCGAAGCTGAGCAGGCCGAGCACCGCGAACCAGTTGAGCAAAAGGAACGTCGCCGGCACGCGCACCATGCGAAGCCGCTGCGCGGCCGGCAGCAGCACGCCAAGAAGCGCGACGATGTAGAGCACAAGCTGTGTCACGAGCAGCGCCTGGTAGGTGGACGATTCGCTCGCGAGCACGAAGTTCGAGACCAGCGCGGCAAGCAGGAAGAACGGTACGACGAGGCGCAGCAGCTTGTGTGAAACGAACTGCAGCCATATCGGGTTGCGCGCGGGATTCATGAGCCCGGGGCGCAGCAGCACGAGCTGGTAGTTCCCCGCGATGGTGCGTATCTTGCGCCGCCGCTCGCGCGCCTGCGACGAGGATGGAATGTCGTATGCGATCGCCGTGCGGTCGAACACCACGCGAAGGCCGCGTGCAACGACGTTCATGGGAATGAGCACGTCGTCGAGCACCGTCTCCGGCGGGATCGCGGTGAAGCATTCGCGGCGCATCGCGTAGATGGCACCGGTGACGCCGACGGACGACGAGAAACGCGATTCCTGCACGCGCAGCCATTTCTCGTAGCGCCAGTACATGTCCATGCCGCCCGCGAAACCTTCCGCGCCGGGATCGAGCATGAGTTCGCCGCTCGCCGCACCGATGCGTTCGTCCGCGAAG
Source organism: uncultured Gammaproteobacteria bacterium (assembly GCA_964599565.1). Taxonomy (GTDB): domain Bacteria; phylum Pseudomonadota; class Gammaproteobacteria; order Natronospirales; family JAJUFS01; genus JAJUFS01. The sequence goes on from CAZRFE010000004.1 coordinate 11,141, forward strand.
TTCATCACGATGTTGCGCACGGCCTTGATGTCCAGCCGCTGGCGGATGTCCGTGAACAGCAGGATGTCGCCGGATGCGCGCGCGACCGCCTCGTTGATGCACGCCGCCTTGCCGCGGTGTTCGTGGTGCTCGATGATCTCGACGCGCGGACTCTCGAACGCACGCGCGCGCGCGACCGTGGCGTCCGTCGAGCCGTCCGAAACGAGCACGACCTCGAGCAGATCGTGCGGGTAGTCGAGCGTCAGGCAGTTGCCAAGCTTGTCGTCGATCCACTGCTCGCCGTTGCGCACCACGATGATGAGCGTGACGCCGGGCTGCTGGCTGCGGCGCAGTACCACGCGCGGGCGCAGCCGCGCGAGCGTCCATGCCAGCAGCGGATAGCCCGCATACGTATAGACGAGCATGAACGCGGCGATCCAGAACATCGTTTCCATGCGATCTCCGTTTCAGCTCTCGCCCAGGTAACGCTGGCGCAGGTTGTCGTACATGTTGTTGCCGAGCGCGCGGCGCGCGAGCTGCAGGAGCTGGTAGCGGCCGGCCTGCGCTACGAGCGCAAACGGGTGGTTGCCGAGCCAGTCGCGCAGGTCGCGTTCCGTTGTCGTCGCCCGGATGGCGATGCGCGGGATGATGTTGATGTTCGATTTCAGCTTCCACTGTCCGGGACGCGAACCGCACACGGCCTTGTAGCCGACGCGCCTCGCCAGTGCCGCGACGAAACCGTTCACGCGTCCGCCGGGCGCAGCGAAGACCGTCACCGGCTCGCCCAGCCGATCCTCGATGATCCGCCGCGAACGCAGCAGTTCGTCCGCGAGCGAGACGTCATCAAGATCGTCCATGTAGCGATGCGAATAGCCGTGCGACTGTATCGACATGCCGGCGGACGCCATGCCGCGCAGCTCCGTCCAGCTGAGAAAGCCGTGCTTGCCCACGTTGGCGGGGTTCACGAAGAACTCGCCGGGCATGTTGCGTTCCCACAGCATGTGCAGCACCGGTTCGAGATGCGACGTCGTGCCGTCATCGAACGTGAGCACGACGGCGCGGTCGTGCGCGACGGCGTCGCGCGCGGGTGTGGCATCCGCATTCACCTCGATCAGGTCGCCCACCGTCGAAACCGGATGGCCGGTTTCGGCAATCAGGTCCAGGTGGTCCGCGAACTGCTGCGCGGACACCGAATAGATTCCGTCTGCCGTCGGATCCGTGCACCCCTGCCTGTCGAGCACGCTGTGGTACATGAGCGTCGTGGCAATGCGCACCTGCGGCGCCTGTATGCGCTCGCGTGTCACCCCTCTGATCAAGTCAACCCCCTTGCGGGTCTCTGCCCCGCGGCGAATAGCTGAGAAACAAAGTGAGCATGAGTTCATCGAACGTGTACTCGGGATCGCTGCTTTCGCGATCGAGGAAGCGAAGCCCGCTGACCAGCGACCACGCGCGGTCTATCCGGTAATCCAGCTCCGTGCGGAGCACGCGGAAGGTGTCGGAGCGCACGATGTTCTGGTACTCGACATCCGAAACCGTGCCGTTCGCGGAAAGCTGAAGCCGCGACGAGAGACGGAAGTTGATGCCAAGACGCACGCCGCGTTGTTCCTGGTCGAGCGGCGTGACGAAGTAATCGAGCTCGCGTGCATAAAGGGCCGCGGACCACTGGTGCGCGCGCCAGCCCCGCGTGTAACGCAACGTCGCGCTGCTCGAGAAAAGCGGATCGCCGGTGACGATGAAGCTCGATGACGCGCCGGGGTCGAACAGGATCTCGTTGCGCAGCATCGCCGTCGCGGTGTCGCTCGCACGGCGCTCCGCGCTGAAATAGAGCGAGGAATCGCTGGTGCGCCGCAGGCCGAGGCGAAACCATCCCGTTGCAAGTTCACCGATGAGCCCGTCGGCAAGTTCGATGCGCGATTTTCCCGCGGCCACCCACAGGTTCATGGTGTCGTTGCGCGTGCGGAAATCGAGATGCGCGCTCTGTTCGTCGAAATCCTGCGCGGTCGCTTCCGGCTGGAAATCGACCTCGCTCGCGCTCGCGAGCAGCCCGATGCTCGAGTTCGCGGTGATGTCGCGCGCGAAATCGAGCGTTGCGGTGCTGCGATCGTGATCGATCGGCGTTTCCTCCGCGTTCACCTCCGCGCGGGATGCACCGATCGTGAGCTCGTTCCCGCTGCCTGGCCGCAAGGTAAGCCGCGGGCCGGTTTCAAGAACGTTCACGAACTGCACGTTGACGGGACTTGTCGTGCCGAGCGGATTGATGGGCGCGTTCGCGATACGGTCGGTGACGAACCAGTCGAGCGCATCGGGGATGATGAACCAGTCGCCGGCGGCGAGAAAATTCGCGCGCGCCTCGTCGTCGAAATCGTTTCGCGTGTAATGGCGGTAGGCGATCGTGCCGTCGAATGCCGCGGCGAACCGCGTGCCGACATAACGCCAGTTCGCGCCGAACTCGCCGACGCCGACGATCTCTTCCTCCGTCGCATCGGGATCGGCCTCGCGCGTCACGTTGTCCGTTGCAAGCACGCCGAAACGCAGGTTCCACCCTGGCGCCGTGCCGAGTTCCTCCATCGCGGGCAGGAACGTTTCCGGCCCCGCGGCCGGGCGCGAGGACGCGCCGGAAACCGTCGACGGCGCCAGCGCGAGCAGCACGAGCGCGAGCAGGCCCGATGCGTGGCGCACACGCCGGGCAAGCCGATCGAAGCGCGCACCGGTGCGCTTCATCATCCGCTCCGGCCGTCGCGCGCTTGCGCGGTGGTTTCTTCGCTGCCGCGCGGGATGTCGAAATCATTGAAGATGACGCCGACGAACTTCTCGCGCGGGAATGTCGCGACCGCTTCCAGCAGTTCGTCGCGCGTCGCCTCGCCGTAGCGCACGACGAGAATCACGTACTGGCACCAGTCCGCGAGGATGCGAGGGTCCGCGGATGCGCCCATCGCCGGCGCATCGACGATCACGTAGCGGTCCGGGTAGCGCCTGCGCGTCACATCGAGGAACGCCTTCATGCGGTGCGAGGTGAAGTATTCCGCGGGACGGTCGCGCCGCCGGCCGACCGGCACGGCGCGCAGCCGCGGAATGCCCGTGCTGTAGATGATGTCGCCGATGCCGACACCGGACGGATTCTCGAGAAGATCGGTAAGCCCGTGCTTCGCGCGTCCGCCGAGCAGGCCGTCGACGCTCGGCGCATCGCGGTTGCAGTCGACAAGCAGCGACGTGCGGCTTTCATCGAACGCAAGCGAGGCCGCAAGATTGCGCGCCACGAAGCTTGCACCGCTGCCGGGACGCATGCCCGTGACCATGGTGACGAAGTTCTGCGCGCTTGCCTGCTGCAGGAGCAGCGTGCGCAGCGTGCGGAACGACTGCACGACCGAGGCATGCTCGGAGTTGTACTCGATGATCTGGTGACGGCCGCGCGTCTCGCGCGGCAGCGGCACCGGGTCGCTCATGCGCCGGATCATCAGCTCCGAACCCGGCTTCTTCAGTATTTCCTCTTCCGTCGCGCCGACGGCAGGTACATCCTGTCCGCCCTCGTGCGGTTCCAGCAGCGGTTTCATCTTGCTTGACATGCAATGCCTCGTTCGTTGTCCCGGCCGCGGAACGGCCTTTCCAGATCCGCGGTCAGATGAAATCGTTCATGCGCAGCGCCGCGACCAGCGCATAGCAGGCGATGAGCATCAGCCCGGCGGCGATGACGGTGCCGCGCACGCGGCGCTGCCGGTTGCGCGCGCGCTCGTCGTACAGCATGGGAACGGTCGCGAGCACGGGAATCTGCAGTTCGCGGGATATCGTCGAACCGCTGCGGATGCGATCGTCGAAGCGCACGCGGGCGTAGACGAGCGCAAATGCAAGGCCGATGCCGAGCAGCGGACCGAGCAGCGCGAAGTGCACGAAGCGTATGCCCGACGGCGACAGCGGCACGGTCGGCGGATCCTGGATCGACATCGTCAATCCCTCGCCGCCTTCATCGAGGTTCACCGAGATGCGCGCACTTTCGCGGCGCTTGAGCAGGTCCTCGTAGATCTGCTTGGTGACTTCATACTCGCGCGTCAGTTCCGCGGCCTGCGCTTCGATGCCGCCGATCTCGACACCCTTGCCCTGCGCGGTATTGAGCCATTCCTCGTTGCGCGCGAGACGCTTCTCCAGTGCGGCGACCTGCGTGCGCGCCATCGACAGCTCGCCGCGCAGTTCCTGGTGCAGCGGGTTGAGCACGACGCTGTCGCTGAACGCCACGCCCGTGTTGCCGGATTCGCGGCGCTCGCCCGCCGCGCGCAGCTGGTCTTCCAGCGTCGCGATCTTGTGCTTGAGGCTGATGATGTCGGGATAGGTGTCGTGGTACTGCAGGCGCAATGTCGCAAGCTGCGACTGCAGGTCGACGATCATGCTGCGCAGCTGGTCCTCCTGCGTGATCATCGCCGTCGTGGACGCCTCGCTCGAAAGCTGCGATTCCAGCGAGCGCACGCGCACGCGCGCTTCTTCAAGGTCGAGCGCGGTGTTCTGCATGCTGCGCATCAGCTCGATCACCCGGTCGTCGATCATCTCGCCCGTGCCCGGCTTGACGTTGCCGTTGCTTGCGAAGAATTCGCGCAGCCGGGTCTCCGACTGCTCCAGCTTCCTGCGGTAGCGGTCGGCTTCGGCGGAGATGAACTTGTAGGCTTCCTGGCTTTCCCGGTACTTCGCGTCGCGCGTGTTGGAGATGAACAGGTTGGTGAGTTCCATCACCGTGCGAAACGCACGCTCCGCGATGACATCGCGAAAGGAAATCTCGATGAGATTGTCGCCGACGTTCATCACCTCGAGCCTGCCCTTCACCATCTCGATCAGCTGCTCGCGCTCGATCGGCGTCAGCGGCTCTTCCAGCCAGCCGGCGTTCTCGAGCGCTTCGTTCAGCACTTCGCGGCTGTGCAGCACCTCGAGCGCGAGATCCGCCTGGTCGCGCACGCTGGTCGGCACGGTCGCACCGCGCATCAGCGGACCGATGACCTTCTGTTCCTCGACGAGAATCGTGGCGGAGGATTCGAACTTCTCCTTCCACAGCAGGCCGACGGCGAGCATGGCGAGACTCACGAGCAGCACCGTGCTCGCGATGGATGCCATCCGGTAGCGGCTTTCCTTGATGATGATCTGTACCTGTTCGAGCAACGACATGCATGTCCCTCTGTGCGATTACTTCGGTGCGGCGGCGGCGGATCAGAGAATCCGCTCGGGAATGGCGATCACATCCCCAGGCTCCAGCGCGTAGTTCGTGGACAGGTCGCCCTCCTCCAGGATGTCGCCGAGATACACATCGATGGATTCGGTGTCTTCACCGACGCGCCGGTAGAGCACGGCGCGGTTCGCGGACGCGAAATCGGTCAGCCCGCCCGCTTCCAGCACCGCATCGAGCACGCTCATGCCCGGGCGGTACGGCAGGCTCATCTGCTGGCGCACCGCGCCGGTCACGCGCACGCGCGAAAGAAACTGGTGGCTGTTGAGTTCCTTGAGAATCACGACGACGTGCGGATCGCGGATGTACTGTGCCAGCGCGCGCTTTATGTTCGCGCTGACCTGCTGCGGCGTGAGTCCGCCGGCCTGCACATCGCCGAGCAGCGGCATGGATATGCGTCCGTCGGGACGGACGGGAACCGTCACCGACAGCTCGTCGTTCTGCCAGACGTTGACGCTGATGACGTCATCGACACCGATGTGATACTCGTCGACATCCGCGGATGCCTGGTGCGCAAGCGTGCTTGCAACCGTGGACGGCGGCGGATTGCTCGCGCAGCCCGCGGCCAGCAGCAGCAACACGAGGACAGCGATTGATCTCATTGAACGAGCCCCTGTTTCCTGATCCGAAAAGTGCACGCCGCTCCGGTCTGCGGCGTCGATGGCGGCGGCGGTATCGCGTGAGTTCTTTCCCGGTTGTCTGGGTGTTTCTGCTTGCCTGCCGATGACCGCTAACGTTACCAGCGGCCCATGGGCGTGCCATTGGGTAGATGACCCAACAAAGCGAAAGCTGCTCGGGACTATCCTGTAAGCGCAATTTTCCCCTCAGGTGCATCGTGATATGGACGCATCGGCCCGCGCGCCTATCATGGACATGAACGCGATGCGCGCGAGCTGCGCGCCGTCGCGCATGCATCCACGGGAAGCGAGCGTTCATGACCGCAACCACCTATCAGCACTGTTATCGCGTACTGCGCGTGGCTGCGGATTGCAGCCCCGAGGAACTGCGGCTTGCGTATCGCCGCCGCGTGAGAAGCTGCCATCCCGATCGCATGCGCGATGACGCCACGCGCGACGATGAATTCAAGGAAGTCGTGAAGGCATACCGCACGCTCGTTGCGTTCCTTCGCCGTCACGGCGAGCTGCCGCCGCCGTGGCTCGTCATGGCATCGGATGCGGCGACAGCGAATCGCGCGATCGACCGGCGGCGCACGAAAGCGCGCGCTGACGCGCATGCCGTCCTCGACGATTCGCGCATGCGATCCGCCGGACGGCTGACGCGTTTCTATGCGGCGGTTGCAGGCGCGTTCGTGCTCGGTGTCGGGACAAGCGCGCTGTTCGGCCAGGCCGGCGAACGTTACGACACGGGTGCGGCGAGCAACGGCGGTCAGCTTGTCATCGGCATGGATCCGCAGTCCGTCGTCGAACTGCACGGCGTGCCGAACTACACGAAAGGCTCGGTCTGGTTCTATGGCGATTCCGGCGTGATCTTCGAGCGCGGCTGCGTGATCGGCTGGGAAGACCGCTCGCCGTTCCCGCTTCGCGCGCTCGTCAGCATGACCTATCTCTCGCGCGGCGCGACATTCGAACGCGACGGCTGCACGCCGTCCGCCAACTGACACCCCGTCAGCGCGCACCTTTCCCGAACAGCACCACCTCGACCGTCTGCAGCAGGATCGTCAGGTCGAACGCAAGGCTGTGGTTCTTGATGTAATACAGGTCGAACTTCAGCTTCTCCTGCGCATCGCGCGTCGATGCGCCGTAGGGATAGCAAAGCTGCGCCCAGCCGGTGATGCCCGGGCGCATCGCATGGCGCTGTTCATACCAGGGAATCTGGCGCGCAAGATCGCGCACGAACTCCGGGCGTTCCGGCCGCGGACCGACGAGACTCATCTCCCCGCGCAGCACGTTGAACAGCTGCGGCAGTTCATCGAGACGGGACTTTCGCAGGAAGCGGCCGACGCGCGTGACGCGGTCATCGTTGCTTCGCGCCCAGCGCGCGACGCCATCGCTCTCCGCGTCTTCGCGCATGCTGCGGAATTTCACCAGGCGAAACTCCCGGCCGTGCTTGCCGACGCGCACCTGGCGGAAGAGCACCTTCGCATGCCAACCATCCTCGACCATGATCGCGATCGCGCACGCCAGCATCACCGGTGCGGCGGGCAGGAGCACGAGACCTGCAACGCACAGATCGAACATGTGCTTGAGGTAACGCTTGAGTCCGCCGTCCGCGAAACCGTTCCGATACAGCCACCAGCTCGCATCCACGAGTTCAAGCGGAATCCGCCCGCACTCGCGCTCCACGAACGTTGCCGCCTGCGTCACGCGCACGCCGCGAAACCGGCAGGCCAGGAGATCGTCCACCGGCAGGCTTTCCTCGCGTTCATTGCACGCAATGACGATCTCGTCCACGTTGCGGCGCTGGCACAGCGCACGAAGGCCGGTGCGGCTGTGAAGCAGGTGCGCAGGATGAATGCCGTTGTCCGTGCGCTCGCCGAGCGGCAGGTAACCGACGATCTCGATGCCGCGACGATCCGAGCGACGCCGAAGCGTGTCGTGAAAGCAGCGCGCCGCGCTGCCTGCGCCAAGCACGAGAACGTTCCTGCGCAGCGCGGCGCTGTCGATCAGCACGCTCACGATCAGCCGCCACACGAGAAGCAGCGCGAAACCGAACGCAACGCTCATGCCGAGATGCCCGAACGGTGCGGGCGACGGTGCAAGCGCGGTCAGCATCCACAGCAGCGCAAGCGCGGCAGCCGCGCTGCACAGGTATTTCATGAGAAGCTGGAAGATCGAACGGCGCGAACGGATCACGTGCATGCCGAGCGCGTGCATCACCGCGATCATCGCAAGCCCGAACACCAGCGCGTCCAGCGCGATCCACGGCGACAGGCCAAGTGCGGGCGCGGCGATGGTTTCGCCTTCCTCGACGACCGGCGCCGTACCAAGCGCAAGATGCGCGGCGAGCGCGAATATCAGCAGCTCCCCGGCGGCGAGCCAGCGCAGCGGCGACCAATGGATGCCGCGCGGTGCGCTGTTCGATTCCATCAGCATGAGATCCCCTTTCCCGTTCATTGCAGCGGCGAATGCCGTTGCGCAAGCGTCAAATCTATCGGCTCGCATTCCGCACCGGTATAAAGCGCGTGCATGAGGGGAAGGCACTCACGCGCATCGGTGCGTCGCACATTGCGCAACTTAAAGTGTTTCGCGGAATGGAAGACACCGGCGCTCGGCATAGATTTCGGCTCATGCCTGCCCGGTTCGATGCGCGCATCGCCCGGCAGATTCCGTTTTACCTTGCAACGGAGCAGGAACATGTCCGGATCCGCTTCTTTCATCCAGGCCTCCATCGCACAACAGAACCGCGCCGCCGTCGTACCGCTGCCGGCGGCGCTTCCCGATCTCGATACCGCGCACATCGGTGTGGTCGGACTCGGCTACGTCGGCCTGCCGCTCGCCGCTGCGTTCGGCCGGCGCTTTCCAACGACGGGTTATGACATCAACCCCGCGCGCATCATGGAACTGGAGGGCGGCATCGACCGCACGCGCGAGATCAGCGGCGAGGAACTTGCCGGCAGCGAGAAGCTCGGTTTCTCAACTGAGGTCGGCAAGCTCGCGGAATGCAATGTCTACATCGTTTCCGTGCCGACGCCGGTCGACCGTCACAAGCGTCCCGACCTTCGTCCGCTGGAAGCGGCGTCACGCACCGTCGGCAGCGTGCTGAAGCGCGGCGATGTGGTGGTGTACGAATCCACCGTGTATCCCGGTGCAACCGAGGAAGTCTGCGTACCGGTGCTCGAGGAAGTTTCCGAGCTTGTCTTCAACCGCGATTTCTACGTCGGCTACAGCCCGGAGCGCATCAATCCCGGCGATCATGCGCATCGCGTCGAGGACATCGTGAAGGTGACGTCCGGTTCGACGCCGGATGCCGCCGAGTTCGTGGACCGTCTCTACCGCAGCGTCATTGCCGCGGGCACGCACCGCACCGAAACCATCCGCGAGGCGGAAGCCGCGAAGGTCATCGAGAACACGCAGCGCGATGTGAACATCGCGCTCGTCAACGAACTTGCCACGCTGTTCAACCGTCTCGGCATCGACACCGCCAACGTGCTCGCCGCAGCCGGCAGCAAGTGGAACTTCCTGCCGTTCCGGCCCGGGCTTGTCGGCGGTCACTGCATCGGCGTCGATCCCTACTACCTCACGCACAAGGCGAAGGAAGTCGGCTTTCTCCCGGAAGTGATTCTCTCGGGACGAAGGATCAACGACGAGATGGGCAGCTACATCGCAAACCGCGTCGTGAAGCTCATGACGCAGCGGCGCATCCATGTCGTCGGCGCGCGCATTCTCGTGCTCGGCCTCACCTTCAAGGAGAACTGTCCGGACATCCGCAACACGCGCGTCACGGACATCATCGATGAGTTCCGCAACTACCACGCGGATGTCGATGTGCACGATCCCTGGGTGCATCCCGACGATGCGGCCCGCCTTGATGGCGTGAAGCTCGTCGAACGGCCGGATGCGAACGCCTATGACGCGGTGATTCTCGCCGTCGCGCACCGCGAATTCGCGGAACTCTCGCGCGATGCGCTGCTTTCGCTGTGCAAGCCGGAGCACGTCATCTACGACGTGAAGAACGCGCTGCCACGCGACGTCGTCACCGAGCGCCTGTAAGGACGGGGAGGAAACCATGCGTGTACTCGTAACCGGCACGGCCGGCTTCATCGGCTCCGCCGTCGCATTGCGCCTGCTTGCGCGCGGCGACGAGGTGATCGGCATCGACAATCTCAACGATTACTACGATGTGCGCCTCAAGGAGTCGCGCCTCGAACGCGTGAAGGATCATGCCCGCTTCATCGACATCCGCGGCGACATCGCGGATCGCGACTGCGTGGACGCAGCATTTCGCCGCTACGCACCGCAGCGCGTGATCAACCTCGCCGCGCAGGCCGGTGTGCGCTATTCGCTCGAGAATCCGCGCGCGTACATCGAATCTAACATCGTCGGCTTCCAGAACATTCTCGAAGGCTGCCGGCACGGCGGCGTCGAGCACCTCGTGTACGCATCCAGCAGTTCGGTGTACGGCGCGAACACCGCGATGCCCTTCTCCGTCAGCGACAACGTCGATCACCCGCTGAGCCTTTACGCTGCAACGAAGAAATCCAACGAGCTGATGGCGCATTGCTACAGCCATCTCTATGCGCTGCCGACGACGGGCCTGCGCTTCTTCACCGTCTACGGCCCCTGGGGGCGTCCCGACATGGCGCTGTTCCTGTTCACCGACCGCATCATGAAAGGCGAAGCCATTCCCGTCTTCAATGAAGGCCGGCACAGCCGCGACTTCACCTACATCGACGACATCGTCGAAGGCGTGGTCCGCACGCTGGATCGCGTGCCGGCGCCGGATGCCGCGTGGCGCGCGGATGAGCCAGACCCTGCGAGCAGTGCCGCGCCCTACCGCGTGTACAACATTGGCAGCAACAGTCCCGTGAAGCTGCTCGATTTCATCGACGTGCTGGAACGCAAGCTTGACCGGAAGGCGGAGAAGCATTTCCTGCCGATGCAGCCGGGCGACGTACCGGCGACATACGCGGACGTCGCGCAGCTTTTCGATGACGTCGGCTACCGGCCATCGACGCCGATCGATGTCGGTGTCGGAAAGTTCGTGGACTGGTACCGCGATTACTACCCGATGACGGACATGCGCAAACGGCCGGCATCGACAGCCGCCGCGATCCAGGCATCCGGCACGATGGGAGCATGACATGGCAACCGCCGCGCAGTTCATCGCCAGGACCGCACCGCGCCAGTTCCCGGAGCCGGATGTGGATGCGCAGTTCGAAACCGCACTCGCATGGCTGCTGCCCGCGCCCATCGCACACCATGGCGGGCGCATCGATCGCCTGCAGCTGCCGTTGCACGCCGCGGAGGAAATGTTCGTGCGAGACGCCGTCGAACGCCGGCGCATGGAATTCACCGCGGGCAGAACCTGCGCACGCGCCGTGCTTGAGCAGCACGGCATCGCGGAATGCACGCTCGGCATGGGCCCGCGCCGCGAGCCGCTGTGGCCGGATGGCGTCGTCGGCAGCATCTCGCACGCGGCGGGCTATTGCGTCGCTGCTGCCTGCACGCGCACCCGCATGACGGGAATCGGCATCGACATCGAAGCCGCAACGCCGCTCTCCGAAACGCTGTTCGATCTCGTCTGCACGCCGCATGAATCGGCCTGGTGCCAGAAACAGCCGGAACGGCTCGCGGGCCTGCTCGCGAAGTTCCTCTTCAGCGCGAAGGAATCGGTCTTCAAATGTCTTTATCCCGTCTTCCGCGAAGAGCTCGAGTTCGCGGACGTGACGGTGGACATCGATCTTCATGCAGGACGTTTCATCGCGCATGCATCGCGCGTTGCGCTCGGCATCGATACGGACATCGAACTTCACGGGCGTCTTGCCTGTACATCGTTCCTCGTGATGACATCTGCCCTCCTGCCCTGCGCGGACATCGCGCAGCCCACGGCCGAACCGTACGAGTTCCAGCAGGACATCGGCCGCGCACGGCCGTTCCAGCACTGCTGGCACTGAGGGGTTGCATGCATGAAAAAACGAGGCCTTTCGGCCTCGTTTTTTTTTGGATCAACGAGAGGCGCGATGCCCGCCGCGGTTCTCCGCGGCGGCATCGTCTTCATCGTCGTCGGGCGCCAGTTCCTGCCACGTTGCGGGAAAGCGATGCGTGTCGCCCGCTTCGTAGAGAAACAGGTTCATTTCACGTGCTGCCTTGCGCCCCGATGACGCAAGGCCGGCGAGCGCATTGAACCAGAGAATTCTCTCCTGCCCTTTTGCAGGAACGTCGGCGGTCATTTCGAAGATGGAATCAAGTGTGCCGAAGGTGGCGTCAGAGGCGAGAAAGAGATTGAAATCGACGGATGCGTTTACGCTTTTTCTGCTCATGGTGATTTCCTTGTTCTGCTGCTAAGCGTGACAAATGGATGCCGGGACGTTTAGCAGTCGGTAAGGAGACCCGATGGACTTATTCCCCGAAGGTGTTTTATTCGTCCACGCCCGGCAGAGACCGATTTCCTTATCGAGGCTGCTACACCCCGCCTCATTCCTGAGGCGAGCGAAGTCTAGGAACTCCACTTCCGGCACAATATCGGGAAATCACGGAATTGGCATGAACAACGGCGCGGTCCATGCGCCGGAAGCGACCGCTATCCGCTCCTGCCGAGCAGCGCGTTCACCATGGTCCGCCACGACAAACCGCTGCTGCGCGGTTTTGCATCCGCCGCGACACTGCCCGCCTCCTCCACCTGGCGATCGCAGGTTGCGGCGATCTCGCCGAGCGAATTGAGCACGAGCAGTCGCGGCCGTATGGTGCAGCCGAGCTCCGTTGCAATGCGCGCGACGACTTTCATCGAGGAGAGCGAGTGTCCGCCGAGGTCGAAGAAGTTGTCGTTGCGGCTGACGGTATCGATGCCGAGGATGTCCTGCCAGATGGCGGCGATGCGCCGCTCGGTGTCCGTCTGCGGCGGGACGTGCGCGCTGCGCGGCGCGGCGGTGGGTGACGGCAATGCGGCGCGGTTGATCTTGCCGCTCGCGGTGAGCGGCATGGCATCGAGCGCGACGAAGTGCTGCGGGATCATGTACGCGGGCAGCTGCGCGCGAAGATGCGATTTCAGTTCATCGATGCTCGCGCGCTTGCCGGCATGCAGCGTGAGGTACGCGATGAGCCGCTGGTCGTCGGCGGCGTCGAACGTGCGCACGATGACGACGGCGCGCGCGACGGCAGGATGCGCTTCGAGCAGCGCTTCGATCTCGCCAGGCTCGATGCGGTGCCCGCGCAGCTTGATCTGGAAGTCGACGCGGCCGAGGTATTCGAGTGCGCCGTTCGCGTTGAACCGCACGCGGTCGCCGGTGCGGTAGAGCCGTGCATTCGCCTTGCCGCTGAACGGATCCGCAACGAAGCGTTCGCGCGTGAGATCCGCGCGGTTGAGATAGCCGAGCGTCACGCCATCGCCGCCGATGTAAAGCTCGCCGGGCACGCCGGGCGGTGTCGGCTGGCCGGACGCATCGAGCACGTACACCTGCGTGTTCGCGATCGGGCGGCCGATCGGCACGGGATCGTCGTCGATGCCAAGGGCGTGCGCGGTGGACCACACCGTCGTTTCCGTCGGGCCGTAGAGGTTCCAGGCGTGTTCCGTGCACGCGATGAGTTCGCGCGCGAGCGGCGCCGGCAGTGCTTCGCCGCCGCTGATCGCGCACAGTTCCGCGTCGCCCTTCCAGCCGGCGGCGAGCAGCATCTGCCAGGTCGCGGGCGTGGCCTGCATGACGGTCGGCGGCTGGTGCGTGATCCATTCGCACAATGCCGTTCCGTCCTGCGCGATGTCGCGCGGCACGATGTCCGCATGCGCGCCGATGCAAAGCGGCAGCCACAGCTCGAGCACGGCAATGTCGAACGTGAGCGTGGTGATCGCGAGGAAGCGGTCGTTCGAGGTGACGTCGAGCGTTGCCTGCATCGCGCGCAGGAAGTTCGCGACTGCACCGTGCGGCACGATCACGCCTTTCGGCTTGCCCGTCGATCCCGAGGTGTAGATCACGTACGCGGGATCGTCGGGCGTGTGCGTGATGTGGTTCGGCGAACGCGTCGTGACGCTCGCGTCGGCGGCCGGGTGCCGGGTCGCCGGCGCGGTCTCCCATTGCCCTTCGGCCGACCGGTCCTGCTGCCGCTCGCGCGACAGCAATGACGCGAGATCAACGGCGCGCCCGCCGAAGTCGGACAGCGCGTCGTGTTCCGTACCGCGCAGGTTCGTGATGACGGTGCCGGCGTTCGCATCGTCGAGCATCCACTGCAGGCGATCCACCGGTGCATCGGGATCGAGCGGCAGGTAGGCCGCACCGGCGCGCAGGACGCCGAGCAGTACCGCGGGCAGATCGATGTTTCGCGCAAGCAGCACGCCGACGATGTCGCCGCGTGCGACACCGCGCGCTGTAAGTGCCGCTGCCACTGCACCCGCCCGGCGTCCGAGCGCGCCGTAATCCATCTGCTCGCCCTGGCTTGAGATGGCAAGCGCGGAGGGCATCGCTGCAATCTGTTCATCGATCAGCGCATCCACCGTCGTTGCCGGCCAGTCATGTTCCGCACCGCGGGTCCATGCCGACAGCTGCTCGCCATCGTGCGCGGACAGCAGCGGTAGCGTGCTGATCGGCTGCGTGGCGTCTTCCGTCACGGCGGCGAGCACGCGCTCGAAGGTCTTCAGCATGCGCGTTGCGGTGGAGGCCGCGAACAGGTCGGTGCTGTATTCCATGTCGATGTTCATGCCGTCATCGCTTTCGCGGCACCAGAAGGCGATATCCGTCTGCGCGGTGCTGCGCGGCGGCGTGAGCGGTTCGAACGCGAGGTTGCCGGCGACGAGGCTTTCCTCGGCATCCGGCACCAGTGTCACGAGCGCCTGGAAGATCGGCGTGCGCTGCGTGTCGCGCGGCGGCTGCACGGCATCGATCACGCGGCTGAACGGCAGCGACTGGTTGTCGAGCGCTTCAAGGCAACGGTCGCGCACCTGCCGGACGAGATCGCTGAACGGCGCACTGCGCTCGATATGCATGCGCAGCGCGACGGGATTCATGAGCAGGCCGACGACGCCGTCGCGGTCTGCCTCGTCGCGGTTCGCCATCGGCATGCCGAGCACGATCTCGTTCTGCCCGCCGAGGCCGGACAACGTGGCCGCGATGGTCGCCGTCAGCAGCATGAAGCCGGATGCGCGCATGTCGCGCGCCGCCGCTTCGAGCGTTGCGAGCGTCTCGCGCGGGATGTGCAGGCGAAGCACGTCGCCCTTCCCGCTCGGGAATTCGGGGCGCTCGAAATCCGCGGGAAGTTCAAGCACGGGCAGCGTGCCGGAGAGTCGGTTCTTCCAGTACGAAAGCTGTCTCTGCGCGGTGCGGCTTTCCAGCTGCTGCGCTTCCCGGCGCTGGATGTCCGTGTACTGCGCATGCAGCGCCTGCAGCCTTGGCGCGCGCTGCTCGACGTGCGCGGCGTAGAGTTCCACGAGTTCGCGCTTCAGGATCGCCATCGAGGTGCCGTCCGCGATGATGTGATCGACGACGAACAGCAGCACATGATCGTCGGGCGCGAGCCGGAACAGCCGGCAGCGGTACAGCGGCGCGTGCATGGCGCCGAAGGGTTTTTCCAGCGCGGCTGCGAGCATCGCATGCAGCGCGTTTTCATCGCCGCCGGGAACGGTTTCCGGTTCAAGGTGCGTTTCGCCGACCGATGCGATGCGCTGCACGGGAGCGGCGTCATGCTCGACGATGACGGTGCGCAGCGCGGCATGGCGCTGCAGGAGATCGTGCAGTGCGGATTCCAGCGCGCGGACATCGAGTGCGCCGTGCATGCGAAGCGTGATCTCAAGGTTGAACACGCCGCGCTCGGGCTGCTCGCTTTCGAGATACCACATGGATTGCTGCATCTCGGACAACGCGTGCAGGCCGGCAGGCAGATCGCCGAACACCGGGGCTTCGGCGCCGGCGTCATCCAGCGTGGCGTCTTCGCGCAACGCTTCCAGTATCTCCTGCTTCTGTGCGCGCAGCTCCGCCTGGAGCGTTTCATCGATCACGCCGCGCGGCGCGGTGAGTACAAGACGGTCGTTCTGCTCGCGCAGGTCCACGCCGCGGCGGCGCAGTTCCCGGACCAGTTCGCGCGCGTTCATGTGCTGTCCGTTCATAGCTCGACGATCTCCTGCATGTCATGGTTGCCGGCGATGCGCGCATCGACATCTTCCGCGAGATCGATCAGCGCCGGTGTTTCGAAGAGGGTCGCGATGGGCAGCGCGCAGCCGAGCTGCTCGCGCAGCACGGTCACGAAGCGCGCGGCGAGCAGCGAGTGTCCGCCGAGGTCGAAGAAGTTGTCGTTGCGGCTGACGGTATCGATGCCGAGGATGTCCTGCCAGATGGCGGCGATGCGCCGCTCGGTGTCCGTCTGCGGCGGGACGTGCGCGCTGCGCGGCGCGGCGGTGGGTGACGGCAATGCGGCGCGGTTGATCTTGCCGCTCGCGGTGAGCGGCATGGCATCGAGCGCGACGAAGTGCTGCGGGATCATGTACGCGGGCAGCTGCGCGCGAAGATGCGATTTCAGTTCATCGATGCTCGCGCGCTTGCCGGCATGCAGCGTGAGGTACGCGATGAGCCGCTGGTCGTCGGCGGCGTCGAACGTGCGCACGATGACGACGGCGCGCGCGACGGCAGGATGCGCTTCGAGCAGCGCTTCGATCTCGCCAGGCTCGATGCGGTGCCCGCGCAGCTTGATCTGGAAGTCGACGCGGCCGAGGTATTCGAGTGCGCCGTTCGCGTTGAACCGCACGCGGTCGCCGGTGCGGTAGAGCCGTGCATTCGCCTTGCCGCTGAACGGATCCGCAACGAAGCGTTCGCGCGTGAGATCCGCGCGGTTGAGATAGCCGAGCGTCACGCCATCGCCGCCGATGTAAAGCTCGCCGGGCACGCCGGGCGGTGTCGGCTGGCCGGACGCATCGAGCACGTACACCTGCGTGTTCGCGATCGGGCGGCCGATCGGCACGGGATCGTCGTCGATGCCAAGGGCGTGCGCGGTGGACCACACCGTCGTTTCCGTCGGGCCGTAGAGGTTCCAGGCGTGTTCCGTGCACGCGATGAGTTCGCGCGCGAGCGGCGCCGGCAGTGCTTCGCCGCCGCTGATCGCGCACAGTTCCGCGTCGCCCTTCCAGCCGGCGGCGAGCAGCATCTGCCAGGTCGCGGGCGTGGCCTGCATGACGGTCGGCGGCTGGTGCGTGATCCATTCGCACAATGCCGTTCCGTCCTGCGCGATGTCGCGCGGCACGATGTCCGCATGCGCGCCGATGCAAAGCGGCAGCCACAGCTCGAGCACGGCAATGTCGAACGTGAGCGTGGTGATCGCGAGGAAGCGGTCGTTCGAGGTGACGTCGAGCGTTGCCTGCATCGCGCGCAGGAAGTTCGCGACTGCACCGTGCGGCACGATCACGCCTTTCGGCTTGCCCGTCGATCCCGAGGTGTAGATCACGTACGCGGGATCGTCGGGCGTGTGCGTGATGTGGTTCGGCGAACGCGTCGTGACGCTCGCGTCGGCGGCCGGGTGCCGGGTCGCCGGCGCGGTCTCCCATTGCCCTTCGGCCGACCGGTCCTGCTGCCGCTCGCGCGACAGCAATGACGCGAGATCAACGGCGCGCCCGCCGAAGTCGGACAGCGCGTCGTGTTCCGTACCGCGCAGGTTCGTGATGACGGTGCCGGCGTTCGCATCGTCGAGCATCCACTGCAGGCGATCCACCGGTGCATCGGGATCGAGCGGCAGGTAGGCCGCACCGGCGCGCAGGACGCCGAGCAGTACCGCGGGCAGATCGATGTTTCGCGCAAGCAGCACGCCGACGATGTCGCCGCGTGCGACACCGCGCGCTGTAAGTGCCGCTGCCACTGCACCCGCCCGGCGTCCGAGCGCGCCGTAATCCATCTGCTCGCCCTGGCTTGAGATGGCAAGCGCGGAGGGCATCGCTGCAATCTGTTCATCGATCAGCGCATCCACCGTCGTTGCCGGCCAGTCATGTTCCGCACCGCGGGTCCATGCCGACAGCTGCTCGCCATCGTGCGCGGACAGCAGCGGTAGCGTGCTGATCGGTGCGTCGTTTCCTGCAAGGCGCGCCATGAACTGTTCGAGTTCGCGAAACCGCCGCTGCATGCCTTGCGGCGTGAACAGGCTCGCGTCGTACGTGCATTCGAAGAGCACGCCGTCCTTGCCATCGACGGCATTGATGAACATCTCGAAGTTCTCGAACCGGCGCGGCGTGTTCTCGATGCGCGCGCGCAGGCCATGGAACCCGGGCACGTCATTGCGGTGATCGATGTTGAGAATCACCTGCACGAGCGGCACGATCGCGGGATCGCGCGGCACGCGCAGCGCATGCACGATGCGTCCCATCGAGCAGTCGCGGTGCTCCCATGCATCCGACATCGTTTCGCCGATGTGATCGAGATGCGCATCGAAACCTGCATCCGGCGCAAGCCGGCTGCGCAACGGAAGCAGGCTGACGCAATGGCCGACGAGACCTTCGAGACCCTCCTCGACCTGCCCTGCCGCCGGCACGCCGAGAATGAGATCGTCCTGCCCTGTCAGCCGGTGCAGGTAGGCGGCGACGGCCGCGGCGATCACGGTGAAACCTGTCACGCCGCGCTTCATGCCGCGCGCACGAAGCTTCTGCATGACTTCCGCGGGAATGCGATGGCGAAGATAGTGCGCGGGAAATGCGCGACGGCCGGGACGCGGGAAATCCTTCGGCAGTTCGAGATTCGATGGCGCATCGGCGAGCGCGCGCTGCCACGCAGCTTCCTGGTCGCGGCGCGTATCCGCATCCACCTCCGCCTGGCGCTCCGCATACGCCGCGAACGATGGCGCGGGTTCCGAATCGTCCGCTTCACCGCGCACCGCGGCGCTGTAGAGCTGCGCGAGTTCATCGAACAGCACGCTGAACGACCAGCCATCGCAGACGGTGTGATGCGCGGTGAGCAGCACGGCATGGCTGTAGTCGTCGATGTGAACGATGCGGCAGCGAAACAGCGGACCGTTGATGAGGTCGAACGGCGCGGTCACCTCATGCGCGCGCAATGCATCCAGCGTCGTGTCGCTGTGGCGAAGATCCACGGGCGTGACATCAAGCGCGATCTCGCGCGCGATGCACAGCGCCTGCCCGTCCGGGCCGAATGTCGCGCGCAGCGCGTCGTGCCGCTGTGCAAGCCTGGATAGCGCGTGCGCCATGGCGCCGATATCGAGATGGCCGTGCAGTTCAAGGCAGCGGGATTCGTTGTACGCGCACGATGCCTCGGGGCTGAGCGATGCGGCCGCCCAGATCTCCCGCTGCGGTTCCGTGGCGGGCACGCTCGCCAGCAGGTCGGCGGCGAACGGGTTGAAGTCGACGGGCGCCGACTCCTTATATATATGTTCAAGACTCCTGTCGGCAGGATTCATTGTGTTCTCCCTCAGTTTGCGCGGCTTTCGCCGACGCCAAGCTCCCGGTAGCGGCCCGGACGATCAGGATCCGGCACGAACCAGCCGGGTTGCCCGTCGGGCCGCCGGCCAAGGCGCGCACCCGGCGCAGGCGGCGCGCCCATCGTGGCGCCCGCCGGTGTTCTCGCCTTCGCGGGCTTCTCTTGCGCAACCGCCTGCGCTGCATCCGGAAAGAAACCGGCCGCGTGCATCTCGGCGAGCGCTTCCTGGAATACCTTGCTCACCTGCGCGAGATCCGCATCGCTGTGCGCGGTGGTCAGGAAACACGGCTCGCCTTCGATCACGTGAACGCCGCCCGCGCGAAGCCTGGCTTCGAGAAGCCCGCGGCACGGCAGGCGCGCATCGACATCGATGAAGAACCATGACGAGAAACTGCGGATATCGACGGGCGCGTTGACGGCCTTCGCGTGCTGTTCCAGCTCGCATGCAAGTCTCGCGGTGCGCTCGTTCAACGTGCGCTGCAGCGACGGGCCGGATTCGCGAAGCTGCGCGAGCGTTGCTTCCGCCGCGGCGAGCGCGAGCGAATGCTGCGAGCCTGATGACGCATCGGCGCTGCACATCGCGTTCGCATCGCCCGCGAGCACGCCGAGCGGCATGCCACCGCCGACGGTCGCGCCATAGCATGAAAGATCCGCGCGCGTCCCGCAGATGCCGGGCGCGCCCGCGGGATGGACACGAAAGCCGCAGGCGATTTCATCGAACACCAGCAACGCGCCGCATTCGCGCGTTGCCGCGCGCAGCGCGGCGATGAAATCCGGCGCATAGCGTTCCGGGTGCAGGCTCTGCACGGGCTCGACGAGAACGGCCGCGAGCGTTTCGCGAAGTTCACGAACGCGTTGCAGGGCGCGTTCGCTGCCGTAATCGAGAACCTCGATGCCGTCATCCGCTTCCCCATGCCCCCAAATGCGCGCGGACTCATCCGCAAACGTCACAACCTTTCGCCGCTGCGTGACCGTGCGGGCGGCGTCGATCGCCGCGTGCAGCGCTTCCGTTCCGGTGGCATGGAAACTGACACGCTCGAAACCGGTCAGCGCCTGCACGAGGCGCGCAACGCGTCCGGCCAGCGGTGTCTGCAGCCCCGCCTCCGCGCCGCGCTTCATCTGCTGTCGCACAGCGTCGTTGATTGCGGGATTCGCATGACCGAGCAGGATCGCGCCGTGCGCGTTGACGAGGTCGATGTATCCGTTGCCGTCGATGTCCTGGATTCTCGAACCGGACGAGGATTCGATGACGATCGGGTAGGCAATATCCGCGAGCATTGCATCGCCCGGTGCAGGCGCAATGCCGGCGAGATGCGCACGATGCGTGCGCGCAAACGCGCGCGAGCCGGATGTCCGCCAGGCATGGCGCCGGACGACATCGCGCACGTAATCCTTTCCTGCCGCGGAAAGTTCCTGTGCAGGCGCGCTGCGTGCATCCGTGACGGCACGCGGGGTGCTTGCAGATGCGTTCCGTGAAATTTCCTCATCCAGCAGCGCCGCGATCGCCGCGAGCGTGTTGTGTTCCACGAGCAGCTGCCGGAAGCGAAGATCAAGCCCGAAGCGCTTCTTCAGCGCCTGGCTGAACTGCGTCAGGAACAGCGAATCGAGCCCGAGCTGCGCAAACGGCACGGCGTGCATGGCAGGTCCGGTCTCGAGCCCGGAGACATCCGCAAGGAGTTCACCGAGTTGCTCGATCATCGGGCGTTCATCGACGCGCGCAACCTGCGGCGCGCTTTGCGGGCTGGCAGGTCCTGGTGATGCATCCGTTCGTGATGCCGCGGTGAGGGGAACGTCGCTCGCCGGCCGGCTGTCGAGCCAGTGGCGCGTGCGTTCGAACCGGTACGTGGGCGCGGGAACGCGACGCCGCGCGTTGTCATGCAGCGCCGTCCAGTCGATGGAAACGCCGTTCGTCCAGAGTCGTCCCGCGGCATCGAGCATCGCCACGCGCTCGTCGCTTCCTTCACGGTGCCTGCCGAGCGACGCGATGACCTGTACATCCGCGTCATCCGCGAAGGTCTGCGCGGCAAATGTCGACGCCGCCGTTCCAGGACCGCACTCGACGAATACAACATGTTCGCGGGATTCGCCCCGCGCCGACTGCAGCGCCTGCATGAAGCGCACGGGCTCGCGCAACTGGCGCGACCAGTACGCGGGATCCGTCGCCTGCGCCGCATCGAGCGGCGCACCGGTGACGGTCGAGACGATGTCGATGGCGGGCGGTGAAAGCGCGAGCTTGCCGACCGTTGTCTCGAACGCCGCTGCAACGGGATCCATCATCGCGGAATGAAACGCGTGCGAGGTGCGCAGCGTGCTGCATGCCAAGCCGGCCTTCTCGAGACGCGACTTCGTGCGTGCGATCGCGGCATCGTCTCCCGACAGCACGCAGAAGCCCGGCGCATTCAGCGCCGCGATGGCAACGTCATCCGCAAGATGTTCGCGAACCGCGTCTTCCGCGGCGCGCACCGAAAGCATGGAGCCCGGCGGCTGCTCCTGCATCAGGCGTGCGCGTTCCGCGACCAGGCGTACGGCATCCTCGATACGGAATATTCCCGCGAGCGTTGCGGCGACGAACTCGCCGATGCTGTGGCCGACGAGCGCATCCGGCCTGACGCCGCGCTGCATCCACAGCCTTGCGATCGCATACTCGGCTGCGAACAGCGCGGGCTGCGTGTAGCGGGTTTCATCCAGCAGTTCCGTTGCGTTGTCCGTGCTGCCGAACATGATCTCGCGCAGGTCGAAATCGAGATCGTCCGCGAGCGCATCCGCGCAGCGATCGATGATGTCGCGTACCAGCGGTTCGGCGCGATAAAGCGGCTCGCACATGCCGGGACGCTGCGAACCCTGCCCGGGAAACAGGAACACCACCCGAGGCCGTTCCTTTGCATTGCCCGTTCGCATGCGCGCGCCGCTGTTCCCTTTCAGGAGCGCTGCGGCTTCCGCGCGCGAACCCGCGGCGACGGCGAGGCGTTTCGCAAACGCCTGGCGGCCGCGCTGCAGTGTCCAGGCGATGTCCTGGAACGAATGCACCGGTTTTGTCTCAAGGAATTCCGCGAGCGCGGTACGCGCCCGCTCGAGCGCCGCGTCCGTCTTCGCAGAAAGCACGATGAGTTGCGGCTGCCCGCCCTCTTCGCGCTTCGCAACCGGCGGCGGCGCCTCGAGTACGACGTGCGCGTTGGTTCCGCCGAGCCCGAACGAACTCACGCCCGCGAACCGCGGCGCATCCGCCGGCCACTCGCGCACGCGGTCGATGACGTGGAACGGACTTTCCGCGAGATGAAGCTCGGGGTTGGGTGATGTGAAATGCAGCGTGGCGGGAATTCTTCCCTCGCGAAGCGCAAGCGTGGCCTTGATGAGTCCCGCAATGCCGGACGCCGCATCCAGGTGTCCGATGTTTCCTTTCACGGAACCGATGCCGCAGTAGCCGCGGCGATTCGTGTGCGTACGGAATGCGCGCGTGAGTGCTGCGATCTCGACGGGATCGCCGAGCGACGTGCCGGTACCGTGCGCTTCGATGTAACCGATGTCGCCGGCATCGACGCCCGCGACTTCCTGCGCCATCTGCACGACTTCCGCCTGGCCCTGCACGCCGGGCGCGGTGAAGCTCACCTTGCCCGCGCCGTCGTTGTTCATCGCCGCGCCGCGTATCACGGCGTGAATGGTGTCGTTGTCCGCGAGCGCGTCGGAGAGCCGCTTGAGCACGACGACGCCGCCGCCGCTGCTGAACACCGTGCCTTTTGCGCCGGCATCGAACGGCCGGCAGCGGCCATCGGGCGAATGGATGCTGCCTTCCTGGTAAAGGTATCCGCGCTGCGGCGGACAGATGACGGACACGCCGCCGGCGAGCGCGATATCGCACTGGTAATCCAGCAGGCTGTTGAATGCATGGCAGACCGCGACCAGCGAGGTGGAACACGCGGTACTGACCGTGACGCAGGGACCGCGCAGGTCGAGCTTGTAGGCGACGCGTGTGGCGAGATAGTCCTTCTCGTTTGCGACCATCGCGGGAATCTCGCCGAAGCTCGCAAGCAGCGCCGGGTGCTGCGCCACGTGCGCGGCGAAATAGGTGTTGTAGCTCATGCCCGCGAACACGCCCGTCAGTGCATCGTGCGTGCCCGCGGCGTAGCCTGCGTCTTCGAGCGCGCGCCAGCACATCTCGAGAAACGTGCGCTGCTGCGGGTCGAGCATTTCGGCTTCGCGCGGTGCGATGCCGAAGAATTCCGCATCGAAGCGGTCGGCTTCCGGCATCAGTCCGCGCACGCGCACGTAGTCGCGCTGCGTACGCAGCGATTGCGGCACGGAAGGATCGAGGTCCGCGTCCGCGAAACGGTCAAGCGTTTCGCGTCCTTCCAGCAGGTTCTGCCAGTACGTATCGATATCCGCCGCACCGGGAAACCTGCCGTCCATGCCGATGATGGCGATGGCTTCGGAGTCGCGCGCGTTGTCCTGGTCTGCTTGCATGTTCAGCGTTCGAACCTCCCCGTCTGCGTGGATGGCCGCCGGCGCCGCTGCATCGCTGCGCGCCGTACGGCGCCGCGACGTCCCGCATCGCGCAGGCGTTCCTCGGAATCGTCCGGTTCGCCGTGCGCGAGCCAGTGCGCGAGCGCGGCGATGGTCGGATGCTGGAACAGCCTGACGATGGGGAATGCGCGCTTGAGCTTCCTGCTCAGGCGTTCGTGAATCTCGATGAGTGCGACAGACTGCGCGCCGACGTCGAAGAAGTTCCGGTCGATATCGAAATTCTCGACGCCCAGCACATCGCGGCATACCGATGCAACAAGCGCGGTCATGTCATCGCCGTTGCCGTCATCATCGGCGGCAATCGCGTCACCCGTTGCCGCCGCCTCTTCCTGCAACGCGGTATCTGTCGCGCGGCGCATCGGTTTCTTATCCGCATCCAGCACGGTCGTTTCCGTGCGGTTCTGCACGGAGACATGATTGATGACCGTGGCAACGCGCACGTCCGGCGTGCGCGTGATCGTGCGCAGTATGTCGATGAGATCGTTGCCGAGCGCTTCGACCGCGGCGTCGTCAAGGAGCGCCTTGTCGTGGAAGAACTCGATGCGGTGCGCAGGGCCCGGCATGATCGCGACGGTGAGCGGGTAGTTGGTGCGCACGCCGGCGGAGAACTCGCGCACCTTGATGCGCTCGCCCCAGCGGCGCGTCGCATCGCCGGTCGCGTAGTTCTGCAGAACGAGCAATGCATCGAACAGTCGCGCGCCCGCCGGGCTGCCCGACCATTCATGCACTTCAAGCGGCGAGACATTCTGGTAGTGATTCACGTCCGCCTGCGTGGCGCGCAGCGACGACAGCCACTCATCGACGCGCTGCTCGGGATTGATGCGCACGCGCACGGGAAGATCGTTCAGGAACGGACCTACAGTGTTCGCGGCATCCGCAACACCTGCCGTGCGCCCGGAGAATGCAACGCCGAGCGTGACATCGAAACGCAGGGTGATGCCGGAAAGCAGCAGCGCCCACGCGGCCTGGTACACGACGCCGGGCGTGAGCCTGAGCTTGCGCGCAAGCTGCATGACACCGGCGCCGAGTTCCTCGGGCAGCGCGATGCTTGCATGCCCTGCATCGTGCGGTCCTGCGCGGCCGTCATCCCTGCGCCGGCTGCGCGTGATCAGCGTGCGCTGCGCACGTCCGCCGAGATGCTCGCGCCAGAACGCCGCGTACTCGGTGAGATCGCGGTTCATCAGCCACGCGATGTAACTGCGGTACGAGCCGGGCGCATCGAGCACGGGTTCGCGTCCGGCAACCTGCGCGTCGTGCAGTTCGCCGAGTTCCTGCGCGAGTATCGGCCACGACCAGCCATCCACCAGCGCCTGGTGATGGCTCCAGACGAGCATCCACCGGTCATCGCCCGCGCGAATCAGCGTCACGCGCGTCAGCGGTGCGACATGCAGCTCGAACCCCTGCCTCCGGTCCGCATCGAGAAATTCCTTCAGCCGCTGCTGCTGCGTGGTCTCGTCCAGCAACCGCCAGTCCGTCTTCTGCAGGCGGAACTCGACGTGGCGAAGCACGACCTGGTGCGGCTCGCCAAGACCGCGATCGACGAACACCGTGCGCAGCGCATCGTGGCGGCGCAGGAGTTCCCGCCATCCCGCCTCGAACGCACCTTCATCGATGCTTCCCTGCAGATGGAACACCCATTGATCGAAACCCACGTCCCTGTCGGTGCCGGACAGCGCGTGATGGAGTCGCTGGATCGGCGAGAGCGGCAGGATTTCCTCGACGTTCTCGAGCGCAACGGGAAACGCATCGAGCTCTTCCTGCGAGAGACGCGCAAGCGGGAAATCCACGGGCGAGCGCACGATGCCGTTGCGCGTGCGGCAGTGACGGATGATTTCATGCAGCGCATCGGCGTAATGGCCGGCAAGCGCGCCGACATCCGCTTCGGGAATGGCTTTCGGGCTGAAGCGGAACTCGAATTCCATCCGGTCATCGTGCACGGCCGCGGTGACCGTCAGCGCGTGCGCAAGGTGATTCTCCGCGCCGCGCTCGCGGCCGGTATCCTCGAAGACATGCTGGAACATGCCGCTTGCCAGTGCGCGCTCGAACTGGCCGCGGTAGTTGAACAGCACCGGCGCACGCTGTGCCTGCGCGCGGCCGAATGCGACGGCGCCGTTTGCGCGCAGGTAACGCAGCATTCCCCAGCCCGCACCCTGGTGCGGCGCGCTTCGCATGCGCGTCTTTACATCGCAGATCAGGCGCGCAGGATTGCCGGCATGCGACTGGTCAAGCGCAACCGGCTGCAGTACCGAGAACCACCCCACCGTGCCGGATACATCGAGTTCGCCGAAATTGTCGCTGCGGCCATGCCGCTGCACATCCACGCGCAACTGTCCGGCATGCGGCCATTTCACGGCGACCGCGCGCGACAGTGCGGCGAGCAGGAGTTCGTGCGTTTCCGTTCCATAGGCGTCATGGATGCCGCCGAGCAGCGCGGCGGTCGCCGGCGCTTCGAGCGTGATGCGCACCGTGCGCGCATCACGCTCCCTGCCGGGATCGTGCACGGCATCCGCAAGCGCGCTGTCATCCAGCGCATCGATCACCTGCTCCCAGTACGCATGCTCGCTGCCGATGAGCGCGGACTGAGCCTGGCGTTCAAGATGCGCCGCCCATCCGGCGTAGCTGATCGAACGCCGCACGAACGTGGCGTCATGACCTTCCTCCAGCGCGCGGTATGCCGCATCGAGATCCTTGAGGATGATCGTCCACGATGCGGCATCGACGGCAAGCCGGTGGATGACGATGAGCAGTCGCGCACCGTCTTCCAGCCCGCCGGTGAAGTGCGCGGCACGCACGAGCAGGCCGGCACTCAGGCTGAGCGATTCCTGGATTTCCTGCGTGATGAGTCCGACCGCTTCGCGGCGTTCCGCTTCATCGAGGTGATCAAGCTCGATGCGCGAGAACTCCAGCGCATCGGCCGGCTCGACGGGCTTCGACATCCACTTCCCGTTCGCATCGCGCAGGAACCGGACGTGCAGCGCGTCATGGCGTCGCACGACGTCGAGCATCGCGCGTTCGAGCAGTTCGACATTCGTGTCAGGCGGCAGTCGGAACAGAAAGCCTTCGTTCCAGTGATCGGGTTTCTCGAATCCCTGGTCGAAAAACCAGCGCTGTATCGGCGTCAGCGCCCACGGGCCGTCCTTGTTCACGTCGGCGTCCTCCTCTTTGGCAACGGCAGTTCCCGCATGGCTCGCAAGATCTGCGAGCACGGGATGGTTGAAGACATCGCGCGGCATGAGTTCAAGGCCCGCGGCGCGCGCGCACGCCACGAGCTTGAGCGCGAGTATCGAATCGCCGCCGAGACCGAAGAAATCCTCGTTGCGGCCGACATCGCCGCGCCCGAGCACTTCCTTCCACAGTCCGGCGAGCGTGATTTCCGCCGGCGTGCGCGGCGGATCGGTGACGGCGGCGGCAACGACGTCCGCGGGGTCTGGCAGCGCCTTGTAATCGATCTTGTTGTTCGCGTTCATCGGCAGCGCCGGCAGCGCGATGAACATCGCCGGCAGCATGTGCTCCGGCAGCTGCCGGGCGAGCTGCTCGCGCAACGACGCTTCCGTGTGCTCGCCGTTGTCCGCGACGTAGTACGCGAACAGCCGCCGGCTGCCATCCGCGGTTTCGCGCGGCACGATCAACGCCTCCGCGATGCCGGGGATGCGTTTCAGCGCGCTGGAGATCTCGCCGAGGTCGATGCGAAACCCGCGTATCTTGACTTCGTTGTCCTCGCGGCCGAGGTAGCACAGTTCGCCGTTTCGCATGCGTCTTGCGAAATCGCCGGAACGGTACAGGCGCGCATTGCCGCTGGCTGCATGCGGATCGTCGATGAAACGCCGCGCGTTGAGTTCGGGACGGTTGAGATATCCGCGTGCAACGCCGGCGCCGCCGACGCAGATCTCGCCGCGCACGCCCGGCGGCACGTTGCGTCCGTCCGCGTCCAGCAGCCGCACGTAGAGATCCGGCAGCGGCCAGCCGACGAGCGAGCCGCTGTCGTTCGCGACATCGTGACGCGTGATGCGCCGGTACGTGACATGCACGGTGGTTTCCGTGATGCCGTACATGTTGATGAGCTCTGGGCTGTCATCGCCATGACGGTCGATCCAGCCGGAAAGGCTGCCGAGGTCGAGTTTCTCGCCGCCGAAGACCACGCAGCGAAGCGCGGGAAGTTCACGCGTCGCTTCCGCGTCGATGCGCATCAGTTCGCGAAACGCCGAAGGCGTCTGGCTGAGTATGGTCACGCCGCGATCGGCAAGCAGCTGGTGGAAGGCATCGGGCGAGCGCGCGATGTCGCGCGTGACGATTTCAAGACGTCCGCCGTGCAGCAGCGCACCCCATATTTCCCAGACGGAGAAATCGAACGCAAAGGAATGAAACAGCGTCCAGACATCGCGGTCATCGGCATGCAGCCATGACTGGCAGGCATCGAACAGGCGCACGACATTGCGCTGCGTGACCATCACGCCTTTCGGCTGTCCCGTCGAGCCCGAGGTGTAGATGATGTAGGCGAGACTGTCGCCGGTTGCATCCATGGCCGGATCGGTTTCGTTCGCCTCGCCCGGTGCGACCGAAGGCTCGATGAACGCAAGCGAGGATCCGGGCAGCGCGCTGCGCGCCGATCCGGTCGCGACGACGAGATCGACGCCGGAATCCTCGATGAGAAACTGCAGGCGTTCCTCGGGATACGCAGGATCGAGCGGCAGGTAGCCGGCGCCGGACTTCAATATGCCGAGCATGCCGACGATCTGCTCGATGGAACGATCGACGCAAAGCCCGACGAGACGGTCCGCGCGCGCGCCCTTTTCGATCAGGCGATGTGCAAGACGATTCGCGGCCGCGTTCAGCTCCGCGTAGGTCATCGAGCGCGCACCGCAGGCGATCGCGATTGCCCCGGGATTCGCGGCTGCGCAATGCGCGAAGCGCGCGGCGATCGTGCCCGGCAGGTTCGGCGACGCGTCGACATCGTGCGGCCAGCAACATGGCAGCGCATCCTCGGCGCGCAGGCAGGAAACGTCCTTCACCGGTATCCACGGTTCGCGTGCAAGCCTCGTCAGCAGGTTCGCGTAGTGATCGAGAATGCGCGCGGCGGTTTCCTCGTCCGCGACCTCGGGTGCGCAGGCAAGACGAAGGCGGATATCCTCCTCGCCGTACACCTGTACGTGCATGTCCGCGAGCGGCGGTGCATCGTGGCGGAAATCGCGCGGCCCTTCACCGGCAAGCAGATCCTCGAGCGCCGCCATGGGATCGCGCAGGTCGAATTCGAGAACCGTATCGAACAGTGCGGCGGATGCATCGGTGCTGCGTTCGATATCCGCAAGGCGGCTGTTCTCGTGCTCGCGCACCAGGCGATGCGCATCCCGCATCTGCCAGAGAAGCTCGAAGGCGTTCGCGTGCGCGATGCGCGCGCGCAGCGGCACGATGTTCATGAAGGAGCCGAGCGCATCTTCAAGACCGGGCGGCCCGCTGCGCCGGCAGGAACGCAGCACGCCGAAGGCGACATCGTCGCTGCGCGCATAGTGTGACAGCAGCAGCGCCCAGGCCGCCTGCGCGAGATTGTTGAGCGTGACGTCCGCAGCCTTGTGCAGTCGGCGCACGCCGTCGCTTGTCGCCGCATCCAGCCGCCGCTCGACATGCACGTAATCCGGTGCATCCGCGGCGCGCTCGCATCGCGGCAGATCGATGCGCACCGGGTTGAAGTCGCGAAAGCACTCGCGCCAGAACGCGGCATCCGTGGCTTGCGTATCGTCGCGCTCCCAGCCCGGGGAGCCGGAAACGAGCGCGGCCGTCACCTCGGCATCGTCGCCGCCGGCGCGTATGGTGCGGTAGTTCGCGAACAGTTCGCGCAGCAGCGTGGACATGGAACGCCAGTCGAGCAGCGCGCGGCGCAGCGTCCACACCACGCGCGATGACGCATCGTCCCAGTTGACGAGCGCGACGTGAAACAGCGGCGGCGTGCCGCTATCGAAGCGCATGCGCATCCTGGCCGAACGAAACTCCGCGAAGCGCATCTCGCGTGTCGCGTCATTCGCAAGATCAAGCATCTCGATCTCGATGTCGCCGCCCGTCGTCCCGCCGGCGTGCGCGTCATGGAATGCGTTGCGCAGGATGGCGTGCCGTGCGGCAAGATTGCGCCACGCCGCGGTGAACGCGTCGCGATCGACGGGATTGTCGAGCGTGAAGACGATCTGCTCGGCGTGATCCCGTTCCAGCCGTGACCCGCCGTCGAACAACGCGCCGGCGCGCGGAGCGCTGCTGCGGCACGTCTGCCCGGTATCTGCTGACATGGATGAGATGTCCTCCCTCGAGCGCGTGATTTATATGGCCGTCCTTGTGAACTGGACGGTTGCGGATGCCGTGAAGCGAGCGAAAGCGTGGCGCCTGCCGGCCGCGCTCCCCACAGCGGACCGATAACTGGATTTCTAGTGGATATGAGGCAAACCCCATATAAGGCTTAGGCAGCAATTTGGGTTTGCTGCGTACACGCTTGCCTGTAGTGGAGTTCCAACGCGGGGAAAAAAAGAAAAACGGCGCACGGGCGCCGTCTGAATTCGAGGGAAGATATCGCGCGGCACGCCGCGAAAGGCATTCGCATGAATGCCTTTCGCCGCATGGAACGTGCGGCTAGCGGTCCGGCGCGATCAGGCCAAGACGCATGGCACAGCGCACGAGGCCGGCGACATCGTGGATGTCGAGGCGGTCCATGAGCTGCGCGCGGTGCGTTTCCACCGTCTTGAAGCTGAGCGAGAGGATTGCAGCGATCTGCTTGCTCGTGTTGCCTTCCGCGATGAGCTGCAGGATCTCGCGCTGGCGCGGCGTCAGCAGCTGCCGCGTGCGCGGCTGCACCTTGTTGCGCCCAAGGCACGAGTCGATCACGCTGCGCGAGATCGCAGGACTGAGAAACGTCTCGCCGCGCGAGACGGCGCGCACCGCGGATTCGAGTTCCGTCGTTGCCGCCGTCTTCACCATGTAGCCCGATGCGCCGGATTTCAGCGTCTGCATCACGTACTGCTCGTTCGCGTGCATGGAGAGCATGATGACCGACGTATCCGGCACCGCGGCCTTGAGCTTCGGCAGCGCATCGAGACCGTTCAGCTCCGGCATGGTGATGTCCACGATGGAGACGTCGGGCTTCTTCTCGCGCGCGACCTTGATCAGGTCAAGTCCGTTCTCGACTTCGGCCACGACGCTGACGTTGCGCATGTCGTTGAGCAGCGCGCGCAGGCCCGCCCGGAACAGGGCATGGTCGTCGGCCAGCATTACATTGATCTGTTTCACGTTGTTCTCCCCTCTTGCTTCAAGTCATCCGATGACGGTTTCAATGAACCCTGCGCCGCAGGTAGCGGCGAATTTCGGTGTCCGTGACGGGCGGGCTGAAGAGATTGCCCTGGCCTTCGTCGCAGTCGCTTGAGCGGACGAAGATTCCCTGTGCTTCCGTTTCGATGCCTTCGGCGACGACGCCGAGGTTCAGCCGCTTGGCCATCGCGATGATCGCCTCGGTGAGCGCGACGTCATCCGCGCTTCCCGGCACGCCGCGGATGAAGGAGCGGTCGACCTTGAGATAATCGAGCGGAAACTTCCTGAGCATGTGCAGCGACGAATAGCCGGTGCCGAAATCGTCCACCGACAGCGAAACGCCGGTGCGCTTGAGACGCTGCAGGACGTCGGCGGCGACGACGTGATCCTGCATCATCGTGCTTTCGGTGATCTCGAGCTCGAGACGCTTCGCGTCAAGCCCGGTTTCGCGGAGTATGTCGAGCATGCGCGTATCGAGGCTGTCGTCGCGGAACTGTTTCGGCGAGACGTTCACGGAAATCCGCACGCCCGGCAGGCCATCTGCATCCCAGGCGAGCGCCTGGCGGCAGGCATCGCGCAGCACGCGGTCGCCGAGCGGCCCGATGAGGCCGACGTCCTCGGCGAGCGCGATGAAACGCGATGGCTCGACGTCGCCGAACTCCACGCTGTTCCAGCGCGCGAGGACTTCAAGCGCGCGCACGCGCCCGGTGCGAAGGTCGACGCGCGGCTGGTAGCGCAGGCTGATCTCGTCCGATTCGATCGCGTTGCGCAGGCCGTTCGCGAGCGCGAGCGTTTCGAACGCGCGGCTCGACATCTCCGCGGAATGGAAACGATAGCCGCGCCGGCCGCTGCTCTTCACGTGGTACATCGCTGCGTCCGCGTTGCGCAGCAGCGATGCCGCGTCGTTCGCGTCACCCGGATAGCAGCTGATGCCGATGCTCGCCGACATCGTGAAGCGTCGTCCGCGGATGTGATATGGCCGCACGAGTTCATCGAGGATCTTCTTTGCGGCGGCGGCGGCATCCTGCGGTTCCGCGATGCCATCGAGCAGCACGGTGAACTCGTCGCCGCCGAGACGGCCGATCATGTCGTTGCCGCGCACGCAACGCCTGAGGCGTTCGGAAACCTGCTGCAGGAGATCGTCGCCGACCGCATGACCGAACGTGTCGTTGATGTGCTTGAAGCGGTCGAGATCGAGAAACAGGCAGGCGATCATCTCGTCGTGACGATCCGCGCGCCGCGCGCTCTTGCCGAGCTGTTCCATGAACATGCTGCGGTTCGCCACGCCCGTCAGTGCATCATGGTTGGCAAGATAGGCAAGCTGCTGTTCCTCGCTCTTGCGTTCCGTGATGTCGACGACGAACGATTCAAGCTGCGCGCCGTCCGCGCCGCACCGGCGCACGTTGCCGCCGTGCCAGAGCCATTTCTCCGCGCCGTTCGCGCAATGCAGGCGATGCTCGATCGAAAACGGCTTGCCGGATCGAAGCGCGCGCTGCAGCGCGGTCATGACGCGGCGCCGGTCCGCGGCAGGCACCAGCGCGAGCAGGCGCTCGCTGCCGTGGCCGGTGAAATGCGATGCGCGGTGACCGCAAAGTTCGAGTGCCTTTGGACTGACGAACGTCACGCGGCCGCCCTCGCCGATGCCGCAGCGGAGCACGACCCCGGGCAGCCCGGCGATGAGGTCGTGGACCGGTTCCGCTGCATTCCGCGCAATGGCCTTTGCAGCGGCATCATCGCGGTCGTGGTGACGAATGTCGGGATCGCCAAGCAGTTCGGCGATCGCCGCCGGCAGGGCATCGAAATCCGCGATGCGCATGCGGCGCGACACCATCGATGTGCGCCCGTTGACAATCAGCAGGCCGCTCTCGCCGGAAGGCGCATCGAACGCGATCACGTCGTGCTCCCCGAGCGGCAGCGTGATGTCCTTGCCGGGCAGGCGCGGAATGTCGAAGCACATGTCGACGCCTTGCGCCGCAAGCGCGCGCTGCGCAGCGCTGCCACGTGCCACCGACGTGCCGACGAACAGCACGGAAATCCTGCGACCCACTCGCGCACTCCGGAATCCTGCCTGAAGGACGCCCGCCGCCGCCTCGTGGCGTTGCCGCCTGCGAGCCGGTACCGGCTGGCGTGGAAAATGAAAACCCGCAGGTAGTCTCAGGTGGCAGGAGTGTGGCATTCCATCCGTTAATTCATTCATTTCGGATGCAGCGGCACGCCCAGCCGCGACGCAGGTCACGTTATGTTTCCCCGGTGCGCGGCGTGCATTCACAACGGCACCCGTATGCAGATCCGCGCGCCCTCGCCCGGCGCGGATTCGACGTCGACCTTGCCACCGAGCACCGCGATGCGCTCGCGAATGCCGAGAAATCCAAGCTGGCGTCCGCCGCGAATGGTCACATCGCCGACATCGAAGCCGACGCCGTCGTCGCGCACTTCGCAGAATACGTCCTCGCCGCGGACTTCGAGCATGATCCACACGTTGCTGGCGCTCGCATGCTTGATGACGTTGTTGAGCATTTCCTGGATGCAGCGATACAGCGCGGTTTCGACGACAGCGGGTGGACGCTGCGCCAGGCGGTTGTCGACGTGAATCTCGAGGCCTGCACGCTTCGCCACGCCATCCACGAGAAACTCCACGGCGCCGGTGAGGCCTGCGTTCTCGAGCACGCGCGGCCGCAATTCGTGCGAGACATGGCGAAGGTCGCGCTCGAGTTCATCGAGCAGTTCGTGCGCGCGCCTGAGCTCGTCCCTGCCCTCCGGCGTCACATGCTTTGCGATGCCGTAAAGCGAGATGTGCACGCAGGCAAGGTACTGCCCCGCGCCATCGTGAATGGCATGCGCGATGCGGCGCACTTCATCTTCGAGCATTTCGTTGAGATGCCGCATCGCGGTGCTCGCTTCGCGATAGCCGCGCGAACTCATCTCATATGGCGAGAGAAATTCCGACAGGACGGTGCCGGCAATATCGCAGCACGCGGTGCGATCGGCGTCCGGCGGCATGGCGTCGAGCACGTCGCACAGTGCGGCGTGATGCATTTCCACGACGGACAGCAGCCCGACTTCCTTGACGACGGCTTCGCGCCCGAGATGGTAGATGCGAAGCAGATCCTCTTCCTCGCGGTGCGAGAGATAGCGTTCGAGCAGTGCGGTGTAGCGCTGCCGCAGTTCGTCCGCGGGGTCTGCGCGCGCGGCGTCGGTGTCGATCCTGCGGCGCGTGCGCACGCTCCCGGTCTTCATGGTCGCGACCGTTGCGGTCTGGCGCGCCGAATGACCGGGCTTGCGCATCATGACGAGGTGCTCTCGTCGAGCCCGCGGTAACGAAGCGCGAGCACGAACGCATCGTCCTTGCCGTGGCAGTGACGTTCGCGGATTGCCTTTGCAAGCGCGGCAGGGCCGATGTTCGGCCGGTATTCGCCGTACCATCCGTAACCGACGCCGTCGGTCGCAACGACGATCATGTCGCCCGGCTTGAGCATGGCATGCGAGGGGCGCAGTTCCGGCAGGCGATCGCCGACCACGCCGGCGCGCAGGACGAGCGACTCGAACTGCGGCATGCCATGCGTATCAAGCTGGATGCGCACGGCCTGGATGTTGCCGACACTGAGCCACGTCATCGCGCCGGCGGCGGCGTCGATGGAAAGAAGGCACATCGCGGAGCCGCGCGTGCCCTGCAGCTTGCGGTGACAGTGTTCGATGATGGCGGCGAGCGAGGTATCGGCGTTGCAGTCTGCAAGTTCGCGTTCCGTGCGTTCGGCCATGCGCGCGGCTTCGCTGCCGTGTCCGAGCGCGTCGATGACGAACGCGAACGCACGCAATCCGTCGACACGCACATCGCCGCTGTCGCCGCTCTCGGAACCGCCTTCATAGGGAACGGACTCGACGTGCCAGTCAACGATCTGTCGCGTCAGAGCTTCCACTTCGTCACCGTGACGCAGGTACCGGCTCCCGCGTTCGATTCCAGGTCGAAGTTGTCCATGATGTGGCGCACGCCGGCAAGACCAAGGCCAAGGCCGCCGGATGTCGAGAAACCGCCGCGTATCGCCTGCTCGATGTTGCCGATGCCGGGCCCCGAATCGCGCGCAACGATGCGTATGCCGCTTGCACCGCCGTTGTGCACAAGCTCGAGATGAATCTCCCCGTAGTTCGCGTACTCGATGATGTTGCGCGCAAGCTCGGAGATCGCTGTCGCGATCAGCGTCAGCTCGCTGGACGAGAATCCCGCCTGCTCGGCGAGCATCCGGCCGGCGTGACGCGCAGAGACGAGATCCGTGTCGGATTCGATCCGTACGCGTACGCCGTGCTGCTGGGATTCGTGGGTGGTTATCTTCGTCACATTGCACCGCTACGTTTCGGCGTCCACGGAATCGAGGAATGCAAGACCTTCTTCAAGGTCAAGCGCAGTCGAAACATCGGCGAGCGTTATGCCGAGCTGCACCATTGCAAACGCAACGTCGGGCTGAATGCCGACGATGACGGTGTGCGCGCCGCGCAGGCGGATCATGTATGCGAGGTCGCGCAGCGTGCGTGATGCAAACGAGTCGAGCACGTCGAGCGCGGTCACGTCGACGATCACGCCGCGCGAACGGAAGCGTCCGACCTTTTCCACCAGCGCATCCCGCAGCTGCACGAAATCCTGGTCAGTCAGCGCTGCCTGGATCGTCGCGATCAGGTAATGCGATTGCTTGAGAATAGGGACTGCCACCTGGCCTCCCCCCCTGTGTCATTTCCAGTGGATCACGGCTTCTTTGGAGCCGGAACGTCATCGTGCATCACGACCTTGTAGCCGAGCAGGCGTTCGGCTTCTTCGATACCGCCCTGCAGGTCGCCGACGGTGTTCATCTTCGCGAGATCCACGCCGATGTTCACGAGTGTCTGCGCAATGTCCGGCGACAGGCCCGTCACGATGACGGTCGCACCGAGCAGTCGCGATGCTTCCACGGTCTGCACAAGATGGTTCGCGACGTGCGAATCCATTTCCGCCACACCGGTGATGTCGATCACGACCACGCGCGCGCGGTTTGCGCGAATCGCCTGCAGCAGCTGCTCGGTGAGCTGGCGTGCGCGCAAGGGATCGATGACGCCGATGATGGGAAGAATGAGCAGGCGTTCACGCACCTGGAGAACCGGCGTGGACAGCTCGCGGATGGCTTCCTGCTGCTCGCGGATGATGCGCTCGCGCTCCTGCACGAAGCCGACCGCCACCGTGTTCGCGATCCTGTTCGCCGCAGGCTCGTATGCGTCGAGAATGCGGTTCAGCAGATCGAAGTCGGAGCGGTACTTGCCGAACAGCGATCGTGCAAGCACGTCGCGCAGCAGCAGCACGATGCCGACCACTTCGTCGGTTTCGACGCCGCGTGGAATGATGCGCTCGGAAAGATTGCGCGCGTATGCCTGCAGGGCTTCGAACGTGCCGGTTTCCAGCGCTTCCACGTAGTTGTCGTACACGGACGTGGCTTCGGCGAAGATTTCTTCCTTGGTCATCGCCGTGAGCAGGCGCGCCTCGGTGATTCTGCGCGCCCATTCCTCGCGCAGTTCGGTGCGGTTGTCGCGCAGGTGAGCGAC
The DNA here is from genome assembly GCA_964599565.1 of uncultured Gammaproteobacteria bacterium. GTDB lineage: Bacteria > Pseudomonadota > Gammaproteobacteria > Natronospirales > JAJUFS01 > JAJUFS01. Next base: position 47,689 of record CAZRFE010000004.1, read on the forward strand.
GAGTTCCCGCAGCAGTGCGACAGTGGATTCCGTCATGGCGGGATTTACCGTCTTCTTGGTTGATTTGACAATGGCCATCGCGACCTCCTCGCTCCGGTATTAAAGGTTGACTGACCTGTTCCGGAATCCTTCCCGGACGGGCATCTGCCGGGGATGAAGCCGTCCTGGCAACCCCCGGCTGCCGGGTACCGTGATGCGCGCGTCGCGCCGTCTCCCGGGCCTGCCTTTGGCAATGTGCCGGGAGCGGATGACGTACGACAGGATTCCCCCGTTCACGCCGGTTCCGACGTTCCCTTGTACCGGGGGACGTTCGGGCCGAAGCGGGATCCGTTGTCAAAATGTGGATGATCGTCCCATTAAGAAACATGACCCTATCGCTTTCAAGGTTCTGGATCAAATCCCTGATGACCTCGCTACGCGGCTACCCCTGAACCCTGCCTGAATATGGCCTAAAACCAGCATGAATCAGGGGGTTACCGGCTGCGCCAAAACCCTTAGATCGCAAGGCTAGCCCAGCGCCGATACCGGCTATATACGGTCATCACCTTATATTGGCGCCGTTGCGCGACGCCGCAGCGAACGTCGTCCATGAGGAAAACAGCGGCAACCCTTCGCCGTACTGCCGGGCACGGATGCCTGCCGCGGATGCGATCTGGCAAAGTCCGTCACCGTCCCGTGAGCCAGCCCGCCACCGGCGGAAGGTCGCGCATCGTGAGGAGCGCAAGCAATGTTGCCGTTCTTGTCGGCAGCCTGCGCAGGAGCGCATACAACCGGAAGATCGCACAGGCGCTGACCGATCTTGCGCCGCGCTCGCTGCGTCTTGAAGTCGTCGAGATCGCACGGCTGTCGCTTTACGATCCCGAGCGCGACACCGCCTCGCCACCCCTCGACTGGAAACTCTTCCGACAGCAGATACGTGCGGCCGACGCCGTGCTCTTCCTTGCGCCGGAGTGCCGCTGCGCGGTGCCCGCCGTGCTGAGAAACGCACTCGAGATCGCATCGCGGCCGTTCGCGGACAACGCGTGGACGGGCAAGCCCGGCGGCGTCATGTGCATCACGCCGACGGGCGCCGCCGGAACCTGCGCCGACTACCGGCTGCGCCAGACGCTGGTCCTGCTCAACGTTCCCGTCATGCAGCCGCCGTATGCCTGCGTGCGCGAAAGCGATCGCCTGCTGGATGCCGGCGGCCGGCTGAACGATCCGCGCGCGCGCACGTTCCTGCAGGAATTCATCGGCGCGTTCGACAACTGGGTACACACCACGTCGCGTCACTGAGCGCGCGGTCGCACGTCGCGTCACTGAGCGCGCGGTCGCACGTTGGGTCACTGATCGTGCGTCCAGCCGCGCAGCCGGTAATACGCAAGTCCCGTCAGCTCATGAACCACCAGCCGCAGCAGCGGCAGCGATTTGCTGTTCGGCAGCCACGCTCGCCATGTCAGCGACGGATCGCCGCGATGATCCGCGGCGATCGCGTGCGGCTGCCTGCCAAGCGCATGCGCGACCGCCATGGCGCGCGGCATGTGAATCGCGCTCGTCACGATGACGATGTCGCGGTCCGCGTCGATCATCGCGAAACTGTTCCGCAGGTTCTCAGAGGTATCGAGCGATGCGGGTTCGACGCGAACGTGCGCTGCGGGAACGCCGCTCATGCGCGCAAGCATCGCCATGCGTGCGGCGACGGCAGGCGCTCCGGGAGGACGAACCGTGCCGGAGAAAAGCAGCGTGCCGCCCGTTGTCCGCCAGGCATCGACCGCGGTCAGCGTGCGACGGAAACTCGCGGCATCAAGCTGCAGCGCATCCGGCAGCGAGCGGTCATACGAGCTGCCCGACGCCAGCACGACGATGACAGGCTCGTGCAGCTTCATCGCACCGACAGGAACCGGCGGATAGCGTGCTTCGAGCCGCAGCGCGAGATGATGCGCGAACGCAGGCGTCAGCAGCAGCCAGCTCCACGCGACCGCGGCGAGCAGTACGTAACGCCAGCGATGCAGGCGTGCACGCGTGCGAAACGCCATCACCGCAAGCCCGATCAGCAGCGCAAGCAGGTGCACGGGCGTTGGCATCAGCAGTTCGATGGGTGTTATCAGCAACACAGGTTGTCACCCGTTTTCCGCGGCACCAAAAAAGAGCCCCGCGGGCGCGGGGCTAATCTCCTGGGGGGCCTTGGAGTCGAATAAGGTCTTGCGTGTCATTCCACCGGTGCTGCGTTCTGCTCGCCGGTGGCTGACCACTTCGTGTCACCGGCAAGAAACGACGGGCGCTCGCCGATCGTGTTCATTGCGGCTTCAACGGCGGCGCGCACGTCGATGTAACCGGCGCCGACTTCATGGAATGCATAGCCCGGCATCGGTTGCGCGGAAGCCATGATGATTTCCTCGACCTGGTCGGGCGACAGATCCGGGTTCGCTTCCAGCAACAGCGCGGTGACGCCGGCAACGAACGGCGTTGCCATGCTGGTGCCGCTCATGCTCGCGTAATACACGTGGTACAGCGGATGCGAGAGATCGAGCACCGGGCCGAGAATCGGCAGCGGCGTATTCAGTGCACGCGTCGAAACAATGCCGTCGCCGGGCGCGGTGATGTCGGGATGCTTGTAGAAATCGTTCGCGACGCCGCGGCTTGAGAAATCGGCGAGCTGTTTCCCGGCGTTGCCGGCGGCCACGTTGATGACCCAGGGCGCGATCGCGTACTGGTTGAGCGTGTTTTCATCCGGTCCCGAATTCGACGCGGCGAACGTGACGATCATGCCGCGACGATAGGCTTCGTAGGACGCCTGGTTGATCGGGTCGTTCGGATCGAACGCGGTACCGTCACCGCCGCCCCACGAATTCGTGATGACGTCGATGCTGTAGCGGTCCTGGTTCTCGAGCGCGTACTCGAAACCGAGCAACGCATGCAGGATCGCGATGCCCTCGCCCGCGCTGATGCCGACGATGTTCGCGGCAGGCGCAATGCCCGCATGGTAGTTCGCGCGACGTTCATCGTTCGCGGACGCAGCACCGCTGCCCGCAACCGTGCCGGAAACATGCGTGCCATGGCCGCTGCTCGTATCGGAGTTCAGCTGGCCTTCCAGGTAAAGCGGCGGCAGGCCGAGCAGTCCGAGATCGCCGATGATCTTGACGTTCTGCACGGTCTTGCTGCCGAGCGCGAGATCGGGATGCGTTGCATCGGTGCCGGAATCGAGCACCGCGACGGTCACACCCGCGCCCTTCACGCCGTAGTTGTCGTGCACGTAGTGACCGCCGGTGATCTCGCCTGACGTGAAGTTGTAGTACTCGAGATCGGCGTTGTAATAGATGCTCTCGACGCTGTCCCACTGGCGGACTGCATTGATCTGCGATTCGCTCAGGACGGCCGCGGCCATGGACAGGTTGTCCAGCCGGATGATGCCCGGGCCGATCTCGTCGAGCAGGAACTGGAGACCCGAAGGGTCGTTGAAGGTGATGATGACCTGCTGGGGTTCGTGCGTCGTGAGCAGGCGCTGCGCAAGCTTCGGGTCCAGCAAGCCGTCGGCGTCCGCCGGGACCGCCATGATCGCGGCCAGGAGAACGAAGCCGAACACGCTTTTCCAGATCGTCTGACGCATGTCGTCACCATCACTGCAACAAGTGAGGTGACAGCTTCACGGTCGGTGAGGGGTAATTGAATCAGTCAATTCGTGTATGTGAGCGTCCCAATTCTAGGTGAGATGCGCCAATTTCATGACATAACGCGAGGGTGAGGACGATTGCCCCGTGTGGCACCAATAAAAAAAGCCGCGCGGCACGGCCGCGCGGCTTTTGTCGGCTTGCGTGGATCAGAGGCGGAGCAGCAGCTGGTTCCACCAGAACAGCAGCATCTCGATCGCGTTGCTGGCGCCCGTTTCCGTATCCGTCAACGGTGTTCCAGTGCCGATCTCCGCATTCTGCGTTGCCGGTGTGCCGGTGCCGATTTCCGCCATCGTCGTCTGTGCAGGTGCAGGCTCGCCGGTGCCAATCTCCGCGGACAGCGCCAGCGGCGATGTAAGAAGCAGAAACAGCGCAGTAATAGTGAGTTTTTTCATGTTCATTTCATCACCCTCCGCGGGGGGCTTGGGATGAGCCGTGAGTATGGCTCATTTTTGTATAAGTTCATCCCAATTTTAATAATTTTGTGAGTAAAAACACCTTTTTGGGTGTTTCTACCAACGCTCAAAATCTTCTTAACGTAAGTCAATCCTCGAAGTAATACATGCCAATACCTACCTCGCGATATTCCTGGTCAGGCCTCGGCTTGGCGTGCGCCATGCGCGCCAGGGCCTGGTCCAGGGTCCGTCCCGCTTCGACCGCATGCTCGGAGATCAGCTGCTTGGCATCCCCCACCTTCTCGATGGGAATCGCGTGCTGCCACCAGACGCGCTGCAGGCGGCGCTCGGATCCCATCACGTGGCTGACGTTGAAATCCAGCGTCTCACCGAGGCGCTGCAGGGCGAATCCCGCGATTCGCAGGGCCTCTTCCGGCGTCGATACAGGACCGTAGGCGCGGTTGACGACGATCGCGCGCCCCGCGTCGTCCATGCTCACGCAGCCGGAGCGGATCAGTTCGTCCAGCACGGTCCGCGTGGTGAGGTCGCCGCTGTACAACTGCACCAGCCGCTCGAAGCTTGCGATCTTGCCTTTCGCCTCGATGTGCAGCGGCGCGGGCGCCCCGTTCTCGTGGAATCGCTGGTCTGCGACCCAGCCGGCGAGCACGCGCGCGGCGCGATTCTGCTGGTCGGTGAGGATCGCCTCGTCGGGCGAGTCGATCTTGCTCAGACGGTTCACTTCCTTGCGCGAGAGCCCGGACAGCAAGGCGGCACGCGCGCCGAACGGCTTGCGGCGATGCCAGAACTCCTTGCGGTTGTAGAACTCGTCGACATAAAGCCAGCGAACGAGATCGTTGACTTCGTTCGCGGAAATACCGAGTCGCAGCAGGATGCGCACAATGGGGCGCAGCACTTTCGCCGCAAACCGGATGGCAATCGGGAACTGCGCAATGCGCGGGGCAAGTTGGGTGCTCATGCAGTGTCGACCTCTTGGCAGTCGGACTTGATTTGGTACGCCCTACCCTAAAGACGTACTGTCGCCAATTCTGGGCTAAAAATTGTCCACGTCCAGTGTTTTTTTGTCCTGTAGCGCCCCTGATTGTAGTTCTTTTGAGTACATATACCCTCAGGAAATCGCCCTTAAATCCCATCTTTTTGTATTGCAAGGTTTTTTTTCCCATTCCGCCGGTGGTGACGCTCCGCGACGGTTGCAAGCGTGAAAACCGACTCCACCTTCCTTGAATGAAGCGCACCGGCCTTTAGATGAGGAGAAACCCATGCCCCGTACTTCCCGCTCCCTGGTTGCCGTCGGTCTGTCGGCCATGCTCGCGACGGCCTGCAGCACGCTTGATCCGTATACCGGCGAAAAGGAAACCGCGAAAGCCGGCAAAGGAGCGGCCATCGGCGCGGTAGCGGGCGCAATCGTCGGCGCCGCGACAGGCGACAGCGCAAAGGAACGCCGCAAGCGCGCGCTCATCGGCGCGGGCGCGGGCGCACTGGCGGGCGGCTCCGTCGGCTATTACATGGACCGCCAGGAAGCGAAGCTTCGCGAGGAACTTAAAGGCACGGGCGTGAGCGTCACGCGCGACGGCGACGACATCGTCCTCAACATGCCCGGCAACATCACCTTCCAGACGGAGAGCGCGGCGCTCAACACCGATTTCTTCGATGTGCTGGATGCGGTCGCATCCGTGCTCGAGGAATACGAGAAGACGCTGGTCGTGATCGAAGGCCACACCGACAGTACTGGTGCCGATGAGTACAACCAGAAGCTGTCGGAACGCCGCGCGGCGGCCGTCGGCAAGTTCATGGACAGCAAGGGCATCACCACCGAACGCATGGTGATCATCGGCCACGGCGAAGCGCAGCCGGTCGCCTCGAACGATACCGCGGAAGGCCGCGCGCAGAATCGTCGCGTGGAGCTGACGCTGGAGCCGTTGACGAAGGAATGAAACGGGCGGTGATGCGCATCACTGTCGCTCACTGATCGCTGACAGCCGATCCCTTATACTCGCGCTCCCGCTCGCACGCCTGGGGAGAGGGTTGCTGCATGGAACACTTCGACTTCCACCGCGATGCCGAAGGCGAAGAATGGCTGAACGTCCCGTTGCGCGGCCGCGCGCTGCTGTGCCACCCGCTGTACAACAAGGGAACGGCGTTCGATGCGAACGAACGCGCCGCGTTCGCGCTGACGGGACTGCTGCCTGATCACGTCGCGAGCCTCGGCGAGCAGGAGCGCCGCGCGTACGAGCACATCACGCGCAAGGTCGACCCGCTGGAACGCTACATCGGCCTCGCGGCATTGCAGGATCGCAATGAAGTCCTGTTCTACCGCTTGCTGCAGAAACACCTCGAGGAATTCCTGCCCATCGTCTACACGCCGACGGTCGGCGAAGCCTGCCAGAAATTCAGTCACATCTTCCGCCGCGGGCGCGGCGTGTGGATCACGCCGGCGCATCGCGGAAATATCGCAAACGTGCTGGAAACCGCGGCATTTCGCGATATCGCCCTCGTGGTTGCAACAGACTCAGAACGCATCCTCGGCCTTGGCGACCTCGGCGCGGGCGGCATGGGAATTCCCATCGGCAAGCTGGCGCTGTACACGGTCGGTGCGGGCATCCATCCGGCGCGCACGCTGCCGGTATGTCTCGACGTCGGCACGGACAACCGCGACCTGCTGAACGATCCGCTGTACATCGGCTGGCGGCAGCCACGCCTGCGCGGCGCAGACTATGACGCGCTGGTCGAGGAATTCGTGGAAGCGTTGCACGCGACGTTCCCCGGCGTGCTGCTGCAATGGGAAGACTTCAAGAAATCGAACGCATTCCGCCTGCTCGACCGTTACCGCGAACGCCTTCTTTCGTTCAACGACGACATCCAGGGCACTGCGTCCGTTGCGCTCGCCGGCGTCATCGCGGCGTCGCGCGCAACGTCCGTGCCGCTTGCGCAACAGCGCATCGTGATACTTGGCGCGGGCGCAGCGGGCGTCGGCATCGCGCGACAGTTGCGCGACGCCCTGCAGCGCGAAGGTCTCGGCGCGGACGATGTTCGCCGTGCGATCGCCGTGCTCGATTCGCGCGGACTGCTCGTTGACGACCGCGCGCATGACGACGAACACAAGCGCGAATTTTCATGGCCTGTGTCCATAGCCGCCGCCGCGGGACTCACCGGCGAAAGCGATCTTTCCTCGGTGGTCGAGGCGCTCCATCCCACCGTGCTGATCGGCACATCCGGGCAACCCGGCGCGTTCGATGAACGCGCGGTTCGCGCCATGGCCGCAGGCGTTGCGCGGCCGGTGATCCTGCCCTTTTCCAACCCGACGAGTTTTTCCGAGGCAAGGCCCGCAGACCTGCTGGAATGGACCGCGGGGCGCGCCCTGATCGCAACCGGCAGTCCGTTCGAGGCGGTGGAGTTTCGCGGCGAACGCCGCGAGTTCGGCCAGGGCAACAACGTCTACATCTTTCCGGGCGTGGGTCTCGGCGCGCTCGCGGCGCGCGCAACGCGCATCGATGACCGGCTGTTCACGGTTGCGGCAGAGGCGCTGGCAGCGAACGTCAGCGAGGAATTCCTCGCCCGGGGCCGGCTCTTCCCCGCACTCTCGCACCTGCGCGAACTCAGCCGGAGCATCGCGGTCGCGGTCGCCATGGAGGCCGTGCGCCTGGGACATGCTCCCGCCGCGCCGCCCGAGGAACTGGTGAAGCGGGTCGATGCACTGGTATGGGAGCCGCGCTATCCGCGCCTGACAGCAACGTAATGTCATTTATAAGTTAATCTTGCAACCCTTTGATAATGAATGAATTGAACTACGAAGGCACGCTCGCGCTCGCCGATGGATACCGCGTCATCGTCCTCAGCGTCGGAAGTGTCGACCGTTGCTATCCCATCGGGCCGAACGGGCATCCGCTCGCGCGCACCGGCTATCCATCCATCGACGAGGCCAAGCAGCGGATCGCGGAATTCCGCGCCGCGGGACACTCGCCGGATGTGGACCGCCTGCCGCCGAGCGCGTTGCCGCCGGATCGCCGCCTGCCGCTGGAACCCCTGATGGACACCGTCATGCGCGTCGAGATCCGCGGCATCTACGTGGCGCTGCTCGGCATCGTGCTCGGCGGCGATGCGGTGATGTGGATACTCGAACTGCCCTCCCGCCACAACACGCGCACAAGCAAGATCTACCGCGAGGAATCCGCGGCGGTTGAAGCCTACGAAGCGCTGTGCGTCGAACTCTCCCACAAGTACATCACCCAGCATCTCGACGACGGCGCGTGATGCGCGCAACTCGACGCGTACAGCGCGCTATGTCAGGATTGGCCCGCCGCGGCGCGGCATACGTTCATGCATGGAATCTGGCGGGGGGCCGGAAATGTCTAAGGAACGCAGGGATTTTCCGCGCATCGAAACCGAGCACTCGGTGGAAGTGATCGACGCGGACGGCGGCGTGTTTCCAACGCTCGCCCTCGATCTTTCACTGACCGGCATGCAACTGCTCTGCGACGGGCCAACCGCGGAACGTATCGCGCCGGGCGGTGTCACAGACCAGGACGCGCCGCGCGAATTCGACGTCCGCCTCGGCATCCGCCTGCGCGACACCGGCCGTCGCCGGCTTCGCATCCGTTGCCAGGTGATGAGCGTACGCACGGCGCAGGCCGACGACTTCCGCATCGGCGTTCGGTTCATCCGTTTTGAAAACGACAGCTACCACGCGCTCGAAGCCTATATTGATGAGTCGCTGCCCGATTGAATGACGGCGCCCCGCGCCGTCCTGATCCCCACATGCAACCGGAATACGCCATGAAACACGTCCCGGCGCGCCTGCCGCTCCTGCTCCTCCTGCTTTTTTTCACGAACATCGCCAGCGCCGCCATTCCTGCAGCGCCGGATCGCGACGAAGGCGAAGGCCCGTACAAGCGGCTGATCCTGCGCGGCGGCATCCTCGTTGACGGCACCGGCGCACCGCCGCGCGGCCCGGTCGACATCGTCATCGAAGGCGATCGCATCACCAGCATCAAGATGGTCGGTTATCCGAAGGTGCCGATCGATCCCGCCGATCGTCCCACGGCAGGGCCAGGCGACCGCGAACTGGATGTCAGCGGCATGTATGTGCTGCCGGGTTTCATCGACATGCACGGTCACATCGGCGGCATGGAACAGGGCACGCCCGCCGAATACGTCTTCAAGCTGTGGATGGGTCACGGCATCACGACGATCCGCGACCCCGGCAGCGGCAACGGTCTTGACTGGGTGCTGGAGCACAAGCGGAAAAGCGCCGCGAATGAAATCACCGCGCCGCGCATCGAGGCGTACACGTTCTTCGGCCAGGGTCATGCAGGACCGATACGCACGCCGGAACAGGCGCGCGAGTGGATGCGCCGGCAGGCGCGCGCCGGCGCCGATGGCGTGAAACTGTTCGGCGCGCCGCCGGACGTATTGCGTGCCGCACTCGATGAAGCGCGCACGCTTGGCCTGCGCACGGCAATGCATAACGCGCAGCTCGATGTCGCGCGCGCCAACGCGCTCGATGCTGCGCGCTGGGGCCTGACGACGATGGAACACTGGTACGGACTGCCGGAGGCAATGTTCGAAGACCGCACCGTCCAGGACTACCCCGCGAACTACAACTACTACGACGAACAGCATCGCTTCACCGAAGCGGGCAAGCTCTGGGCGCAGGCAGCTGCACCCGGCAGCGCGAAATGGAACGCCGTGCGCGATGAAATGATCTCGCTGGATTTCACGCTCAACCCCACGTTCACCATCTACGAGGCAAGCCGCGATCTCATGGCCGCGCGCCGTGCGGAATGGCACGACGAATACACGCTGCCCTCGCTGTGGGCGTTCTTCCAGCCGGACCGGAAATCGCACGGTTCGTACTGGTTCGACTGGAGCACGGCGGATGAAATTGCATGGAAGGAAAACTACCGGCGCTGGATGCGCTTCGTGAAGGACTACAACGACCACGGCGGCCGCGTGACGACCGGCTCGGATTCCGGCTACATCTTCAAGATCTACGGATTCGGTTACATCGAGGAACTTGAACTGCTGCAGGAAGCCGGCCTGCATCCGCTGGAAGTCGTGCGCGCCGCGACGCTCAACGGCGCGCAGGCGCTCGGTCTCGACAAGGACATCGGTTCCATCGAGCCCGGCAAGTTCGCCGACCTTGTCGTCGTGCCTGCGAACCCGCTCGCGAACTTCAAGGTGCTCTACGGCACCGGTGCGATTCGCGTCACCGACGACAACAAGGTTGTGCGCGTCGGCGGCGTGCGCTGGACGATCAAGGACGGCATTGTCTATGACGCACCTGCACTGCTCGAAGACGTGCGCGAAATTGTCGCTGCCGCAAAGCAGGCAGAGGGCGTGAAGGAGCTCCGCCAGCCGGGAAGGTGATCGGTACACGCTCCCCTGCCTTCGCTTTATACTCGGCATCCTCCACGACGGCAGGACGCAGTCGTACTGTCCCGCCGCGCACGACGGCGGACCCGACACTACAAGAAACAGGGGACAGGCTGGTGGTGAGCACGAAGTCGACAGCCGAACGCCGGCTTTACAAGCGATTCGAAACGGACATTCCCGTCGAAGTGCTTGCCGAAGGCGGCGACGTTTTTGAAGCGCGCTGCCTCAACATCTCGCTGGCGGGCATGCAGCTCCGCTGCGATCGCGAAACCGTCCAGGGCATCGCGCCGAAAGGTGAGAAGACCACGCCGGACCAGTCGCCCGTCGCGCGCATCCGCTTCGAACTGCCGCGCGCGGGCGATGCGCATCCTGTCGAAGCGGACTGCCGCATCGTGCTCGTACGGCGCGTGTCGGAACGCGAATACCACGTACACATGCAGTATGAATTCTTCCAGGGCAACGGCTACAACGAGCTGGAGGATTTCGTCGACGCCATGCTCGAACATTCGCCGCTGTGATTCCCGGCAACAAGGAGAAAACCATGAAGAAGACCACCACCCTGCTCGCCGGCACGGCGCTTTGCCTCGCGCTCGCGGCGTGCGGCCAGAACAATGACGGCCAGGAAGAAGCATCCGCGGCCGACGTGAACGAAACGGCAACGGCGAGCGTGAACGAATACGTCGCAGCGCGCGGCGACATCTATGCAACCGTCGCACTCGATGCGGACATCTCCGCGCTTTCGGACAACCGGAAGCGGATGATCGCGAAGCTCATCGATGCATCGGTGATCATGGATGATCTCTTCTGGATGCAGGCGTACGGCGATCGCTCGGCCCTGCTCGCCGGCATCGACGATCCGAAGGTACGCCGCTTCGTCGAAATCAACTACGGTCCCTGGGACCGCCTTGCGAACGAAGAACCGTTCATCGAAGGCGTGGGCGAGAAACCGCTCGGCGCGAATTTCTATCCGCAGGACATGACGCGCGAGGAATTCGATGCCTGGGAGCAGCCCGGCAAGCAGAACCAGTATTCGGTCGTGCGTCGCGATGCCGAGGGCAACCTCACGCTCGTTCCCTACCACGTCCTGCATGCGACGGAACTGGAGCGCGCGGCAGCGCTGCTGCGTGAAGCCGCCGACCTTGCCGAGACCGAATCGTTCGCGAACTACCTCAGGCTGCGCGCAACCGCGCTGCTCGCCGACGACTACCAGGCGAGCGATCTTGCATGGATGGACATGAAGGACAACGTCGTCGAACTCGTCTACGGACCGATCGAAACCTATGAAGACCGGCTGTTCGGTTATCGCGCGGCGTACGAATCCTACGTGCTGCTGAAGGACATGGAATGGAGCGAGCGTCTTGCACGCTTCGCGCAGTACCTGCCCGAGCTGCAGCGCGGCCTCCCCGTTCCCGATGCCTACAAGCAGGAAATGCCGGGCTCCGATGCCGACCTGAACGCCTACGACGTGCTCTATTACGCCGGGCACAGCAACGCCGGCTCGAAGACGATTGCCATCAACCTGCCGAACGACGAGGAAGTGCAGCTCGCCAAGGGCACACGCCGCCTGCAGCTGAAGAATGCGATGCGCGCGAAGTTCGACCGCATCATGCTGCCGATCGCGGGAATGCTCATCGCCGAGGACCAGCGCAAGCACGTCACGTTCGACGCGTTCTTCGCAAACACCATGTTCCATGAAGTCGCGCACGGGCTCGGCATCAAGAACACGCTCGACGGCGAACAGACCGTTCGCGAAGCCCTGCTCGAGCATGCAGGCAGCATGGAAGAAGGCAAGGCGGACATCCTCGGGCTTTACATGGTCGGCGAACTGCAGAAGAAGGGAGAACTCGACGGCGAGATGATGGATTACTACACCACGTTCCTCGCCGGCATCTTCCGCTCGGTGCGCTTCGGCGCATCCAGCGCGCACGGCCAGGCGAACATGGTGCGCTTCAATTACTTCAAGGAAGCGGGCGCATTCACGCGCGACCCGGCGAGCGGCGCGTACCGCGTGAATTTCGAGAAGATGCAGCAGGCGATCGCGGACCTGTCACGCCTGATCCTCACGCTGCAGGGCGACGGCGATTACGCCGGTGTCGGGAAACTCCTGCAGGAGAAAGGCAGCATCGATGCCGAGCTGCAGGCGGATCTCGATCGCCTCGCCGATGCGGACATTCCTGTCGATGTCGTGTTCGAGCAGGGCAAGAAGGTTCTTGGACTGAGCGAATGACGCGACGGACGTGACGCGCAAAAAAAAGCCGGGCCCTGCCCGGCTTTTTTTTCGATTCGTCACTTCACCGCTTCCAGCCTTCCCTCCACCAGTATCCGTCCTTTGCGCGCATCCGTCAGCGCGAACACCTCGTCGGGACTGCGATCGGAGAGACAGAAGTTGCCGAACGCCGGCAGCAGTACCGGCGAGCGGAACTGCGCTTCAAGCCGCTTGCCGACAAGCTCGATGCCGCGCGTTTCAAGCACGGCGAGACAGCGCGCGAGCGAATACATGCCATGCGCGATGGGCAGCTTGAAGCCGAAACGCTTCGCGGTGAACGGCCACAGGTGAATCGGATTCCAGTCGCCCGAGACGCGCGCGTAGCGCCGTCCCGTATCCTCGGGAAACTGCATGTGCAGCAGCGGTACGAAACGGTTCGCATCGCCCTCCCGTCCGCGCCGCGCGGGACGCACGCGACGCGAGGGATCCGGTTTCAGGAAGGAAATTTCCTCGCGCCAGACACATTCCCCATCGCGCAGCAGATCGGTATCAAGACGGAACAGCCAGCCGTGTTCCACATCCTCGGGCCCCGTCATGACGCATTCGATGTCGAGCCGATCGGCGGCGCGAAGCGGCGCACGCCATTCGACCGCCTGGCCGAGATGCACGAGTCCCGCGAGACGAAGCGGAAACGCATCCGAATCCAGCAGGTTGAGTTGCAGCGGCGTTGCCATGACGTGGGGGTAAAGCGGCGGCATGCGGTCCGGCGGACCTTCGCCGCAGACATGACGATAGCCGGCGATATCCTCCGCCCTGGCGCGAACGCCGCGTTGCCGGTAGATGATCCGTGGAACGGCCTCGCCCGGACTCCAGTCCGCACCGCGCTGGAACAGCATGCCTGCATAGATGCGCCACAGCGGCTTCGGCCGATCAAGCTCGACCACGGGCGCACGCAGCGCGAGCGGATGACCGTTCATTGCCGCGTTCCCGCATCCGCAAGCGTGGCGACGCGAATCTCGTCGGGCATCATGTCGACGACGGCTTCGATGTATTCCGCAAGTCTTTCATCGACATGGCGGCGCTGTTCGGCATTCAGCGACGCATGCAGGGAAACGATCATCGCGCGGTAGCGCGCGCGATTTTCAGCGGTGCCCGCCTGCAGCGCATCGGGAAGCGCGTCGCGGCGCAGCCAGTAACCGGCGAGAAAATCCTCGATCTCGCCTTCACCCGGCGATGTGCGCAACAGCGCAACAAGGCGTTCGTTTCGCTCGATGCGCCATTCCAGCCACATCGGTGCGGTCTCCGTCATCGCACGCAGTTCGTGCGTCAGCATCCGGCGCTGGTCTTCCTCGATCGAACCCGTCCATTCCTCGACGTCCTTGAGCGTTTCACCGAGACGGCGTCCCTTGTGATCGTCATCGAGCTCGTCGCGATACTCGTCGGCGTTGTCTGCAAGACGTTCTTCAAGAATGTCGAGCTGATCGTCATCCAGGCGCGCAAGAATGGCGGCCGCAGCGGGAATGGTTCTCTCGATGCCGAGCGTCGCCAGCGACTCCACGCCATCGAACAGCGCATCGATCTCCCCGGCACTGACGCCATCATCGACGGCGGCGCGGGTTTCGACGAGGAAACGGTAGTAGCGCGGCAGTTCATCGCGCGCGTGCAGTGCATGACGCGCGCGGAACAGTTCGAGCGCGTGATCTTCCTGGTCGCCCGAGAGGTGGAGATAGTCGTCCACGTAATGGAGCGCGATGCGCGGCGCGAGTTCATAGGTGAAGGTCGCGACACTGCAACCGGCCATGACGGTCACTGCCGCAACGGCAAGCGTGCGCTGCATCATGCGGCGCACGCGTACCGTGAAGACCGGTGCTGTGCTGTTCGTGATCGACATGGCTGACGCGAAATCCCCGACGAAAACCTGCGCGCTCAGCCTTTCATTGTGCGCGCCGGCTGTCCAGTGTGAGTTCAACGGAACGCGACGCCGCGGAATTCCATTGCACGGTTCCTTCCACATCGCCGGCGCCGGGTGCGGGATCGCCATCCGCGCTCACGCGCGCCGTCACCATGTACTCGCCGGCCGGCAATCCGGCGCTGCGCAGCAGATCGTTCGCGGTCAGCGGCAGCGTTTCGGGAAAGTCATAGAACTCCACGCGGCGGGCCGCAAGCGGCAGTCCGCCCTCGCCTTCGCCGTACGGACGCAGGAAGACGAACAGTATGCCGCCGGCTGGCAGCACGTCACGCATGCCGGGCGTGATGTCGATCTTCACCGTGAGCAGCGCATCGACAAGCGCGGGATCGATGGATGCAACGCGTCCTTCGACGACCTGGCGGAATTCCGGCGGCAGGTCGCGCGCCAGCAGTTTCTGCCAGCGCTCGAGCGCTGTGCTGTCGTCGCCGCGCGCCTGTGCGGCAAGTCCGCCGTACCACAGTCCGCGCGGATTCTCCGGATCAAGCGCCAGCGCGCGATCAAACAATGCGCCCGCCTCGCCTTCCAGCGTCGAAGGGTCCGCGAGCGCGCGCGCTTCCGCGAAACTCGCGATCAGGTCCGCATCCTCGCCGGGCGTGCGCGTCATGGCTTCATGGAATGCGTTCGCCGCTTCCTGATAGCGGCCCATCAGCACGTACGCGCGGCCAAGCATCGTCCAGCCTTGCGGATCGTCGGGCGCGCGTTCGAGCCGCTCGGCAAGCTGCTCGATCATCTGCAGGACATCGCCCGGCTGCTCCGCGACAGTCCCTGGCGGTTCCATGCCGAGATCGGGCCGCCCGATAAGCAGATACACCGCGCACGCAACGCCGGCGACGAATACCGCCGACAGCGCCGCTTCGGTTCGGCGCGCGCGCCGCCACAGCGGCACAGCGGCGACCAGCGCTGCCAGGATCGCCAGCAGCGCAACTCCCAGGAAAAAACTCAAGGCGTGGTCTCCTCGTCGATATCGGCGAATCGCATGTGGCGGCGCAAGGTCACGAACAGGACAACGGCGCCGATGCCGAGCAGCAGGAACGGACCCGCCCACAAAAGCACGGTGTTCGCCTGGACCGGCGGACGGTAAAGGACAAAATCGCCGTAGCGCGCCGTGAGATAGGCAATGACTTCGTCATCGCTCTTTCCCGCCGCGATCTGTTCTGCGACCTTGCTGCGCAGATCCAGCGCGAGGTCCGCGTTCGAATCCGCGATGGTCTGGTTCTGGCAGACAAGACAGCGCAGTTCGTTGATCAGGTGCTCGTAGCGCGCCTGCTGTTCGGGATTCTCGAAACGAATGTCCGCGCCTTGCGCCGCGGGAACAAGGACAAGCAACGCAACCAGCATCAATGTGCGCATCATTCGCCGTTCTCCGTCTGTTCCGCACGCAGCTGTTCGATCATCGGCAATATCTTCTCGCGCAACACCGCGTCGGTAAGAATGCCGACATGCTTGAGCCTGATGATGCCCGCCGCGTCGATCACGAATGTTTCCGGCGCCCCGTACACGCCCCAGTCGATGCCGACTTCGCCACCGGCATCGAAACCGATCCTTGCGTAGGGATTGCCGTCGCGTTCCAGCCAGCCGATCGCCGCAGCACGTTCGTCCTTCCAGTTGAGCCCGTAGACGGGCACGCCGTGCGGCGGCGACTGCGACCATTCGACGAGCAGCGCGTGTTCCTCGTGGCATCCCGGGCACCAGGTACCGAACACGTTGAGCAGGCTGATCTCACCCGCAAGATCGTCGCTGCTGAAACGCTGATCTGGATCATGCAGCGTCGGCAGCGAGAACTCGGGCACGGGCTTGCCGATCAGCGGTGACGGCACTTCGCCGGGATTGAGGAACAGGCCGCGCCAGAACACGGCGACGAGTGCGGCGACAATGATGAACGGAATGGCAAAACGCATCAGGCACGATCTCCTGCCACCGCCGCGCGCGACGCACGGTGCTTGACGGAATCCTTCAACGGCTTTCGATAGCGGCGATCGAACGCCGCGATGCCGCCGCCCAGCGCCATCAGCAATCCGCCGAGCCAGATGAAGCGCACGAACGGTTTCACCTGCAGCCGCACGCTCCACGCATCCTCGCCCAGCGGTTCACCCAGCGATGCATAAAGATCGCGGTCAAGCCGCGCATCGATGCCCGCTTCCGTCATCGCGGATCGCTGCGTCGTGTACATCCGCTTCTGCGGCGCAAGTACTGCAACGGTTTCGCCGTCGCGACCGACGACGACGCGCGCTTCCTCGCCGTTGTAATTGGAACCGCTGATTTCCCGAAGGCCTTCGAGCGTCCACGTATAGCCGCCGTAATCAACCGGCTCGCCCGGCGTCATCGCGGTATCGCGCTCGAAGCCGAACGATGTCACCGCGACAATGCCAAGCGCGGTGATGCCGATGCCGAAATGCGCGAGCGCCATGCCTAAGCTCGACAGCGGAATGCGTTTCATGCCGCTGCCGTCGCGCGCATGCCTCATGCGCAACACCGGCTCGGCGAACGCCGCGAACAATGTCCACAGTGCAAGCCACAGGCCGACGGCAACCAGCACGCCCGCGCGTCCCCACACGAACGCAATCGCGATCACGGCAACGACAACGCTTGCGATCAGCGGAATGCGCAGATCGCGGAATCCGTTGCGCCAGTCATCACGCTTCCAGTTGACGATGGGGCCGAACGCAATCGCGGCAAGCAGCGGCAGCATCAACGGCACGAATACGGCGTTGAAGTACGGCGGACCGACGGAAATCTTGCCGAGCCCGAGCGTATCGAGAAACAGCGGATACAGCGTGCCGAGCAGCACGGCGCCCGCCGCCACCGCCAGCAGCACATTGTTTATGAGAAGAAAGGTTTCACGCGACCATGGCCTGAAACCGCCACCGGCGGGAAGCTGCGGCGCGCGGATCGCATACACCGCGAGCGCGCCACCGACGACAATCGCAAGGAACGCGAGGATGAACACGCCGCGCGTCGGATCCGATGCAAACGCATGCACGGAAACCAGCACGCCGGAACGCACCAGGAACGTACCGAGCAGCGACAGCGAAAATGCAGCGATCGCGAGCAGCACCGTCCAGCTGATGAACGCGCCGCGCTTTTCCGTGACAGCCAGCGAATGAATCAGCGCGGTGCCGACGAGCCATGGCATGAACGATGCGTTCTCGACAGGATCCCAGAACCACCAGCCGCCCCAGCCGAGCTCGTAGTACGCCCACCAGCTCCCAAGCGTGATGCCGCAGGTAAGGCAGAGCCATGCGGCAGCGGTCCATGGCCGCACGGCGCGCGCCCACGCGACGTCCTTCTCGCCGCCAAGCAGCGCTGCGAGCGCGAACGCGAACGGCACCGAGAAACCGACGTAACCGAAGTACAGCATCGGCGGATGAATCGCGAGCGCGGGATCCTGCAGGATGGGATTGAGATCGCGGCCATTCATCGGCGGCGACGCCAGGCGCTCGAACGGGTTCGACGTGAACAGCGTGAACAGCAGGAACCCGACGCTCACGAGTCCGAGCACACCGATGACGCGCGCCGCGAAATGTTCCGGCAGGCGGTCCGCGCGAACGGCGACCGCCAGTGTCCAGCCCGCGAGCACGAGTATCCACAGCAGCAGGGAACCTTCATGCGCGCCCCAGACGGCCGCAATGCGATACGGCCAGGGCAGCGCGGTGTTGGAGTTCTGCGCGACGTACAGCAGCGAGAAGTCGTTGCCCAGGAACGCCACCGCAAGAATCGCGAACGCCACCAGCACGAACGCGAACTGCCCCGCACCCAGCGTGCGCGCCGTCTGCATCCAGGCGGCGTCGTTGCGCTGCGCACCCGCAAGGCCGAACAGCGCCTGCAGCGCTGCAACGGCAAGTGCGACGATCAGCGCGAAATGCCCGAGTTCCGGCGTCATTGCGCACCGCCTTCCGCCGCTTCCTGCTCGCGCTTGCGCTTCACGCCTTCGTAATGCGCGTTCTTGATGGAATCGGCGACTTCCGGCGGCATGTAGTTCTCGTCGTGCTTGGCAAGCACTTCGTCGGCAACGAACACGCCGGCGTCGTTCAACCTGCCGTGCGCGACGATGCCCTGCCCTTCGCGGAACAGGTCCGGCAGTATCCCGGTGTATTCGACCGGTATCGGCGTGAGCGTATCGGTCAGCACGAAGCGCACCGTGAGCGAACCGGATTCACGTTCGACGCTGCCATCCACGACGATGCCGCCGAGGCGAAACTTTGCATCGCTCGGCACTTCACCCTTCACCACCTGGCTCGTGCTGTAGAAATACAGCAGGTTTTCCTGAAATGCGCGCAAGCCGAGGCCGGCCGCGCCGGCAACACCGATCAGCACGGCGATGACAAGCAGCATGCGTTGCTGTCGTGCAGTCATTGGCGATCTCCCCCGCGAAGCGTGCGCAAGATCTTTCGATGGGAACGGAACGCGATTATCGCATTCGCGAGCAGCACCGCGAAGGTCAGCCCGAACGACGACCACACGTAGGCGGCGTATCCGTCCATTGCAAGAAATTCGCTCATGGCAGCTCCTTGATCCATGCGCTGCGGCGTTCGCGTTCGAGCGTTTCCGTGCGCGCGCGCTGCAACGCAACCGCGATGAAGAACAGCGTGAAACCAAGCCACATCACCAGCAGCGGCCAGAGCATGTCGCCGGTGATGGATGGCGAATCGAACTTCGTGATGGTCGCCGGCTGGTGCAGCGTGTTCCACCACTCCACGGAGTAATGAATGATCGGTACGTTCACCACGCCCACGAGCGCAAGTACGGCGCTTGCACGGTCGCCCTGCTTGCGATCATCGAACGCGCGATTCAATGCGATGTAGCCGAGATACAGGAACAGCAGGATCAGTTCCGACGTCAGCCGCGCATCCCACACCCACCACGTGCCCCACATCGGCTTGCCCCAGATGGAACCGGTGGCAAGTGCAAGCGCGGTGAACGACGCACCAAGCGGCGCGATCGCATTCGCGGCGACGTGCGCGAGCTTCATCCGCCAGATCAGACCGATGCCCGCTGCGATGGCGAGACTCACGTATCCGAACATGGACAGCCACGCACTCGGCACGTGCACGTAGATGATGCGAAAGCCGTCACCCTGCTGGTAGTCGGCGGGCGCGGCGACAAGCCCGCCCCAGGTGCCGACCACGATCAGCACGAGCGCAGGCCATGCAAACCACGGCAGCAGGCGTCCGGCCATGCGATAGAAGTGCGGCGGCGAGGAAAGTTGATGAAACCAGGTCCACATGTTCAGACACCACCTTTCGGTTGAACTCAATCCAGGCTGATGCGCAGCGCGCCGGCCATGGCGAGCGGCCCGAGGCTCGCCGCCAGCAGCAACAGGAAGCCGAGCATGTACAACGGTCCGGACGGCCATTCTCCGCCCATCGCAAGCTGCGCGCCGCGCGCGCCGAAGATCAGCACGGGAACGGCGAGCGGCAGGATCAGCACGGGCAGCAGCAGCCCGCTGGACCGCAGCGACACCGTGAGTGCCGCGCCGATGGCGCCAAGCAGGCTGAACACCAGCGTTCCCGGCAGCAGCAACAGCAGCAGTACCGGCAAGGCCGCGACCGGATAGCCGAGCGGCACGGCGATGACGGGCGCGAGAATCACCAGCGGAAGACCCGTCGTCAGCCAGTGTCCCAGCACGCGCACCAGCGCGATGAAACCGAGCGGCAGCGGGCTCAGCGCCTGCTGTTCCAGCGTGCCGTCCGCGTAATCGGGCGAGAACAGCGCGTTCAGCCCGACGAGGCTCGCGAGCAGCGCCGCGACCCACAATATTCCCGGCGCCAGCTTCTGCATGAACGCAGGTTCCGGCGTCACCGCAAGCGGAAACACCAGCGCGACCATGACGAAGAACATCAGCGGGTTCAGCGCATCGCCGACGCGACGCCCTGCGAGCAGCATGTCGCGCCGCAAAAGCGCGGCCGCCGCGCGCCCAAGCGGTATATCCGCCCCTCTCGCCGGCGCGTTCATCCGCCGTCTCCGAGTTCGATTGCGCGTGCGAGCAGAGGTTCCGGCAACGGCTGGTGCGTACTGAGGATCGCCATGCCGCCGCCCTCGAGCAGATCGGAAATCCATCCTGCGACCAGCGCGACACCCGAGGTATCCAGGCTGTTGAATGGTTCATCGAGCAGCCAGGCATCCGCATGCGCCGCTGGAAGCCGCGCGAATGCGCCGCGCCGCCGCTGACCGGCGGAAAGCCGCTGCGCGGGTACGCCGGCACGGTCGCCAACACCCGCCTCCGCAAGCCGCGGGGCGACATCGACGGTATCGCCGTGCAGGGCCTGCAGCGCACACAGGTTCTCGCCGAGATCGAGTCCGCCCTTGAGTGCATCGTGATGGCCGAGAAACCGGAAGCGCGCCCGCGCTTCGGGGCCAACGCGCCCCGCGTAGCGCGTGCCGAACCAGCTGATCGTGCCGCCGTCCGGCAGCGTCAGGCCCGCAAGGCAGCGCAGCAGCGACGTCTTGCCGCTGCCGTTCGGACCCTTGAGATGGATGAGTTCGCCCGAGCGGGCGCCGAAGCTCAGCGCGTGAACCAGCCGCCGTTCGCCGCGCCAGATTTCCAGTTCATCGACCTGCAACAGCACGCGGTCGGAAGTTTCGGTACGCATCGAAGCTCCGGCACTGGATGGCAATGGAAACCCTGGTGCCCAGGGCCGGACTTGAACCGGCACGGCCTTGCGGCCAGCGGATTTTAAGTCCGCTGCGTCTACCATTCCGCCACCCGGGCTGCGGCTGGCCAAAAAATGCGAGGGGATATTGGAGGCTGAGGTCGGAATCGAACCGGCGTACACGGCTTTGCAGGCCGCTGCATGACCACTCTGCCACTCAGCCTGAGCGACGTTTTCCCCCACCGGACGCCCCGTGACCTTCATGCAAGGCCGCGGAAAGCCGGGGGAAATTTATCATATCGATGAAGCATTTGCAGGCCGGACTTCGACGCCGAAACACGTGTCCTGCAATAAAAAACCCCGGCTGTTACCGGGGTCTGGAAATCTGGAGCGGGAAACGAGACTCGAACTCGCGACCCCAACCTTGGCAAGGTTGTGCTCTACCAACTGAGCTATTCCCGCGCGAGGAGTGGGTATTTTAGTGAGCGGCGTCGCGCTGTCAAGCGCGCGCCTGCGTCATTCGACGGATTTGAGCCAGTGCCACGCCGCGCGCAAGTACCCGAACATGCTCCACAACGTCAGCACCGCAGCAATCTGCAGCATGAGCACGCCAAGGTTGTAGACCGGCAGCGGACCGATGTCATAGCGGAACAGCAGCATCGCGATCGAGATGATCTGCAACGCCGTCTTCGCCTTGCCCATCCAGCTCACTGCAACGCGCGAGCGTGCGCCGGATTCCGCCATCCATTCGCGCAATGCAGAAACCGTGATTTCGCGCCCGATCATCACCGCGGCTGGCAAGGCAAGCCACGCCGTGCCGTCCATCTGCACGAGCAGCACGAGCGCGATCGCGACGAGAATCTTGTCAGCGACGGGATCGAGGAACGCGCCGAGCTTCGATACTGCGTTCCAGCGTCGCGCGAGCCAGCCGTCCAGCCAGTCCGTGATGCCGGCGAGCGTGAAGATGAATGCGGCGAGCGGCGGTGCGATCCACTGCAGGAAACGCGAGTCGGTGAGTTCCGGAAGATAGAAAGCCAGCACGAAGACCGGCACGAGCGCCACGCGCAGCCACGTCAGCGCCAGCGGAATCTTCCGCCAGATGCCTGGATCAACTGCCACCATGGAAGTGTTCGTAGACACGCTTCGCGAGCTCCCGGCTGATGCCCTTGACCTGCATGAGATCCTCGATCCCGGCCCGCGCCACGCCCTGCAGGCCGCCGAACTGCCGAAGCAGTTGCTGGCGCCGTTTCGGCCCGAGACCTTCGATGCTTTCCAGCGTCGATTCGCGGCGCTGCTTGTTGCGTCTTGCCGTGTGGCCCGCGACGGCGAAACGATGCGCTTCATCCCTGATCTGCTGGATCAGGTGCAGGCCCGGCGAATCGGGGGCCAGTATAAGCGGCTGCTCGCGCCCGGCCAAAAGGATCTGCTCCATGCCGGGCCGGCGTGTCGGTCCTTTTGCCACCGCGACGATCTGCACGCCCTCCACCTGGATTTCCTCCAGCACGCCGATCGCTTCCTGCAACTGTCCCTTGCCGCCATCGACGAACAGGATGTCCGGCAGCACGCCTTCACCTTTCTTCAGACGAAGATAGCGGCGCTCCAGCGCCTGGCGCATGGCGCCGTAGTCGTCGCCAGGTGTGATGCCTTCGATGTTGAAACGGCGGTAATCGGCCTTGATCGCGCCCTCGCGCCCGAACACCACGCACGATGCAACCGTCGCTTCACCCGCGGTGTGGCTGATGTCGAAGCATTCCATGCGCGCGGGAACCTGGCCGAGATCGAGCGCTTCTGCCAGCGACTCGAAGCGTTGCTGCAATGTCTGATCCGAAGCAAGACGCACGGCGAGCGCCTGGCGTGCGTTGTTCGCCGCCATCTCCAGCCAGCGCGCACG
>CAZRFE010000005.1:0-15992 GCA_964599565.1 uncultured Gammaproteobacteria bacterium
CGGTGGTGATGATGGATGGGTGTATGACGTGTCTCAGTTGCGGCGACTCCAAGTGCGGCTGAGCTGAGACGGTCCCGGATTTCCGCGATACGGCGTTGCGAAGTGTTTCTCGAACGGTCATTACTCAAACTGGTAACTCCCGTCCGAGAAACCGTCCGCGTCTTGTCTCGCGAAAACCGAGTGCAGCCTCAGTGACTTCGCAGGCCGGCGACTGTTGTCCTCGAAAAGGTGTCGATTTTGTTTCGCGAAAGTCGAATGCAGTCTTAACCGGCGCGGAGGTCCTCGCGCTTACGTTCGTTGATGAGTCATTATCACCCGTTGAGGTTTTTTGTGAAATCAATAGCGTTCTTTAACAACAAGGGTGGCGTCGGGAAGACTACCTTGCTCTGCAATTTGGCGGCGTATCTGGCGATCGAAAAAAAGAAGAGGGTGCTGGTGGTTGATGCTGACCCACAGTGCAATGCAACGCAGCTGATTTTTTCAGATCAAGAAATATCGCAAATTTACGAGAAGAACGGATTCACTATCTACGACGTTGTGCGGCCGCTTTCACTCGGCAAAGGTTTTTCGAAAACGATAGATGCGAGAAAAGGCGCGGAGTTCAAAGTGGATGTGATTGCCGGTGATCCACGTCTATCGCTAACAGAGGATCTTCTCTCGAAGGATTGGAACGACGCTATTTCAGGGCAGCCACGGGGGATTCGTACCTCGCTGTTGTTTGTGGAGTTATTGTCCCGTTGTAGAGATTACGATTACGTCCTGTTTGATATGGGGCCATCGCTTGGCTCCATTAACCGTTCGGTCCTGATAGCCGCTGATTACTTCCTTGCTCCGATGTCGATCGACATTTTTAGCCTTCGGGCTATCGAAAACATCTCGATCGCACTTAGCAAATGGAAAAAAGCCTTAGGTAGTGGACTGGAGCTTAATGAAGACGGCCAGGAGATCGGTATCGACTATAGCGGCTGGAATCTAAAGTTCCTCGGTTATGTGACCCAGCAGTACACGGCAAAGACCGATAGCAAGGGAAAACGTCAACCGGTCAAAGCGTTCGAAAAGATAATGAGTAAGGTGTCGAGCGAGATCGATAATCATTTCGTTCGGGTTCTTCAACCCGAGCACTCTGATGTTAACTATAACCTGGGTTCGATTCCGACCTTGCATAGTTTGATTCCTCTTTCTCAAACGAGCAGGAAGCCTATTTTTCGACTTAAGGCTGCAGACGGAGTTGTGGGAGCGCATTTCGCCAAAGTTAAGGAATATAACTCCATCATCGGCGGTATTACTGGGCGCGTGTTAGGTAATTTAGAGGCCCTGAAGTGATTGATTGGCCCGTTGCGCTTATTAATGATCTTGCGCGGCGCCGCTCTGTGCTATTTCTTGGGTCCGGTGTTTCTAAGAACTCGGCTGGCATTGGCGGTGCGCGACCGCCCTTATGGAGCGAGTTCCTGGAGCGCGCACTAAGCGAAGCATCGCGACCGAAAAAACACATACAAACTCTGCTTGGGAAACGCGATTACCTCACCGCATGTGAGCTGTTGAAAGAGAAGCTGGACGAGGAATGGGTGCGAATAATTCGAGAGGCGTTTGTAAGGCCGCAATATCAGCCCGTCGAAATACATAACGAGATCTTCAAGCTCGATTCACGCTTAGTCCTAACGCAGAACTTCGACAAAATCTACGACACTCATGCTCTGAGCGTGTCTACCAATACGGTCGTCTTGAAGAACTACTACGATTCAGATGTTGTTAATGAGTTGCGAGGAGATTCACGCGCCGTAGTCAAAGTCCATGGCACAATTGATTCACCAGACAAGATGATTTTCACACGAAGGGATTACCGAACAGCGCGATATGCCTACGCAAGCTTTTTCGCTTGTCTCGATGCTCTTGCGGTTACTCATACGTTCATTTTTATCGGCTGCGGTTTTGAGGATCCGAATGTGCAGCTGATGCTTGAGCGTTACGCCGGCAATTACCCAAGCGGACGGCCTCACTATATTGTTGCCCCGAAGGGAATACACAAAGATATTAAAGCATCGTACCGGGACAATCTGTCGTTAAGAATCCTAGATTATGATCCAAGCGATCATCATGCTGCGCTGACAACAAGCCTAAAAGATCTTCGGGAAAAGGTGGAGGTTCGGCGGTCTGAGATCGCGGGTGCGCAAGACTGGTGAGTCGGTTCGTCAGAAAGGGGGGCAACTAGAACGCGTAGGGTCAAGTCTTTCAGAAGGAAGGACATTAAACTGATTGGACGCGGCGATGTCCCGAGATGTCGTCGCGAACGTGCCCAGGAACCAGGAAGAGAAAATTTAGACCAACAGGTCGCCGCCGCTCGGATAATACTTACGCAATCGAAAACGCTAGGGCAAGGAAGAGTGAAATGGCTCGAGGAAATCAACTTCCCTTTTTTGATGTTGAATTAAACAACGTTGACTGCGACGCACGGTCGGAGGCTCGCCTTCGCTCCATTCTCGATGCTCCACGGGAGCGAAAAATCGTCGACGAGCCTTACAACAGAGACATTTCTGCTGGTAAAAACACGTATGTTTACGACGCCCACACATATCATACAAAAGTTCCTCCACAAGGGATCGCAGCCTTAATTGACTATTACACAAACCCTGGTGAAGTCGTTCTGGATTCATTTTGCGGGTCGGGTATGACAGGAGTTGCTGCGGCCGAAATGGGTCGTCGCGCGATCCTTTCAGACCTGTCTCCCGCCGCTGTATTTATCGCCGAGAATTTGAACACACCAGCGGATGATGTTGAGTTCCTGACTGCCGTTGATCACGTATTGGCTTCTTGCGAAGACCTGAACAAGTATCTGTATGCAACTTCATGCCGTGATTGCGGCAAAGAAGTTGCCCAGTTGTATACCGTTTGGAGTTACGGCGTAGAATGCAATGAGTGTCGCCGCGAGTTTGTGCTCTGGGATGTTGCGCGCGACGAGCGTGAGCGGGTGCGCGACAGCAAAATTAAGAAGACGTTCGATTGCCCCCATTGCAAGTCCCGCATTGCAAAAAGAGGTCTAAAAAGGACAAGTCGATACCCTGTTCAAATCGGCTACAAATGTTGTTCGAGAGGTAGGAAGGAGAGTTGCGCAGTTCCCGATCAGCGCGATATCGACTTTGTAACTAATCTGGCCGCGGGTCAGATCCCCAGTCAACTCTGGTATCCAAAAAATCAGTTTCCAGCGGGGGTTAACACTCGGCAGCCGATAGCTGCAGGCATCATTTCCGTTGATAAAGCCTATACGCCACGAGCCCTTTGGGCGATGGCGCGCTTGTGGCATGAGGCGAGCAATTACCCTGTCGTAAGCCTCAGGAACAAACTTCGTTTCGTAGTTACTTCGTTATATCAAAGGGTGACGTTGTTTTCTGAGTTTAGGTTTTGGGGTGGTAGCGGTAATACCGCAAACTACAATGTGCCGCAGATCATTAATGAGCAGAACGTATTTTTTGCGTTTAAGAGAAAAGCTCAAACGATAAGTTGGTACTTCAGAGATGCCCCACGCTTTTCGCGTCAAGTTCACTTATCCGTAAAGTCTGCATGCCATCTTGAAAACATTCCCAATGGCAGTGTGGATTTCGTGTTCACTGATCCTCCATTCGGGAGCAATATTAACTACTCCGAAATGAACTTTCTTTGGGAAAGTTGGTTGGGAGAATATACGAACACTGCTGAAGAGGCGATTATTAGTCGGCCGCAGAATAAGACTGCAGACGATTATGAGGCATTGCTATGCCAAGCCTTTCTGGAAGCTCATCGTGTGTTGCGGGATGATGGCTGGATGTGCGTCGTGTTTCACAACTCATCCGAGAAGGTGTGGCGAAGTTTGCAAAATGCCATACAAAGAGCGGGGTTTGAAGTGAGAGCTGCGCAGACGTTCGACAAGCAGCACGCAACATTCAAAATGTTTGTCTCTGACAACGCTGTCGGCTACGACCTTGTGTTGCACTGTAGAAAGCAGAATCGGAAACGAGTGGAAAGGGTTCTTACAAAACTCGACAAACAAGAAGTTCGGTCATTTATCAGCTCCCAACTGACTACAAACAAGAACTATGTTGTTCGTTACCTGCATGTAGCGCGCAGGGATGAATTCGATTATCGGAAAATGTACGCCGAGTGGCTATGTAGTTCCTTTTCTTCAAGCGAGATAAGTATGAGTTTCGAAGAGTTCCGTACGCTTGTGGACGACGCCCGAAAGGAGATTCTGTGAAGAGGCCTCGCGTTCTGCCTGCTTTTTCAGCCGAAGAAGCAGAAAGAGCACGTTCCCTGCTCGCAATTCGCGTTGCCCACATGATGGGTAGAAAATTCGAAGAAGGTGACTGGTCGTACGTCTACTGTCGAGCAAAAGCGATTCCAGAGACAAGCTGGTCAAACTTGAACATCGATGTGATGCACGCAAACCTAGGTGTGGAGCACAAAATGCTGTGCGTTCGGTCTGATAAAGGGTTGGCCGAAGTTTTTGGTACTACGCGGATGCATCCTTCCGCCACCCGGTCTATCCGCGTGCCGTCATTGGACGTGGATCCGAATGATGCTATGCGCGACGTGTTAGGCCAGTATGGGGAGTTGATTGCTGCTCGCAAAGCGAAAGTCGCAGAGCAAAATACTAGCGGTCGACCAATCGATATGCGAACAGGATGGCTGTTGTGGCAAGAATCTTTGAGGCAGTTCTTGTATTTCGAGGAGGAAATGCTGCAGCCAAATGCGGACGACTATTTTGCGAAATGGGTTGAGAAGGAAGATGCCGGTGGAGCCGGCAGAAAAGGCAGCAAGAATCTGTGGATTTATGAGAAAGAGACAGGAAGGAAAAGATACTCTGTAACTACGAGTGCTGGAGCGAAGGTTCAGCCTTACTTTGATATTCCGCCGCCCTCAAATCCAAATGTCCATTTCTTTACGGTAATCGGTGAAAGGATTGAGTTTGGTAAGGTTCGAGTCTGGCTTACTTTGGCAACCGCCAAAGAACTTGAACGCATTATTGGGAGCCTGGATTTTGACACCTTAAGCGATATCGTATTGAATGCGGCGCACGAATTGTCGGCTGTTGGCGAAGATACGACCAAATTTGCCGAACCGGGAGTGAGCGTTCTGATAAGAGAAGAGGCATATAGCGCGCTAACAAATGCTGTCCAAGGGGTCAGTGACGAACATTGTTTTAGGATGCTGTTGGAGCATTTGGAGTCGCGATAGTCTGGTAGATGGAGTGAGGGTTCAGGGTCAGGTGGTTTCAAGTTTAAGTATCAACAGAAAAGGTAAGCCCCGCTCTCGCGGGGCTTCTTCATTCTGGTGTGAATGCCGTTATCGAACTAGGTAAACCAACTCCGGCTCTCGCACTTCATATTTCTTCGCGTGCTTCACATGCAGCGCTTCGAAATCTTCATCCGTCATCGGTAAGTCCAGCGTTGTGCTGTTCTCGATCTCGGCGAGGTAGTCGTGCAGGGCGTGGATGTGTTGATGAAGCAGCTCGACGAGTGAATTGAGGCCGGCCTTTTCCGCGCGTGTCATCCTGGCCTTGGTGCCGGGACCTTCCAGCAGGAAGTGGTGAACGGCGTCGGTGAGGCCGCGGCAGGTGTCGGCGGTGGAGAAGGGGTTGAAGCCTTGGGGAACGCGGTACGAGATCTTCTTTTCCATGATGAATCTCCTGGGGATCATGCTCATTTGATTCTTATATATAAGAGTGTCGGGTGGTTAGCATCCGCCCAGGAGCGGCAGGCTTATTCCCCTCGCGGGTTTTATATTCGCCTCCACCCGACACAGACGAACCCTTCATAGCTGGCGTCCGTGCCGTTTACTTCCTGGCGAGGATGCTAATCCTCGTGCCTCGAAAGGCGTTGATAACTCTACGTTTTTCCTCGATTTTTACTATCCGGACAGCCCTGAAATACTCTTTTCGGAAGCATCCTTTTGGTTGTCTCGTGCTTCTCCTTGCCTATACTCCTTTCGGGGCCATACCCCCAAAACGAGATCGCCCACAAGGACGACGTGTGCCGCCTTCGAATTTGGAGCTCTTCAATACGCTTCAGAAAACTACGCCGTGCATTCGAAAGTGATTTCGGATGGCGGAGGAATTTGCGAATGCCCCAATGCAATGCCACTACCCGCAAGGGTGCTCGGTGTCGAAACATCATATCGGACGGTAATTACTGCACGAAGCACGCCAGAGTGGGTGTGTGGAAGGCGTTAAAAGCCGGAGCGATTGGTGCTGTTGGTACCGCTGTGTTCGCTCCCACCCTACCGGCCATAGCAGCTGGCGCCGGCGTGTTCATGCTTGGATCAAAATTATTTGAGGGCGAGAGAATGACTAAGAAAGTGTTTGTTAGCTTCGATTTTGATAATGACCGACAACTCAAAGAATTTATTATTGGGCAGTCAAAAAATGCAGACTCCCCGTTTGAAATTTCAGACCACTCTCTAAAAGAAGCAAAGCCAGAGAAAGACTGGGAGAAAAGCGCACATCGAATGATAGCTCGCTCTGACATCGTATTGGTTATGGTGGGCCCCGAGACTCATCGAGCGACGGGCGTTTTGAAAGAGGTCGCTATGGCAAGGGAGATCGGAGTACCTATCGTGCAAGTAATTGGTTATCGCAATGGGGATTACACGCCTGTACCTAATGCTGGTCGGCTCTATCGTTGGAATTGGCAGAATCTCAAGAACCTTCTTTCCTAGCGTGCCGCGTACGACTTACTTGCGCTTGAACTAGGAGAGAAAAATGGAGCGAAAGCTAAAACACTTGGATTTCGTGCAAGGGGTAGTCAACAGGCTGTCGACGAACTCCTTTCTTCTGAAAGGCTGGAGCGTAGTTCTCGTTTCCGCACTGTTCGCATTATCGGCAAACGATTCAAATGTGCGGTTTATCTATTTGGCGTACTTTCCAGCTATCGCGTTCTGGACACTCGATGCATACTTTTTATCTACTGAACGCGGCTACAGAAAACTGTACGAGAAAATACGGAAGCTGGACCCAGAAAACGTTGACTTCAGCATGGATACACGCGAAGTCCATTTCGGGCCCGGCGAATGGGCAGCGGCGGCGTTTTCAAAAACGATCTTGATATTCCATGGATCTCTCATTGGCGCCATCATCGTTGTCATGTTTATTCAATTTTGAGACAGGGGTAAGGGAATGAATTTGTTTACCAGATTGCCGGGCGGAATTTGGATCGCGCGGCTTTCGGCGAAACTTGAAGCCACGGAATGTAAGTTTAAAGCGAACGTCATTTAATTAGGGGTAACTAATGCAACCAAAGGTGTTTATAAGTCACGCTAGTGAAGATAAAGCACGGTTTGTAGAAAAATTCGCCGAACGCTTGCGCCAGCAAGGTATTGACGCTTGGTTAGATAAGTGGGAGATGCTTCCAGGGGACAGCTTAGTCGATAAAATATTTGAAGAAGGCATAAAAGATGCTGATGCCATCGTTGTTGTCTTGTCAAAGTTCAGCATTTCGAAGCCGTGGGTTAGGGAGGAACTCAATGCAGCCTTCGTGAAGAGAATAAATACTGGCAGCAAGCTCATACCGATAGTCTTGGATGACTGCGAAGTCCCTCAATCTCTGAAAAGCACATTATGGGAAAGCATCGGGAACTTGTCTTCGTACGATTCGAACTTTGATCGAGTTGTGTCCGCGATCTTCGGAACAAGCGACAAGCCACCCTTAGGGCCGGTGCCAAAGCATATAGAACAGCTATCTGAATCAATTGGCGACCTGACTAAGATGGATAGCTACGTGTTGCGGCTTTCATGTGAAGAGCTTTTGCAAAGTCGGGACCAGATGGTGAACCCGACACGCGTGTTTGTAAAAGATGGAGAACTTATTATTCCTGAGCAGGAGTTAAGAGACTCTTTGGAGATGTTGGAAAAGTCGGGATGTATCGAGCTCATGCGAAATATTGGAAGAGGTCTATTTCCATATCAGGTCACAACTTATGGATTTGAGATATACGCGGAGTCAGAAATTGAAGACTACGAAGAAACGATAAGCTCCGTGATTTCTGCAATCGTTAATCAAAATCTTAAAACTAACGTAGAAATTGCACAAAGTGTGCGCACGAATAGTAAAGTCATTGACCACGTTCTCGACGTGTTTGAATTGAATGGCCACGTGAAAATGTCCAGAATGGTAGGCGGGCTAGTGCAGATCTACGAAGTATCGCCTTCTCTCAGACGTATGATTGCATCATAGAAGCCCCGCTCTCGCGGGGCTTTGTCGTTCTGGTGTGAAAGCAGCTATCGGATTGCGTAGATCGCCGCTTCCTCTTTCACTTCGTCTTTCCTGGCGTGCTTCACGTGCAGGGATTCGAAATCGGAATCCGATAGCGGCAAGTCCAGCATTGTGCCGTCCTCGATCCACGTGAGTCTGCCTGCAGACCGGCATTGGTTCGGCTACGCTTCTCCAAAAGGAGAAGTTGCCATGTTCACTGTCATGCGTTCCCCCTTGCCTTACGCCAGGCTCGCCGGTGCGTTGTACCTGTACATCATCGCTGCCGGCCTGTTCGCCGAAATGTTCGTGCGCGGCCGCCTGCTGCAGGGAGATGATGCCGGCGCGACGGCCGCAAGCATTGCGGCAAATGAAACGCTGTTCCGCATCGGGTTCTCCGCGGAGCTTTTGCACCTGGCGTCTGATGTCGTCGTGGCTGTGCTGTTGTACGCATTGCTGCGGCCTGTGCATCGATACGTCGCGCTTCTCGCGGCGTTCATGCGCCTTGCCTGTGTCCTGGTGCTGGCGGTTTCTTCAATCAGTCACTTCGTCGCCTTGCGCTTGGTTCATGGCGGCGAGTTCCTTTCGGGTTTCGACGCAGAGCAGGTGAACGGCTTGCTCATGCTGGCGCTGAAGCTGCATGGGGATGCCTATGCAATAAGCCTCGTCTTTTTCACATTCGCATGTGTTGCGCTGGGTTGGCTGATATACCGTTCGCGCTTTCTTCCCGCCTGGCTCGGTGTGCTGATGGTGATTGCAGGCGCGTCCTATTTCACCATGAGCTTCTCTCACTTCCTGTTGCCCGCACTCTACGCGGCCCTGACGCCCTACATCTTCCTGCCCATCATCATCGCGGAGTTTTCGCTGGCTGCATGGTTGCTGGTGCGTGGCGTAAACGTCAGCCGGTGGGAAGAGACTGCAAGGCGCGCGTAGGTCGCCGGTGCTTCGAGAAGAATCGGGGGCCGGTGCTTCGAGGGTCAGGTCCTGTGGTTTGAAATGGAAAGCCCCGCTCTTGCGGGGCTTTTTCGTTCCTGCGGCTTGCGTCAGGTCTACAACACATCGAAGGACTCGCGCCTCGAAAGGCGTTCCCAACCCTGCGGATTCCGCAATCTCCAACCATCCGGAAGGCTCTGAATTTTCGTGATTCATTCTGCCCCTTGCTGAGGGCCGCACATCTCCGTATGGTTATCACCAGCTGATAACAGGGATAGTTTGTGGCAAGGCAAAGGGAGCTTGACGTTCTGCTGGAGCTGGACGGTGTCCGTATCGTGATGGAGGACGGGTCATATGCGAAGTTCGAAGTCTCGATTCAGCAGCCGAGTCCCGAGCGGCCGCACGGAATCCGATACAGCCTGACGTATCACGACAAGTTCAATCAAAGGCTCATCGGTTTTGATAACTCACATGCGCCACCGAAGCTCAGGCGACGGAAGTTTGGCGGCCGTCGAAGTGTCGCTCACGATCACCAGCATCTGTCGATAAACGACAAGGGGCAACCGTACGAATTCGAATCGCCGGGACAGCTGATATCGGATTTCTGGAACGAAGTCGCCAAGTGGCAAAAGAAGCAGGAAGGGCGGTCATGAAGAAGGTAATCAGGATAGGCGTGATATCGCTTGAAGATTTTCGCAAGCGCACTATTGCTATCGCAGAGGGCAGGTACAAGCCAAAGGCAAGCGAGCCGAAGATCTGGTTCACTTCCTTGAAGTCGCTCGCCGAGATTCTCAGCGAAGGCAACAAGGAGCTGCTTGATGTCATTCGCGAGGAAAAGCCGGATTCTCTCGCGGAGCTGGCGCAGCTGACGGGCCGAGCCGTGCCAAACCTGTCGCGCACGCTGAAGCGCATGGAGCAGCACGGCATCGTGGAGCTGAAGAAGGTCGACCATACAATTCGTCCCGTTGTTCGCGCGGAATCGTTCGAAATCAATGCACGGGTGTGAAGGGAATGGTGGCAGTTACGACGCCCAAGCGACGTGGGAGAGAAAGCGATGGATGGAAGCAGGCAACGTTTCGCACTCGTGTACATCAAGGTCCTGGCCCAGGCGGCATTCCTTGTATTGCCGATGTTGGCGGCCGGCGCTGGCGACGGAAAGGTTGCGGCTTTCGAAAGGATGATCGACGCGCATATCGGGCAGGATCAGGCGACGCGGCATCCCTTGATCGAGAAGGAATACGAAAGGCTGTTCCCGGCGGTAAGCGACGAAAGCGAATTGCGCAGGCTCAGCGATACCGGGTTGCGGGAAATCTTCGACGCAACGGATATCGCTTCCTTCTACACCGGCCGCTACGTGGATGACCTTGCGCGCTATTTCAACGAGCTCGCGAGGAGAGGGCAGGCGGTGAATCTCGATTACGTTCACCTCTTCGGCGCTTACGTCGAAAGGCGGGACTTCGACAAGGCGCGGGAAATCCAGACGCTCGGCGCCAAGCAGGGGATCAGCTTCGAAAAACTTCCGGAACTTGAGGTGCGTGCCGGGTCCGATACCGGCCACGTGCTCCTCTCAACCCGGGATGACGAAGACGTGCTGGTTGCCGAGCCTTTCGATCTGCGGCACTTCACGGGAACGGTTGTTGTCTCTCATCCGCTCTGTCGCTTCTCGGTGAACGCAATGTCTGCGATTGCTGCCGAACCCGCCGTGGGTGGCGCCATGCGAGACGCGCTCTGGCTGGCGACGCAGGACAGGCAACTGCATTTCGAGATCATCAGGAAATGGAACGCGGAGCATCCGGCGCGACAGTTTCATATCGTCTACAAGGACAGGGCGTGGAAGGAGCTGTTTGCCTGGGCGACGCCGCACTTTTATTTTTTCCGGGAAGGAAAGCTGGTGATGGATGTAACGGGCTGGCCGGCGGAAGGAAACATGGCGGCTGTCCGGGAAGGATTGGAGAAGATCGGCCTGCTGGATCCTCGTGGTGATTCGGGCGGCTGAAGGCTGCGGCAGGAAAGTTACACAAAGCCCCGCTTTCGCGGGGCTTTTGGTTTGCGCAAATTTCTTTGCCGTTTCCCGGAATGAATTCTCCGCATGCCGGGTCTACTGCCGTTGCTCGTGTTCCGGGTGAAAGGCGGCGGCTGCCTTTTGCAAGACGAGCACGGGAGGCGGAATGCACCAGGAAACATGTTCTTCGCGTTACGGCACAGCGCCCGGGCAGGAAGGCGACCTTAACCTTCCGCACGGTGTGGCAGCGCCGCCGGTGGTGGTGTTGCTGCACGGCGGCTTCTGGCGGATGCCGTATGGGCGCGAGCAGCTGGATGCGGCGTCGAACGCGCTGGCGGCACGTGGCTATGCCACCTGGAACCTCGGGTACCGCAGGCTCGGGATGCCCGGCGTGGGCTGGGACGAGATCGGTGCGGATGTGCTGTCCGGCATTGCACACCTCGCGCAGTGGCGCGCGACGCTGGATCTTGGCCGGGTGTTCCTTGTCGGGCATTCCGCCGGCGGGCAGCTTGCCTTGTGGGCGGCGGCGGAGCGGCACCGCGTGCGGGCTGCGGGCATCAACGTTCGTGCGGCGATCGGTCTTGCAGCGGTTTCCGATCTCGAGGAAGCGTGGCGGCTCGGCCTTGGCAAGGATGTCGTGACGGAGCTGTTGTCCGGTACGCCGCATGATGTGCCGGCGCGTTGCGCGAATGCCTCGCCGATGGCGCGGCTTCCGCTCGGCGTGACGCAGGTGCTTCTCCATGGCGATGCTGACGATGCGGTACCCGTGGCCATGTCGCGGCGTTACGTGCAGGCGGCTCGCATCGTCGGTGACGATGCGCGGCTGCACGAACTGCCGGGCATCGGGCACATGACGTTTCTTGATCCCGCAAGCGCTGCGTTTGCACGGCTGTGCGATGTGCTTGCGGAACAGGTTGCAGCAACGGGCGAGGAACCCGCGTGATGATCGACTTCGCGTCCTATGCATTATTCATTGCGGCGAGTACCGCGCTGATTCTCGTGCCTGGCCCCGCGCAGGCGCTCGTGATTTCCAGGACGGTGAGCGGCGGCGTTCGCGTGGGCATGCTGACGGCGGTGGGCTTGAACATCGGCACGCTGTTCCACGCCTGTGCGGCGGCGTTCGGGCTTTCCGCCATTCTTGCGACCTCGGCGGTGGCGTTCGCGCTCGTGAAATACGCAGGCGCTGCCTATCTTCTTTATCTCGGCATTCGCGCACTGCGAAGCGCGAACGCACCGGTGACGGTGAAACCTGCCGGCGCGGCATCGGGCGGACGGGTGCTGCGGGAAGCGATTGCGGTTGGCGTGCTGAACCCGAAGGTCGCGGTGTTCTTTCTTGCGTTCCTGCCGCAGTTCGTTGATCCCGCACGCGGCAACATCGTCATCCAGTTCCTGCTGCTGGGCTTCACGATGGCATTGCTCGATACGCTCTACGAATGCGCGCTTTCCTGGGGTACGCATCGCCTGCGGGATACGGTGTTCGCGAACCCGCGCTACCGCGCATGGCAGAACCGCATCTCGGGCGGTGTGATGATTGCACTGGGCGCGCGGCTTGCGCTGCAGGAGCGTTGAGCTGCGCGCACAACATTCACGCGAAAGAAAAGCCCCGCTCTCGCGGGGCTTCCTGCCGGTAGTGATGCAATACCCGATGCCTACGACCCGAACCGGTAGCTCAACTTGATGAGCAGCTGTTCGTCGTCTCGCAGGTTGAAGCTGTTGTCGAGCAATCCCCCGAAGCCGTCATCGCCGATGCCTTCTTCATATCCGCCGCGGCCGTACACGATGTACAGGTACGAGAGCGGCGCGAGTTCCAGGCGGTAGCGAACCTGCAGGCCGAAGTTGCGCACGCTGAAATCTTCGATGGGTTCATCGGTGGCGATGGCATCCCCGGACTCGACGCGGTAGCCCTGGCGCGCGCGCGCGTTGATGCCGATGGCCTGCACCTTGAGCCTGAGCTCCTGCCGGCTGCCGATCCAGTTGAAGCCGACATCAAGATGCGCCTCGCGGCCCTCGAAGCTGCCGATGAGATTTTCCTGCTGCCAGACGAGCCAGTCCGGCGTGTGGCTCGCGGAGGCGCCCACGTACATGTTGAATGCGTCGCTCAGGAAGTAGGTCGGTTCCGCGCTGATGCCGTAGCCGATGCTGTCGTTCCCTTCGAGTCCGCCGCTGAACGCTTCGACAGACACGCCGTAACCCCAGCGGCCCTTGCGCGGACGCTCGTACTCGAAGTACGCGTTGAAGCGTGAGGGAAGTTCGAGCACGCCGTTGCCGCGCGTGAGCAGATCATCGACGCCTGAGCTGTTGATGTTGATCTCCGCGTACTCGGAGCTGCCGTTGCGCAGCCTGCCGTCGCGGCTCATCCGGAACTGGTGCATGAGGCGCTCGCCGTCTTCGTTGTACTGGCCGCTCATGCGCCAGCGCCAGTCCTTCGAGGAGTAGCGTGATTCGGCGGGCAGGTCGGTGAACCGCTTGTTCACCTGCCAGTGTCCGTAGTTGAGGTCGTTGCGCGAAAGGTAACCGGCGTCGTTGATCTCGAGCGCGTCGCCGAAATGCATGCCGATCCACTGCTGGCGCCAGCCGTCATCCATCTCGTAGTCGGCCCAGATCGTGCCGCCCGCATCGCTGGTGTGCTGTCCTGCCTGCTCGATCTCGCTGTCGATCAGCCGCGTGCGCACATTCCAGCGCGGCGTCGGCCGCCAGTTGTGATCGACGCCGTACACCATGGCCGTGCGGTCAAGCAGCGGCCGGTCCACGTTCGTCGCCATGACACCGATGTTGTGGTGACTGAAGTCGCGCACCAGCCGCACGGCGGAGAACGTGCGGCCCGCCTCGTGGTTTTCATCCGCCGTGAACAGGCCGTACTTGAATGCGCCGACACTGCCGTTGAGCTTGAGCGCGCCGGCGATGTCGCCGGAGCCGCTGCCGTCGTCGGCAGGCCCGCCGATGCGCCGCGTGTACAGCAGCTGGCTGAAATCGGAGGGCGTGGTGAACTCGAAGAGTCCCTGGTTCTCCGTGAAGAACGGACGCTTGTCGCTGATGAACGTTTCCGTTGCATCGAAGTTCACGACGAGATCGTCGCTTTCCACCTGGCCGAAATCGGGATTGAGCGTGGCGGTGAACTGCACCTGGCCGTTCGGTTTCCAGAAGATGTCCGCGCCGGCATCCGTTTCCGTGTCGTTGCTGATGTTGTCGTAGAGACCCGAGACATATGGCGTGATCGCGAGCAGCGACTGGCTGTAGCTCGTCACTTCAACCGGCGCAAACTCGGAGATGAAACGCGGACGCTCGAAGCTCGCAACCGGCCACGCCATGCGTTCGCCGGTCGTGCCGATGACGCGGTCGAGATAAAGCCGCAACGTGCGCGTCTCACCGTCCGCATCACGCATTGGCGCGATGTGCCACGGTATCAGCACCTCGACCGACCATGTCTCGTCGTCTCCCGTGACGGCATGGCTCCACAGGCCGTCCCAGTCGGCGTTGAAGCTCGATTCGTTGGTGATGGTGGCGTCATAGACGCCGTCCGTGGAGCTGACGGTGAAGTTGTAGGCGGTGCGGTGATCGCCGTCGAAATCCACCATCACGTTGATGCGGTCGACCTGCTCGTTGAAATCGCGCTGCACGCGCTGGTTGGTGCGCGGCGTCGACGGCGGTTGCGTGTTGTGAAAGGCGATCGCGAGGCCTTCGGGCGTGGCGAGCACCCAGGCTTGCGTGCGCAGTGATCCCGGCTCGCCGTTGAGCGGCTGCGTCTTGCGGAAGTCCGTGATGAACAGGGCATCCCGCCATTCCTCGGTATCGATGTGTCCGTCGATCTCCACCGCGCCCGCCGCCGCGCTGAGCGGCAGCAGCGCGAACACCGCCGCGCGCCGCAGCAGCAAAGCGGGGTGGTGCGCCTTCGAGCGCGATGGGCTGTGCCTGTTCCTCCGCCGAATCATCCGGAATGATCTCCTGTTGTTGCCTGCTGGTTTCCTCGATCACGCGGACGCGATTCTGCCTTGAGACGCCGCGCATGGGGAGAAGGTTGGAATGAATGGTCTGGAATCGACCGCTGACGCTGCGAAGAAGTTCCCGTGCGCGCGGATGCCGGGGCAAGGCTTGAAAAGTCAACTTGATGGAAGATGGCGCATGGCATCGAGGAATGCCGCGCCATCCGAGGTAAACAACCACGCAAACGCCGCGGCATTGAGCAGCGCGGTTATCCAGAAGACAACCAGGAACGAAACCTTCCGCGTCTTGTGGCGCAGCACCTCCTGCGCAATAAGCGCACCCGGCCAGCCGCCTGCAAGCGCGAGCAGATGCAGATGAACTTCCGGGATTCTCCAGTAGCCGTTGCGCGCGGCGAACTTGTCGAGTGTATAGGCGAAGAATGTAGCGGCGCCCAGGACCGGATAAAGCAGGAAGATCTCGACCGGCAACCTGCCCGTGAGTGCAGGTATGGCTGCGGCGGCAACAAAAAGCATGGCGATTCCAGCACGAGGCGTGCTGTCCGATCTTCTTGCGTTTCCCGGGCTTCGCGACAGTGAACCGATACGAACGACATTGACGGCGCGCAAGCGGCCCTTGTTGTCCTTGCCGATGGCGTAGGTAACCGTGTCGTCCTGGAGCGGTCGCGAGCGCCGGTCCTTGAATGCGGTGATATGCGCGAAGACCCTGTGTCCGCCCTCGGTGGGCGTGATGAAGCCGAAGCCCTTGTCGTCTTTCCAGTCCGTTATCTTTCCGGTGTATCGCATGTGCACGTACCAGGCGTGGTGTCGCCATTCAAGCATCACTACACGGCCGCATCTTCCCCGAGTTCCTTCTCGTATCGCCACACTTCGACGGGAAATGTTCCACCGGTAATCGGTGTCGGG
>CAZRFE010000005.1:16092-21456 GCA_964599565.1 uncultured Gammaproteobacteria bacterium
CTTCTCGTATCGCCACACTTCGACGGGAAATGTTCCACCGGTAATCGGTGTCGGGTAGGTCACCTTTCCGGTCCGGCGCCATCCGTGTCTTTCATAGAAGCGTTCCGCGCGGCTGTTGCCGATGGCGCAGGCGAGCCACGCCGTCGTCACGCCGCGCTCGCGCAGCGCGCGTTCCGCGTCCGCGATCAATGCCGCGGCCGTGCCCGTTCCGCGCGCGCTGGCATCGACGTACAGCTGGTAAAGCTCGTCCTCCTGCACGATGTGAAAGCCGAGCGCACCGCCGGCTTCCGCCATTCGCACATCAGGAAGTGCCTGCTCTATGCGTCCTTCGAAACTCTCGAGCGTGCGGTACTGGGCAAGTTCCGCGGGAAGGATGTCCGCGTGTGCGTCCTGCCATCCGTCGTACCAGATGCGCGCAAGGGCGGTGATGTCATGCCGGCCTGCATTGCGGATGTTCATGGCATTTATATTCCTGGGCGGCGGTCCGGCACGGAAAGATTCCGGATGTCGCCGGCGATTGCGGAAAGATCGTTGCCGAACTGGTGACCGCCTTCATCGAACGCCTGCACGGTGGCTCGCGGCAGGCGTTGCGCGTAGAGCGCGAGGTGCTCGAAGGGAACGATTTCATCATCCCTGCAGTGATACAGGAAGATGCGCACGCGCTTTTGAAACCTGCTTTCGATGTCTTGCGGCAGTTCAAGCGTTTCATGGCCTTCGTAACGCCAGCCTTCGCCACCCCAGAAAGGACCGCTCAACAGGAAGATGCCGGCAACGGCTTGCGTGTCGATTTCCGGCAGGCACCGTGCGAGGACGGACGCGCCCACGGAATGACCGACAAGAACGACATTGCCGTGCAGCGCTGCGAGTTCCTGCCGGATCTTCTCCTTCCACCGCGCATACGGCGCGTTCCCTTCGTCCGGCATCTCGGGGAAGTGAACGTCGTACCCGGCGCCGAGCGAATTTCGCAGGCTGTCGGCGAGTGCGCTGTCCTCGCGATGCGCGCCTTCACCGGCGCCCTGCACGAACAGAATCTGCGTTTCTTTCATGATGCGGCATCCATGATCGTCGACACGCCTGGCCGGTTGATGGCCTCGTTCAGCCTAGTCAGGCGGCTGGCGGGCTGCAACATGAAGTTGCAGATCCCGCATCGTCGCGTTACGCACTTGCACGGAAGGGAATTCAATCATGCGTGCTGATCGGTGCGGAACCGCCGTGGCTGCGGAAAGCGCCAGCGGTGCGCGCTGGCGCGCATGATGATGGCGCGCCGCTGTGCGATTTCCGCGGGGTGAATCACGGGTAGCAATCGCGCGGCGCTTTCGTATGCTCGGTGGACGCGCCGTCCGGCACTGCAAAAACAGAGAGACGCCATGGCTGCCACCTATGACGAAGATCGTCGCGCCGTTCATCCGCTGCACGCGATCCTGCTTGCGTTCCCGCTTCCGCTGTTCCTCGGTGCGCTGCTGAGCGATTTCGCTTACTGGTCCACCTACCACGTGCAGTGGCTCAACTTTGCGTCGTGGCTTATCGCAGGCGCGCTGCTGGTCGGTGCGTTCGCGCTGCTGTGGTCGGTGATCGATCTGGTGCGCAGCGGCGTTGCGCGCACGGTGCGACACATTATCCATGTCGCCGCACTTCTCGTGATGTGGATACTCGGTTTCATCAATGCGCTGGTGCACGGCAAGGATGCCTGGGCGACGATGCCGGGCGGCCTGTGGCTGTCGATCATCGTCACGCTGCTTGCGCTGGTTGCCGCGTGGATCGGCTATTCGGGACTGCGCGACCGGGAGGTGATGTGATGCGCACGAGACTTGTGATCGGCGCGCTCGTGCTTGCGCTCACGGCATGCAGCGATGAACCGCCGCCGCCGCAGTACGGCGCAAGCCCTGAACTGCCGGAACCGCAGCGCGGACTGTTTCCGGACATGGTGATCTCGAAGCCGGCCGAATGGGGCGATGAAAAACCGACCGTGCCGGAGGGTTACACGATCGAGGCGATCGCGACGGATCTCCGCGTTCCGCGCCAGGCGCTCGTGCTGCCGAACGGCGACATCCTCGTGGCCGAAGGCTCGGGCGGCAATGCGCCGACATTGCGCCCCAAGGATCTCATCGCGAACCACATCAAGAAGCAGGGCAAGACAAACAGGAAGGGCGGCAACCGGCTCACCCTGCTGCGCGATGCGGACGGCGACGGCAGTTACGAAACGCAAACGACGTTCGCGGAGAATCTCAACGCGCCGTACGGTCTTGCGTTGATCGACGATGCGCTTTACGTCGCCAACCAGGATGCGGTGGTGCGTTTCGATTACCGCGACGGCCAGACCGAGGCGAGCGGCTCGCCGGAGACCGTCACGGAGCTGCCCTCGGTGGTCAACCATCACTGGACGAAGGCGATGACCGCGAGCGCGGACGGACAGTATCTTTACGTCGGCATCGGCTCGAACAGCAACATCACCGAGCGCGGCATGGATATCGAGGCAAACCGCGCGATGGTGTGGCAGATCGATGCGAAGACGGGCATGCACCGGCAATACGCAACCGGCCTTCGCAATCCCACCGCGCTCGCCATCCAGCCCGGCACGAACCAGCTGTGGGCGGCCGTGAACGAGCGCGATGAAATCGGCCCGAACCTTGTCCCGGATTACCTGACGTCCGTGCGCGAAGGTGCGTTCTACGGCTGGCCTTACAGTTACTGGGGCAAGAACGTCGATCCGCGCGCGCAACCGCAGGATCCCGAAAAGGTCGCATCCGCCATCGCACCGGATTACAGCCTGGGCTCGCACGTTGCAGCACTCGGTCTTGCGTTCTCGATGCCGGCGATGGGCGAACGCTTCGCGGAAGGCGCGTTCGTCGGCGAGCACGGCAGCTGGAACCGCAGCGAACCTGTCGGCTTCAAGGTTGTCTTCGTGCCGTTTCGAAACGGCGAACCCGCGGGCGATCCCGTCGATTTCGTTACCGGGTTTCTCGATGAGAATGGCAAGACGCGCGGCCGGCCCGTGG
Source organism: uncultured Gammaproteobacteria bacterium (assembly GCA_964599565.1). Classification (GTDB taxonomy): domain Bacteria; phylum Pseudomonadota; class Gammaproteobacteria; order Natronospirales; family JAJUFS01; genus JAJUFS01. The sequence continues at coordinate 19,089 of CAZRFE010000005.1, forward strand.
GCGTGACCGTGGATCCGCGCGGCGCGCTGATCGTCGCGGACGATCTCTCGAACACGGTCTGGAGAGTCGCGCCACGCGATGGCGGTTGAAGGCGTTCCCGATGCAATGAAGAAGCCCCGCGAATGCGGGGCTTCTTCATGCGGCATGCGTTGCGATCGCAATCGCGCACGCTGCCATTGTTCTTCTCATGCTTCGCTGAGCGGCCGTTCGGTTGCGCGCTCCTCCGACGTGGAAGAAGAGACCGCGCTCGCACCGAGCGGAATGACGCGCTTTGCAGAAGCAGGCATCGAGCCTGTCATCACGAAGGCATCATCAAGGAAGATGTCGTCCGGCGTGCCGGAGAGATCGTCGAGCAGCGTGGCGTAACGGAAGGCGGGATCGTACTTGCTGCCGCACAGCGACACCCAGCCGTCCTTGCCGCGCCGCCGCGCAACGTACGCGCACAGCTCAGCCACCTGCAGGACCTGCTGACCGTCGAGCGCGCGCGCGTGATCCGGGAAGAATGGAAAATGCGAGACGCCGATGGAGCAGGTCACCGGCGCTGCATCGTCCGGGCCGACGCGAATCCCGCTTTCACGAACGCCAGCGAGTATTCTCTCGGCGATGATGCCGCCGTCCTTCGCACCGGCCTCCGTTGCAAGTATCACGAATGCTTCATCGTTCCAGCGAATGACGTAATCCGAACCACGCGTCGCGCGGCCGAGTATCTTCGCGATGCGAACCCGCACATGGTCGGCGTGAACACGGCCGCCGCGCGCATCGATGTGAGCGACGTCATCGATGTCGACGAACAGCAACAGGTTGCCGCGCGGCGATGCGCCATTGTTCTCGCGCAGCCGCAGGATGCGCGCGGTGTCGCGCACAAGATGAGATGCCAGGAAGTTGCGATTCGGCACGCCGGTGAGCGGATCGGTGAGACCTTCCTCGGCCAGTCGGCGGTTGCTTTCAAGCAGGCGTTCGTTCACAAGCCGGATTTCCGCGATGCGATCTTCGACAAGCATGGCCACGCGCGCATGGAAGCGCTGGCGACTGATGACGCCGCACGCGGCGCCGATCATGATCCCGAGCAGCGGCGGCATGACGTACATGAGAAAGAAATCCATCGCCGCCTGCCTGTATGCCTGCTTCGGTTGCGTGCCGCTGACCAGCGGGACTGTTGCAATGCACAGTCCCGCCCAGCGGCTCCCTGTCCCCCCGGTCCACCTTTCTCTAGCGTTTGGTTAACATAAGCGCAGTCTTGCAGGACGGTGGAACGACGTCTTTAGCAGGGCGTCCACAATGTTTTGCGACGTGTCCGGCGACGCCCGGGGGGGTAATGACACAGCAGCCGATACCATCTGCCGTTTTCCGCACGGAGAACCTTGCAGTCGATGAACAGTTCGAGGCCTGGCGCGAGCGGATTGGCGTGATCTTCGATGTCGCGCCGCTCGCGGACGCCGCCGATGGCTTCCTCGCGGAGGCGGATGCGTTTCATCTCGGCGAGATGGTGATGACGCGAACGCAGTTCGCGCCGCAACGCTTCCGGCGCAGCGAGCGGCAGTTGCGCTCCGACATGATCGATCACTATCTCGTGCAGTATTACCGCGAGGGCGGATACGTCGGTGACGTCGGTGGACGCACGCTCCGGATCCTGCCGGGTTCCGTTTCCGTGCTCGATCTTGCAAAGCCGCTGCACACGCAGGCGTGCGATGCGGAAAACATCGCGCTCATCGTGCCGCGCGATGTCATGAACTCCCTGTTGCCGAACACCGATGACCTGCATGGAACGGTGCTGCAGCCGGCGAGTGCCGCACTGCTTGTCGATCACATCACCTCGCTGGAGCGCCGGCTGCCGGCGCTCGACGGCACGCAGGTGCCGCACATTGCGCGCGCCACCTGCGATCTGCTCGCGGCGAGCATCCTGCCGAGCAACGCGAATCTCGAACGCGCGCATCGGCAGATACAGTCCATACGGCTGGAACAGGCGCGCCGCTTCATCGATGAGCGGCTCGGTTCCGCGGCGCTGTCGCCGGATAACATCTGCCGCAGCCTCGGCATGTCGCGCTCGCAGCTTTATGCCCTGTTCAGGTCGAGCGGCGGCGTTGCGGAATACATCCAGAAACGCCGCCTGCTGCGCATCCATGCGGCGCTTGCCGATCCCGATGACCATCGCACGATCGCCGCGCTCGCCGCGGAGCATGGTTTCAGCAGCCAGGCGCAGGTCAGCCGCGCATTCCGCCAGCGTTTCGGTTACGCGCCAAGCGACATCCGGCGCGAGTGCGGCGCGCGCTTCACGCGCGCGGAAACTGCAACGCGCACGCATCGCCACGTGCAGGACGGCGAACCGGGTTTCGATGACTGGATACGCAGCCTGCGCAACTGACCGCGC
>CAZRFE010000005.1:21556-31623 GCA_964599565.1 uncultured Gammaproteobacteria bacterium
GCGTTACCGGCCTGATTTTTTCGGTTTGAGCCGCACGAAGATATGCACGTTCGATGAGCCGTCGCCGAGCGCCTCTTCCTTTACATCAAGATACTTTTTCTGCCGGACGAGTTCGCCGAGCTTCTGGCAGCCGTAGTTGCGCGGATCGAACGCCGGGTTGTTCTTGTTGATGATGGAGCCGACGATCGAGAGCAAGGCCCAGCCATCCTCGCCGGCAGCGGCCGTTACCGCGGACCGCAGCATCGGCTCGAGTTTCTCGGGACCCTGCTTGCTTTCGGGTATCGGCGTCGGTTCCGGCTTGAGAATCTCGGTGTAGATGAACTTGTCGCAGGCAGCCACGAAGGGCTGCGGTGTCTTCCGTTCGCCGAAACCATAGACGGGAAGGCCGGCTTCCCGGATGCGCGTGGCAAGACGCGTGAAGTCGCTGTCGGACGAGACCAGGCAGAAACCGTCCAGCTTGCCGATGTGCAGCAGGTCCATGGCGTCGATGATCAGCGCGGAATCCGTGGCGTTCTTTCCCCTGGTATAGCCGAACTGCTGGATCGGCTGGATGGCGAGTTCAAGCAGCACGCCTTTCCAGCTTGAAAGCTGCGATGTGGTCCAGTCGCCGTAGGCGCGTTTCACGCTGGCGGTGCCGTAGCGGGAAACCTCTTCGAGAAGCTCGCGAATCGTTGCGGGCTGCGCATTGTCGGCGTCGATCAATACCGCGAGGTTTTCGCCCTTCTTTGTGTCCATTGTCCTGCCTGCATTGCCTGTTGGTTTGCGTCTCTGCCAGCGCGCCTGGACGCGCTGAAACACGATTTGAAACACGGTACGTCCTCGCACGGTGCGTGTCGATATCCGGTTCTCCGGCGCCTTGAAACCGCAAGCCGCAGTGCATTCCACCTTTTCTCTGCGCATGCCTCCTGTGCTTAAATACGGGCGGTCGCAACACTGCCCGGGAAATCAACGCCTTGAACGCCTTCGATGCCAGCGTCGATCACGATCTGCAATCGCTGAACACGCTCGCCGTGCCGTCGCGTGCGGCGCGCTTCGTGCGCGTTGAGGATGAAGCCGCGTTGAAGGACGCGCTTTCATTCGCGCGCGAACAGCGGCTTCCCGTGCTGGTGCTTGGCGGCGGCAGCAACGTGGTGCTGCCGGAACGCTTCGACGGGCTCGTGATCCAGGTTGCGATCAAGGGCATCGGGATTGTTGCGGAAGACGATGAGTGCGCGTGGGTCCAGGCGGGCGCGGGCGAAACATGGCAGGACCTCGTCGAGTTCGCGCTGCAGGGAAACCTTTCCGGTATCGAGAATCTTTCGCTGATTCCCGGCACCGTCGGTGCCGCACCGATCCAGAACATCGGCGCGTACGGCGTGGAGCTCGAGAGCGTGTTCGATACGCTCACCGCCGTTCACCGCGAAAGTCTCGAGGAACAGGTGTTCGATGCCGCCGCCTGCGAATTCCAGTACCGCGACAGCGTCTTCAAGCATCGCCTGCGCGATACGTTCGTGATCACGCATGTCACGTTGAAGCTTTGCAAGCATGCATCGCTCGATATCACCTACGCGCCGCTGCGCGATGCGCTGAAGGATGTTCCCGCCGGCGAACTCGGCCCGCGCACGGTGAGCGATGCCGTCATCGCCATTCGCCGCAGCAAGCTTCCGGATCCGGCACGCATCCCGAATGCCGGAAGCTTTTTCAAGAATCCGCTCGTAAGCCATGAACAGTTCGAGAAACTCCGGCGCGCGCATCCGGGCATCGTCAGTTACCCGGTGGATGCAGGCAGGGTGAAGCTCGCCGCCGGATGGTTGCTCGAGCAGGCAGGCTGGCGCGGTCACCAGCAGGAAGGCGTCGGCATGCATGAGCGGCAGGCGCTGGTACTGGTGAACCCGGGCAGGACATCGGGCGAGCACGTGCTCGGTTATGCGCAGCGCATCCAGGAAGACATCGCGAAACGTTTCGGCGTCACGCTCGAGCGTGAGCCCGTGGCGTATGTACGTACCGCATGAAGCCTTGTGAAGGATCTGCAATGGCAGAAGGCATCTCCCGTTCTTCCGCGACCATCCGGCAGCTTGGTCCCGGCGATCACGCGTTGATGGACGGCATGCTGAGCATGTTCGCGGTTGCGTTTGACGATGTGCCGACGTACTGCGAGAAGCGCCCGGACCGCGAATACACGGACCGGCTGCTCGGTTCGGATTCCTTCATCGCGCTGGTTGCCGTGGAGCAGGGCGAGGTCATCGGCGGACTCGCGGCGTATGAACTCGTGAAGTTCGAGCAGGCGCGCAGCGAGATCTACATCTACGATCTCGCCGTTGCACAGCCGCACCGCCGCAAGGGAATCGCGAGCGCGCTCATCGGGAAGCTGCAGGCGATCGCTGCAGGGCGCGGCGCGTATGTGATCTACGTGCAGGCGGATTACGTCGATCCCCCGGCGATCGCGCTCTACACGAAGCTCGGCATTCGCGAAGAGGTGCTGCATTTCGATATCCCGGTGCCGGCAGAAACGTCCACGTCATAGAAGGTTGCGATTCCTCGCAGCGCGAGCGGCTACACTTTGGTGGGCCGCCCGGAGAAATCGCGATGATCCACATCCGCCGCTTCGCATGCCTCGTGCTGCTGTCGTTGCCGTTCGCGGGGCTCGGCGCGCAGCCTTCCGGTGTCTCGCTGCGCGTGATGGAAACCGACCCCGCCACGCGCACCGAACTGCATTACGACGAAACCTTCTACCTGCGCATTGCCTACAGCAGCGACCGCCCCGTGCGCATCTTCGCGCGTCCCTTCTTTCGCGGCGAGCCGGCGATCGCGGGCAACGGCCCCACCACGCACCCCGCCCAGCTGCTGCCGGCGGGCAGCGGCGAAACGCTCGGCTGGTTCGCGTATCGCGGTTACGCGAACGTGGATGAGGTGCGCATCCGCATGGTGGCGGAGGGCGCGCGCGAACCGCTGACCATGCTTTCCTGGCCCGTCACGCTTTACTGGGATGATGCGAGGACATCCGCGCGGCGGACATCGCCTGCCTGGGTGACGGATATTGGCCGCGCACAGCAACAGGCAGTATCCGCGCCGTCGCCAACGAGCGACGAGGACCTGTGGCTCGGTGAACTCATCATCATGGCGGTGTTCGCCCTGATCGTGCTTGCCGTCGGCTGGCCGGCCTGGGGCTGGGCGAAGTGGCGCGAGAAGTGGAAGCTTGCCGCCGGCGTGCCGCTTGCGATCCTGGCGCTGTGGATACTCGTGCTCGTCATGAGCTGGATCGCGGATCCGACCGCGCACAATCTCTGGCCGTTCGAGCTGCTGATGTGGGCGATCGGCACGTTCATCTACATGAGCGTTGTTGCCATCGCGCGCCGTGTAAGTCTCATGCGCGCGTAAGCGGCGAGGATTGCGGCATCGTGGCGAGCCATGTAAAAAGGCTTTCCGGAATGCAACGCAACGAGATTTTTTCCCATGACAGCCGCCATCGAAACCCTCGCGCTGCTCAAGACCTTCGGCGAGACGCACGCGGTCAACGGCATCGATCTTGCCGTGGAACGCGGCACCGTCTTCGGACTGCTCGGCCCGAACGGCGCGGGCAAGACCACGACCATCCGCATGCTCGCCACGCTGCTGAAACCCGACGGCGGCTCCGCCCGCGTGCTCGGTCACGACGTCGTGAAGGACGCCGGGACGGTGCGCGCGAAGGTCAGCCTCACGGGACAGTTCGCGTCCGTGGATGAAGACCTGACCGCGCACGAAAATCTTGTGCTGATTGCGCGCCTGCTCGGATTCTCCTGGGCGGCGGCGCGCGTTCGCGCGAAGGAACTGCTCGATGCGTTCGAGCTTGCGGAGGCCGCGAGCCGCCAGGTGCGCACGTTCTCCGGTGGCATGCGCCGCCGGCTCGATATCGCGGCAAGCCTGGTGCTGACATCGGAAATGCTGTTTCTCGATGAACCGACGACGGGCCTTGATCCGCGTTCGCGCAACCAGGTGTGGGACATCGTGCGGGCCATCGCGGCCGAAGGCACGACCGTGCTGCTCACGACGCAGTACCTCGAGGAGGCGGACCGCCTCGCCGACCGTCTTGCCGTGATCGATCACGGCAGGCTGATCGCCGAGGGTACGAGCCGCGAGCTGAAGCGATCCGTCGGCGGCAGCACGCTGCACGTGCAGGTTGCGGACGAACAGCGCCGGCCTGAAACCGAAACCTTGCTGCGACAGGTGTTCGGCGTCGATGTGCACGCGGACAGTGGCGACAGCGCGATGTCGGTGCGTGTTGCGCGCGATGAACTTGTGCCGCAGGCGCTGGCGGCGCTGTCGAACGCGGGCATCGCCGTGCACGAGTTCTCGCTCGCGCAGCCGAGCCTTGATGATGTGTTCTTTGCATTGACCGGCCGTGCCGCGGAAGCGCAGGCCGGGGAGGAAGCGGCATGAGCAACGGAACCCTGCACCAGGCCCTGTCACGCCAGGAACGTCCGCCGCGCGCAAGCGCGCTGTCCGCGTCGCTCACGCTGGCGTGGCGCGCGGCGCTAAAGATCAAGCACGTGCCGTTCCAGCTGTTCGACGTCATCGTGTTCCCGATCATGTCGACGGTGATGTTCACCTACCTCTTCGGCGGCGCGCTCGCCGGTTCCACCGAGGCGTACCTTCAATACCTGCTGCCCGGCATCGTGGTGCAGACGATGGTGTTCCTGACGGTATACACCGGCGTCGGACTGAACACGGACATCACGAAAGGATTGTTCGACCGCTTCCGTTCACTGCCGATCTGGCAGCCGGCGCCGATCATCGGCGCGCTGGTCGGCGATCTCATGCGTTACGCGCTCGCCGCCGTCGTCGTGCTGATCGTCGGGTTCCTGCTCGGCTTCCGTCCCGAGGCCGGCGTGCTCGGCGTGGTGCTCGCCATCGCGCTCATGCTGGTGTTCGCATCCGCGGTGTCGTGGCTGTGGATCATCGTCGGCATGCTGGTGCGCTCGCCGGAATCGGTGATGACGACGAGCTTCCTGCTGCTGTTCCCGATGACCTTCGTCAGCAACATCTTCGTCGATCCGGCAACCATGCCCGGCTGGCTGCAGGCGGTTGTCGGCGTCAACCCCGTATCGCATCTTGCAACCGCCGCGCGCGGGCTGATGCACGGCAATGCAGCGGCGAGCGACATCATCTGGGTGCTGGCCGCCTCCGCGATCGTCACGGTCGTCTTCGCGCCGGTCGCGATGCGGATGTATTACCGCGAGCGGTAGAAATCCGCCGCGCAGGAAAAAGCCCCGCATCGCGGGGCTTTTTTTCGGAAGCCGCATCGACGGTTTCCTCGCCTGCATCAGAAGTCGAACAGATCTCCCGGTTTCACCTTCAGCGCCTTCGCGATCTGGGCGAGCGTCGCGAAGCTCGGCCCCGTGATGCCCCGTTCGATGTTGCTGATGGCCTGGTAGGAAACATTCACCTTCTCGGCGAGCTGTTCCTGGGTCAGCGCCCGGTCTTTCCTGAGCTGTCTCAGCTTCTTTCCAAACTGTCTTTCCAGCATTGGCATGGACGGTTCCTCCCTAAAACCGTCCCTGACTTTATTCAACGGATAATTGAGTTATTATCAAGCTATGGTTGAGTTTGCGATTGGCGCACGGATGGAACCTTTTCAGGGAGCTGAAGATGAACGAATCACGGAACGATTCGGCCGCAGGGCTGAAGACGAAGCGGGAACTCGTGGAAGCGCTGAATGCGGTGGTGCTGGCGTGGGACGGACGCGAGCCGCTGGGCCGGGTGCGTGATCACGCGCTGGGCGGGCTGCTTGCGCAGCTGTTCGGCTGCCCGCTGTTCATCGGCGAACAGCACTGGCTGGATCTGTGCGAGATCTGGCGTTCCCGCGGCGCGCGTGCGCCGGATGCGTGGCTGCGCGAGATATGGCTGATGACGCTCGCGCAATGGCTGCTCTATCTCGATGCATCGGGTTTCGCCGCGGGTTCGCTGCCGGACCCGGAAGGCCCCTCGCTTGTGCACCGGGTGTCGTCGCCGTTCCTCGGGCATCCGCAGCCGCGTTCCGGCGACGGGCCGATGGCGCTGCCATTCGGATTCGTGCGGCCCGGAGCATGAGGCGGCGTTCAGCGAGCCAACGCGGAATGCGCGACATCGCCATCCATCAGCGCGGCGATTTCCTTCACCACGCTGCGAAAGCGGATCGCCTGGACGAGGTAAAGCAGCGCAAGGATGAGCGCGAGAAAGCCAAGCATCATCGCCTCCGCGACGAATGCATCCGGCAGCGCCGGTGAATCCGCCTCAAGCGTCAGCGTCGTGAAGAGTGCGACGAACATGATCGTCCACCAGTAGCAGTAGCCGGTCGCTTCCACGCTGCTGTTCATGCGGTTGAAGCGCACGATGCCGCGCATCAGCGGCGTGTAGTTCAGCGCAATGAACCGCGGCTGAAACGACTCGCGGAACGCAATGGCATGTTCATCGAACGCGCGAAAGGCGAGCGGCGGGAAGATGCCGCCGGAAAATGCCGGCGCGACATCTGCGATTGCGGGCAGCCCATGCGCACCGAAGGCAACCTTTCTCGTGGCGGTGAAGACCGGGATGCCGAACGTCCAGTATCCGCGCACCCAGAATATCGACATGACGAGCTCGGCAACGGCAGCGAGGAACGTCAGCGGGAAAAGCCATTCGAGCATCGGAATTTCTTCTGTTGCAGGATGTGCAGGGAACATAACATGCGATGCCGCGCGCGGCAGCGGATACCCGTAAAGAGAATCCGATATTTACACCGCCCCGGTGCGCACCCATCGTTGCGCTTCGCCATGATGCCGGAGCACGCGATGTTCCATGGAGTCTCCCCAAAGCAGTTCGCGCTTGATCTTTACAGGGAAATCAGCGAGGACAACGTCTTCAATGGCGCGGCCGCGCTTGGCTACTACCTGACGCTCGCCATCTTTCCCGCGTTCATCCTGCTGATGACCATCATTCCCTACCTGCCGGTGGAGAACGTCGACCAGGCGATCATGGATGTCGTCGGCAAGGCATTGCCAGCCGACGCATCCAGCATGGTGCAGCGTGTGGTGACGGAAGTGACGGGCGACCGTCGCGGCGGACTGCTGTCCTTCGGCGTGCTCGCAACGCTGTGGGCGGCATCGACCGGCATGTACGCGATCATGCGGCAGCTCAACTTCACCTACGATGTCGAGGAAGCGCGCAGCTTCATCCGCGCGCGGCTGACGGCGATACTGCTGAGCCTGCTGTTCGGCGTGCTCGTCATCGGTGCGTTCTCGCTTGTCGTGCTCGGCGATGTCATCGAGGGCTGGGCGCGCGCGGACCTCGGCGCCGGCGGTGCGATCCTTGCGCTGTTCGCGGCGTTTCGCTGGCTGGTGATCGTGCTCGCGCTGCTGCTCGGCTTCGCGATCATCTACAAGTTCGGTCCGAACGTCGAACAGGAATTCCGCTTCATCACGCCCGGCAGCGTGCTCGGCGTGATACTGCTTGTCGCAGCGTCGCTCGGCTTTGCGCTCTACGTCGGCAACTTCGCGGACTACAACAAGACATACGGCAGCATCGGCGCGGTGATCATCCTGATGCTGTGGCTTTACATCGCCGGCCTCGTGATTCTCATCGGCTCCGAGATCAATGCGCTGATCGAGCACTACAGCCCGAAGGGAAAGCAGAAAGGCGAAAGGCGGGAGGGCAACCATGCGGGTGCGCCGCTGCACGATGCATAGCACGGCATGGGCGGTTCGGCGTCCCGCATGCCTGCATCACCTTGCTTGAAGCACGCCGATACACCCATACGTTCATTGCATGAAGGATGAAAGAGGCTTAAAGCAATGAACAGATTGTCAAATGCATTTCTTGCGTTCGCGCTGCTGTTGATGGCGGGATGCGCTTCCTCCGCGCGTGAACCCGTCGCCAGTTACGACCGTGACCAGGTCGGCACGGTCCAGCAGTCGGAAGGCGCAACGATCATATCGCTCACCCCCGTGGACATCGAAGGTTCGGACTCGAATGTCGGCACGATCGTCGGTGCGGTGGCGGGCGGTCTTGCGGGACGCCAGGTCGGCGGCGGCAGCGGTCAGGACATCATGACGGTTGTCGGCGCGGTGGCCGGCGGTTACGCGGGCTCGAAGTACGGCGAAGGAACCGCAAGCTCGGACGGCGTGGAAATCGGCCTGAAGATGGACGACGGTCGCGAGATTGCCATCGTGCAGGAACTGGAAGAAAACGAAATGTTCCGCGTCGGTGAACAGGTGCGCGTCGTCTTCAACGGCAACAAGGCGCGCGTCGAGCATTGACGCATTCAGCTTGCCGCGATGCGTGGCGTCGCAACGGCAAGCCGGAAGGAGTGTCCCGCGTTCGCGCCCATCACGACGAGTTCCTCCAGCGCAAGGCCGCCCTGGTTCAGCGTGTGCAGGAACTCGTCTTCGTAGGTGACGCGGCCGAATTCCACGGTGGTGAACTTTCCAAGCAGCGGCTTGGCGATTTCGATCAGTCGCGAACGGCGTTCGCTGAAGGTCTGCGTGAAGAATATGTGGCCGTCCGGTTTCACCAGCGCGGCGATGTTCCTGAGCGCATCTTCCGGCCGGCGGAGCAGCATGAAGCTTGCGGAGAAATAGGCGGCCTCGTACGGACCGCCGCGATGATCGTAGACGGACTCAAGGCGCAGATCGATGCATTCGTCGAGACGGTTGCCGTGCATGCGCTGGCGCGCGCGGGCGATGTAGTCGGCGTCGATGTCGATGCCCGTGATGCGCAGCCGCCGGCCGCGAATGACGGACGCATTTCGTGCCAGCGCGGCGCCGGTGCCGACGCCGATGTCCAGCAGGTGCGCGTTCTGCGGAATGCGCGTCAGGACTTCGCGGTACCAGCGTGCCGTCAGCGGTGAAAGCAGCATGTCGTAGATGGCGCTTCGGAACATATTGTGACCCTTTGATCCCTTCGGTACGGAACCGCTCTATGGGGATTGGGGCCGCAAGAACGGTTTCAATGCGCATCCGCGCGCGGATCATGGCGCGTCGAAAACCAGCACCCGCGAATTCTCCCAGTCCGTCACGAACAGCCGGCCGTCGATCACGCGCACGCCGACCGGGCGCTGAAAGCCGTATTCATTCGCGCTGGCCTGTCCTGCGTTCGGCTGGTTGTCCGAGAAGTTCTGCTGGCCGATCACGGCATCGGCGGGCGTGAACGAAGCGGTCGGAATCGTGTTCCAGACGAGCACGCGGTGATTGTCCATGTCCGCGATGTACATCCGCCCATCCTCGACCCATACGCCGCGCGGATAGCTCAGCACGTATGCGTTCGTTGTGCCGTCTTCATCCGTTGCGCCGTCCTGGTCCTTGTCGTTCGGCGCGACATGAAACACGTCTGTCTGTCCGAGAATCACATCCGGCAGCTCGAAGTTCGTCGCCGGGAATTCGTTCCAGATGAGCACGCGGTGCTTCTCGGAATCCACGACGATGAGTTTCTCGTCATCCGTCCAGATGCTCGTGGGATGCCGGAAGTTCTCGTCGCCGCGAAACGAGCAGTTGGTGAAACTTCCCTGCCCGAGCACGAGATCCGCGGGCGCACCGCTTGCAGACGGCAACGCATTCCAGATCAGCACGCGGTTGTTCGCGGAATCCGCGACGAGGAAGCGGCCCGACGGCGCCAGGAAATGTCCGTGCGGGTGGATCAGCGAGGTTGCATCGCAGCTGCCTTCGCGCTCGTCCATGTTGTCCTGCCCGACGACGATGTCGGGCAGCGCGCTGCCTGCAACGGGAATGTCGTCGTGCACGAGAATGCGGTTGCCGTCGTTGTCGGTGATGATGAGCCGGCCGCCGGAGACCGTCAGGTTCTGCGGCGAGATCATGCCGTCGACGGTGGTTGCCTGTACGGCGGAAGTGAAGTCCGCCTGCCCGAGAACGAAATCCGCGTTGGCGCCGTTCACCTCGGGAATGCCCTGGAACGCAAGCACACGCGCATCGTCAGAATCCGCGATGAACAGGATGTCCTGTTCCGCGGACCATGCAGCGGGGCCCATCGGCATGTTCAGCGTATCGGCGTCGGGACCTGCGCCGCCCTGGTGCATGAGGGTGCCGGTGAAGTCGCGCTGACCGATGACGGTGAGCGCGCGCGGCGCATCAATCAGGCCGTCG
>CAZRFE010000005.1:31723-34172 GCA_964599565.1 uncultured Gammaproteobacteria bacterium
GAAGTCGCGCTGACCGATGACGGTGAGCGCGCGCGGCGCATCAATCAGGCCGTCGCCGCCGCCGTCGTCATCATTGCCGTCGTCACCGTCATCATTGCCGTCGTCACCGTCATCGTTGCCGTCATCGTCGCCATTGTCATCGCCGCTGTTGCCGGTATCGTCATCGGAATCGCCGTCGTCGATGATCTGTCCGGTGTCACCGCTGTCGTTGTCGCTGCCGCCGCATGCAGCCAGCGACGTGGCGAGAAATGCCGCCATGAGCAGTACGCGCAAGGCGCGCACAAGATGATCGCGCAGATTCAACATTGATTCGTCCGTTGTTCGTTCGTGGTCCATGCACAGTAACCGGCAGGGCATGGAACAAGAATCCGCGCGACGCCCTGCGGGGATCACTCGATTCATGCACCTGTTGAACACGGGATGTCGCCGGCGTGGGCGGGCACTGACGGATGTGCTTATACTCACGCGGGGATAAATCGATGATGGCAGCAACATTACATTGCCTGCCGAACTGCGATTCAAACGTCGCCATGGGGGGTGCCGGTGACACAGAAGAAGACCGATCCGCGTGCACTTGCTTTGGTACTGCTGACCATCCTGCTGATCGCAGGCGCCGTGACGCTGCGCCTGTGGGCGAACGACCAGCGCCTTGGGGTACCGACGTTCCGCGTGATGTCCGTATCGGCAAACGGGAATGCATACATCGTGATCGGCAACACGCTGCATGTGGAAAGCGCGGCCGGCGAGTCGCTGCATGTCATTCCGCTGTCGCAATGGGGAGTGCGTGCATTTCACGGCGACATCGCGGCGCTCGCCGATGGTTCCGTCATTCTCGCGCGCGGGCGAATGGACGGGATGAATCTCGGTGAAACGGTGCGCGCTGCACGCCGCGTATCCGCAACGTCGCATGATGCTGTTGAAATTCTCATGCGTTGCACGCTGGAGGGCGCATGCACGCCGCTGGACGGCGGTGACGCCGGCGCCGAACCCGTCGGCCGCGTGTTCGGCCTGGCGGTGGATGAGACCCGCGGCTTCGTGTACGTCAACGAGCCGGCACGGCATCGCATCGTGCAGCTCGACATGAACGGCGCGCTCAAGGACGAAAGCACGGGCGGCTGGCTGTTTCCGAACAACGTGCGCGTACGCGGCGAGCGGATCGGTGTGGTCGATACCGATCATCACCGTTACGTCGAGCTGCATGCGGGAGCCGAAGGCATCGGTGAGCCTGCGCGCGGGGAGAGCATCATGACGTGGCCGGATGTCACGATGCTGCGGAGCTTTCCGTCCGAGGCGCTCGTGGATTCGACGGGTGCGCTGTGGATGCTGGTCGCGGACAACAACATGGCGGATGCATGGCTGTACCGCTATCCCGCGAACGGTCTGCCGCAGCGCATCTCGTTGCCGGAGAAGGCCGATCCGGTGGCATTGGAAGAAGTTGCGGGACGCGTGCTGGTTGCGGACCAGCAGCACTTTCGCATTCATTGTTTCAATCTTGCAGGCCAGCTGCAGGAGGATTTCGGATCTGCGCCGTTGAAGGCGGAGCTTTCCTTGCGGCTTGCAGATCACGCGCGCTACGAGGCGATCTTCGAGTACAGCCTGCTTGCCGTGCTTGCGATTGCACTGCCTGCGCTCGGCGCGGGCCTTTGGCTGCAACGCAAGGCAGAGCGTGCCGCGGCGCTGCCGAAGGCGGAAGACGTTGTCGCGAACGATACCGGCGCCGTGATGTTCACCGGTCTTGAAAGCCAGTTCGCGCAGCTGAACGGCGAATTCATCTTCTGGCGAAAATTCACGGTGCTCGGCACCGTGGAAGCGAGACGCTTCGGCGTGCTGTTCGCGGTGCTGAATGTCGCCTTGATCGGCACGCTGGTCATGCTCGAGATGAACATCGCGATGCGGGATGGCGTGCCGGCAGGCCAGCGCCTGTTGACAGGTCCTGCGCTGCTTGTCGGCGCCATGTTCATGTTCACGGGCATCGCGGGGTGGATGTCGAGAATGTTCGAACGCCTGGTCATCACGCGCGAAGGCATTCGCTACGTATCATTCATGCCCCGGCTGTTCACGGTTTTCGGCATCATGCCGAGCTGGTTCCTGCACTGGAGCGAGATTGCGAGCATCCAGCTCGTGCATTCCGGCAAGGGCCGTTACCAGCTCGCGTGGCGTTACGTGATCACCGACACCAAGGGCGCGAAGCACCGCATCCATCCGCTTTCCTGGCGGCCGGCGGGTGAACCGGAAGTCGGCATTCCGCTGCGCACGGCGCTGCGGCAGACACCGCAATCGATTCGCGATGTCATTCACCGCACCTGGCTGTTCCGCCTGCTTGGCCGGCAGCGGGCGGCGATGGCTTCGCGCAAGGCTGCATGACGAAGGAGCGAGACGATGAAAACCCTGCTCATGGCGATGCTGATGGCGATGCTGATGGCGATAGCGGCGATGGATGCGATAGCGG
>CAZRFE010000005.1:34272-35893 GCA_964599565.1 uncultured Gammaproteobacteria bacterium
ATGGCGATGCTGATGGCGATGCTGATGGCGATAGCGGCGATGGATGCGATAGCGGCGACCTGGAACTGCAGCAATCCCGACATGGAGATCGGTTGCAGCGAAGAAAAATGCGAAGCCACGTTCGATGCGTTCACACCGATGGACGTTGCCTTCAACGATGAAGGCGCGCTGCTCGTCTGCGCGTATTCCGGATGCTGGGAAGGCGACGGCGAGGTACTGAAGACCGCGGACTTCCTTGCCATCGCCGGGCACCAGCTTTCATTCAGCACCGATCCCGTGCCCGGCGAGATGCGCCAGGACGTGGCGATACTGCTGGATCTGCATGACAACGTCGCTCTGCTGAAGTCCGGCGGGTACGCGCAGCCCCTGTTGTGCGTCGAACGGGTGGAAAACGACGGCTAGCGCTCACTCTTATATATAGGTGCAGGCTCGCCGGCATCGCCGGCAGCTGCTGCAGGAAATCCTTTCTTTCGCATCCCCCATTCTGGGGATGCCGACATTCCGCGTTCCACGTAGCCTCGCCCGCGAACCCGCATCTCCTGCGGCATGAGCATCAACGGTTTCGAGGCGCAGATGAACCTATTCACACGCAGCCGCCGCCTGGCGGAATTTCCGGCAATCCTGTTTTCGGTCCTGCTGCTGGCCGCATGCGGTGGCGGTGGCGGCGGTGGTCTTATCGACACTCCCGACGGTGGCGGCAACGGTGGTGGAAATGGCGACGGGAACGGCGACGGCAACCTGCCGCCGCCGCCCGGAGACGTCGTCCTGCTGCACGATGACGCAGTCGAGCCGCAGGGTTTCACGGTCGTCGGCAACAAGGCGTTCTTCACGGCACTGGACAGCGATGACGGTTACGGCGAGCGCGACCAGGTCTGGGTCACCGACGGCACGCAGTCCGGCACGTCCATGGTTGTCGAGATGAACACGAACCCGGAAAAGCAGGGATACGCGTTCATCCTCACGCCGTTCAAGAACGGCGTCGTCCTGACGGGATACGACGGCACCACCTCGGGCGGGCTGTGGTTCACCGACGGCACCAGCGGTGGCACGTACCTCATCAAGGACATCTCGGCGGATGCATCCGAGAACGTATTCCTGGTCGGCACCGGTGGCGATCATTTCTACTTCATGGCCGACGACGACGTGCACGGCTCGGAACTCTGGGTGAGCGACGGCACACCCGCGGGCACGTACATGATTGTCGATCGCAATCCCGACGGCGACAGCCGTGTCGAGAACGCGCAGGTGTCGACCTACTGGGACGGCTACTTCTATCTCTACATGTGGCACTACGATGCAATGTCCAGCGCGTATCCCCAGCTTTACCGGACAGACGGCACGCTGGGCAACCTCGAGCAGCTGACGAACAGCACCGTCGCAGGCTCCGTGCTGCTCGACTACGACATGGCGGTCTTCAAGGACCGGCTGTATTTCACCTGGCACTCCCCGGAGAACGGTGTGGAGATCTGGTTTGCCGACAGCAACGGCAACGTGCAGCTGTTCAAGGATCTCAACCCGGAGTACAGCGGCTGGGCATCGGACGGCTGGCCGTCGCAGTTCGACGTTCTCGACGACACGCTGCTGTTCTTCGCGTATGACCAGAGCGGCAGCTTCAAGTCAC
>CAZRFE010000005.1:35993-65605 GCA_964599565.1 uncultured Gammaproteobacteria bacterium
CTCGACGACACGCTGCTGTTCTTCGCGTATGACCAGAGCGGCAGCTTCAAGTCACTGTGGGCGAGCGACGGCACGAGCGCGGGCACGCAGGTGATCGGCGCGGTTGATCCGGGCGTGTTGATGGACCGGATGGTCATGATGAACGGCAAGTACTATTTCGCCGGGCGTACGCACGCGTTCGGGCCGTACTCGTTGTGGTCGACGGACGGCACGTCCGGTGGCACGGCGAAGATCAGCGACGTGGAGCCGGACGATTTCGACATGTCCGAGAAGTTCGCGGTCATCGGCGATCGGATCGCCTTCAGCGGCACCGATCACGAACACGGGTTCGAGCCGTGGGTGACCGATGGCACGTCGGCCGGCACCTTCATGCTGAAGGACATACATCCGACGACAGGCAGCTACACGGCAACCGTGATGGCGGGCTGGATGACGGTGCGCGGCGAGAAGGCGGTGTTCGTCGCTGCCGTCGATGATGAAGACTTCCAGTTGTTCGAAACGGACGGCACGACCGAGGGAACCAAGATCGTTGCACCGGAAGATGCGACGGTGACGGTGAACCCGATGGGACACGAAGGCTTTGCATCGGCCGTCGGGAACGCGGTTCCGGTGCGCGTCGGCAATGCACTCGTGTTCATGGGCGCATTCCACGGCGGCCAGCGCCTGTACGCGATGTAACCCGTGCGGCAGTTCGGGAGAACTGCCGGGAAAACAGGCGACGGGCGGAAAGCAGAAATGCTTTCCGCCCGTCGCTGTGCGTCATTGCTCCGACTGGACGCGCAGATCGTTGCGCACGTTCACCACGCCCGAGACATTGCCCGCGACTTCCTCTGCCTTGCGCGTGTCTTCCCTGCTTTCCACGAAACCACTCAACTGGACGGTGCCCTTGTAGGTTTCCACGTTGATGTCGGATGCGTTCAGCGTATCGTCGCGAATGAGCGCGGTCTTCACCCTGGCGGTGATCGCTGCGTCATCGATGACCTCGCCGGTGCTCTTGCGGCTGTCCGTCCCCGCGCAGCCGACGACCGTGGCCAGCACGACAGCGAAGATGAAGGTGAGAAAAGACTTGTAATTCTGCATGCCGCTGCTCCCTTGATATGAATGTCATTCGTCCGCGCCGCACCGGCGAGGACCAGAGCAAGCGTTACGCAGACAGGGAGAGCGAGCTATACGGTAAATGCTTCATCGCGGGGTGCGCCAATGCGGCGCAACAATTCTACAGGTCAAAAAGCTCGGCCAGGGGAACACCCAGGCCTCGCGCGAGCTTCTGGATGGTATCCAGCGTCACGCTGTACACGCCATTCTCGATGCTGGAAATGCTGCGGGTGGAAATGCCGCTCGCAGCGGCGAGATCTTCCTGCGTCCAGTCCCTTTCACCACGTAGTCCGATGATCCGTCGACCGAACTTCTTCCTTATGTCCACCAAAGAGATGTTCTCCTGAATTCGGCCTTGATCCTCTACAAATTCTTCTTCATGCTCCACGAAGCATGCTTCCTGAACCATCCGCGAGATGATTCAGGTGATCACGCCTCGTGTTGTTGCTGTGGATGCGGGTAACGCGCGGTGGACGAGAACTGAATCCGGGAGAAATGAAGATGACGACAGGCGATCTTGCAGATGTTGTCCTGCGAGCGCGCGATGCACTGAAGAACTGGGATGCAAAGGCGGCGGCGGACGGGCTTGCTGTCATCCTTCGAAGCGCGCTTGCGCCGCTGCACGCGAGAGACGATCTTCCCGCCGACGCCAACGAGAAGCTTGAACAGATAGACGCCAGTCTCGATCGGCTCGCCGGCGCGCTGACCGCCGAGCAGCGCGATGCGCTGGACATGCTCATGCTGGGACTGTGGATTCGCGTTGAACTGATTCGCGGCAGCGAGATGCAAGACAGCTGAATCACCGCGAGCGGATCACGGGTACGGAGAAGACCGTACATCGTGCCGCGCGATCTCCTCACGTGTTTTCTGCGTTACATCATGACCCGCGTTGCAAACATTCCTCCCCGCGCCCATCGTGACCGTGATGCCGTTGCGGCACGTGACGATGCACGAGGAGGAGATTCACATGAAACGCACATCCCTGCTGCTCGCAGCGCTGCTGCCTGCTGCGGCGCTTGCAGCCGCGGAGCAGCTTGACCACGAAGCATTGCGTGGTGACACGCAGGTGACGCGCCTGCTTGGCGCCGAGGTCCGTTCGAGCGATGGCCAGGAAGTCGGCTCCGTCGAAGACGTCATCCTTGACATGGAAGGCAAGGTGGTCTCGGTGATCGTACAGCGCGACAGCGATGCGAAGGAGAGTCTTCCCGAGGAAGACTCAGCGGCGCGCGACACGCTGGCAAGCGCCGAAGATACGGCAACGGGGCGTGAACGTCCGACCCGGGAAGATATCGCGGCGGATGTCGGGCGCACCGCGCAACGACCGGTGCAACACTCGGCGGACAACGAAGCCACGGACAACGGTTTCGTGAAGGCTGACTGGGCGAGCGTTTCATTCGACCCGGATGGCGAAATCCTGCAGCTGCGAAGCTCGGCGGCGGAACTGCAACCTGCGAGCTACGAACAGGACGGCGATGCGCCGTTTCAAGGTGAAGTGCGTGCGAGCGCGCTCGTCGGCATGGAAGTCAACCTGACGGACGAGGAATCGTTCGGCGAGATCGAGGATGTGCTGATCGACCTTGGGAGCGGTACCGCCTCAGCGCTCGTCGTCGACTCCATGCAGTTCTTCGACAAGGAACGTTATGCGTTGCCGGTCAACCTCGACAACGTGAATCCGGAAGAAGAGGAGCTGACACTCGAGGTCACGCAGCAGGAACTCGAAGCAATGGGAGAGTTCGACATGGAAGGGGCGGGTGAGAGCATGTAACGCCGCTTCCGACGTTCAATGAAAAAGCCCGCGCCTGTCGCGGGCTTTTTCATTGAACAGAATCAACATCACGACAGGCAGATCCCCCTGCATCACGGGTGATTCTCTGCCCGCTGCGTTCGGACGCGGACTTGAAAAAGACGCGAGCAGCAAGCAGGTGGAAGAGTGCGCGCTTGCGGCGCTTCAACAGTCACACCCAAGACGGAGGTCACCATGAAACAGATATCCTTGCTGTTCGCGGCAGTTGTTCCATTCGCCGCGGTTGCTGCCGGATCGCAGTCCGCAACTGTCGATCAGCAGCAGCTTGAGAACGCCATACCTGCCACGCAGCTGATCGGACAGAATGTGCAGACCAGTGACGGCCGGGAGTTCGGCGAAATCCAGGCGATCGCGTTCAAGAAAGATGGCAGCGTTGCGTACTACGAGATCGAACCCAACATGGAACTGTACGGACAGGCGTCGAGCGATGCGGGCAGCAGCCGTGCAAATGACGCGGACTCGATGAGTGCAAGCGCAAGTGCGAGTGCAGGCAGCGAGCAGGTTGGCGTGGATGCCGGTACGGCTGATGTCGATGCGGACGTCGATGTGGATGCGGACAGTGAAACCGTGTCCGGCGAGTCCATGGACGCGCGATCCGATGATGACAACAGCATTCGCGTCAAGGCGGAGAACATCACGATCGAACAGGGCGGCGAGATGGTTTCCGTGAGCATGGATCGCCAGTCGCTGGCGCAGCAGAGTTCGTCCTCGATGTCGGATTCAGAAAGCGCGATCACGTCCGATGAACTTATCGGCATGGAAGTCGATCTTGCCGACGAGGAATCCTTCGGCGCCGTGGAAGACGTCATGCTGAACGAACAGGGTGACAAGGCCGTTGCGCTGGTCGTCGACAACTGGGATGGCGCAAACAAGGAACGTCGCGCGATGAAAGTGGAGCTTGAGTCTGCGAATACGGATGAAGTGATTCGCTATGACGTGAGTTCCGACCAGCTCGGAGAGGATGGAAACTTCGATCTCGATCGGTACACGGATGACATGTAGGCGAACCTGGAGGTTCCCTCGCGAAAAGCCCGCCTCACGGCGGGCTTTTCCTTGCGCGGAACTCAGCCGCGGGCCGGCAGCAGGTCATGGAACCGCACGTGCAGCGCCTGCAGCAGTCTTTCAAGCTCGGACAGTCTCGGGTAATGATCGTCCGCTTCGATCTGCGCAAGCGTGACCGTTGGAATGCGCGCAGCCGCGGCGAGCTCTTCAAGCGACTGAAGCCGTGATTCCCGCAGCACGCGGATTCGCTTGCCGATGCTCAAGCATTCTCCTCGTCGAAGATGAACAGTTCATGCACATCCACGTGCAGCGCGTCGGCGATGTCGCGCAGGCGGCGGAAGGAGGGTGCGTGGAGGCCGCGTTCGATGTTGCTGATGGAAACAGGCGAGAGACGTGCCGCTTCCGCGAGCCGCTCCTGGGTCAGTCCTGCCCTGCGCCGCAGAAACCGTATGCGCTTGCCGAACAGAACATGAATCTGCATCTGGTCGCGTCCATGTTGACCGCCGCGCGCAAGGCTACGCGCCGTGTAAATTCCGATCCATAAAGCTTCACAAAACCTCGTGCACTCCCGTTTCGGCAAGGCCCGCGAAAAACCGTCAGTCACCCATCGGGGAAAGGTGGAACTCGATCACGTCCCGCCGTTCGCACAGCGCGGCGGCGAGGCGGCCGATGTTCGCCGGACTCATGGTGCCGACGAGCATGTCGTACTCGAACGCATCTCCATCCTGCGACAGCGCGTAGGACATCTTCGTCACGACGAATCCATGTTTACGCAGAAGCTCGCGCACGTCGCCTTCCGGCAGCACGGCATGGCGCGCGAAACGGATGCCGTGCTTGAGAACGGTCTGCGTCGGTATGCGCCGTTCAAGCAGGCGAAACAGCGCAAGCACGACCAGGGTGATCGCAGTTGCCAGCGCCGCAGGTGCGTAATAACCGACGCCGAACAGGATGCCGAGCGCTGCGGTCATGAAGATGGACGCGGCTGTTGTCAGTCCGTGGAGGCTCAATCCTTCCTGGAAGATCACGCCGGCGCCGATGAAGCCGATGCCGGTCATGATGCCCTGCGCCATCCGCGTCGGATCGGTCGTGATGGACCCCGGTGAAATGCCTGCGACCCATTCCTGTTGATGCACGGTTGCAAGCATCAGCAGTGCCGCGGCCACGCAGACGAGCGTGTGCGTGCGAAAGCCGGCCGGCCGCCCGTGATAGCTGCGTTCAAGCCCGATCAGTCCGCCCGCGAGCCAGGCGCTGCAAAGGGGTATGAGAATCTGCACATATTCGTCCGGCATGCTGCTCCCCTCATCGCGAATCCAGCCGGCGCCCGCTGTGCGCGACCGGAATACCGGAATATGCGCGGATGCATGCGGCGGAGCAATCCGGCGACATCGATACACGGGAACCGGAAATCATGGATACCGCGGCAAGGTGCCGGAAGATACTTTCACGGGGTGATGGAGAAGGATGGCAGAGACGACAGCGCGGTCATCGTGATCGGCGGTGGCATCAGCGGGCTTTCATGTGCGGTCGCGCTGTGCGATGCAGGCATTCCGGTGCGCGTGTTCGAGGGATCGGAAACGTTCGGCGGTCGTGCGCAAAGCGTTGCGGATGCCACGACCGGCACCACCGTGGATATCGGTCCCCATGTGCTGACGAGCGAACATCGCAACATGCTTGCGCTGATGGAACGGCTCGGCACGGGCGACCGCGTCGTGTGGCAACGGGAGAAGTTCATCACGCTGATCGATGACGGCCGTGCGATCGCGATGCGCATGTACCGGTTTCCCGCACCCTTGCATTTCCTGCCGAACTTCTTTCGCGTCCCGAAACTCTCGGTCGCGGATATCTGGTCTGCGCGCCGCGTTCTCCTGCATGTGATCCGGATGAACGAGACAGGCGTTCTGCATCTCGATGACGTGAACGCAGAGAAGATATTGCGCGACATGGGCGTCTCGGAAGCGTTCATCGACTGGTTCTGGCGTACGGTTTCGATGACGATCATGAACGTTCCGCTGGAGCGGTGTTCGGCAGGATCGCTGCTGCGGTTCCTCGGCATGATGGCCGGGCGCAGCGACTTCCAGTTCGGCTTTCCCGCAACGCCGCTTGCCGGGCTGTTCGTGCCGCAATCGCTGGACGTGCTGGCGGCAGCGGGCAGTGACGTACGGCGTGCCGCAGCGGTGCGCACCATCTGCATCGACGGCAACGCAGTGACAGGCGTCGTTCTCGATGACGGCGCGCGCATTCGCGCACGATGCTGTGTCGCTGCCGTCCCGCCGGCGGCGCTTTCAAGGCTGCTGCCGGCGGGTATTGCGCAGCAGGCCGGCCTTCCGGATCTGCCAGCCTTCCAGCCAAGCATGTACGTCAGCACGTATCTGTGGTTTCCCCGCAAGCTGACGCGCGAACGGTTCTGGGCGCGCATCTGGTCAGCGCGCAATCTCAACTACGATTTCTACGACCTTTCGAACATACGCACCGACAACATCGATGGCTCGCTCATCGCGAGCAACATCATCTTCAGCGAACGCGTTGCCGGCTGCGACGACGATGCACTCATCGATGGCACATTGCGCGAACTCGCGGAATACCTGCCGGAGGCAACCCGGAAAAACCTTGTGCATGCGCGCGTGCATCGCATCGCCATGGCCATCCTGGCGCCGCGCCCCGGCTTCGAGCGCAGCAGGCCTGCAACGCGCACGTCCGTGAATGGCCTGTTTCTCGCGGGCGACTGGATACAGACCGCGCTCCCGGAGTCGATGGAAAGCGCGGTACGCGCGGGATTTCTTGCAGCGGAAGCAGTGGCAGCGGATCGGGGAAGGACGCTGAACCTCGCGTTGCCGCAACGTCCCATGCAGGGACTCGCGGGCTGGCTGCGGCGGAAGAACAACGCGTGAACGCGCAGGGAAAAACGCGCGGCGGAATCCGCCGCGCGCGTCATCAGAGATAGCCGCTGTAGAAGCCGACGACCATGCGGCTGTTGTCGCCGGCGATCAACGCCTTGGGTTGCGCGACGAGGTCGCGGTTCATCTGCGTCGCGAACGACTGGATGGTCTCGCTGATCCGGTGTGCGAGTGCGTCCTGGTGTTCCGGCGCAACCGGGCCGGCGGAGATTTCCAGGAAGCGGAGCGGCTGCGCGGCATCGGCGAGCTGCGATTCCACCAGCGCCATGAAACTGCCCGCCTGTCCTGCGAGCGCATCAAGCGCCTGCGTCGATATTTCCGGACCGCCGATCTCGCCATGCAGGAAGCGCACGCGTTCGCCTTCCAGCCGCATGACGCAACCGCGATCTTCCAGCTCGTCGAGCATCGCGCGGATCGGTATGTCGCGGCAGTAATGGCGCACCAGCCAGTCGAGCGAACCGCGCGGACCCTTGACGGGAAGATCGCGCGGCCGGCCGTTGAGATCCTGGTAGCCATCCTCCTCTGCCCATGCGGCGAGAATGCGCGCGCTGCGATGGAACGCGTTGCGCGCATCCTCCACGGCGGGCGTGCGCATTGCGAGCAGGCGGTCGACCTCGCGCCGTGTCAGGCCGGTGAGCACGGCCGCGCGTGACTTGGTCATGGACCACACATCGCGGCCGCTGACGGCAAAACGGCGGTCCATCGCGGCGTGCGCGAAGACCCAGCGGGAAATCTCGGAGAACTCGTAGGCTGTCATTCCGTGCTTGAGCATGAGCATTACCAGCGGACGAAGCGCCTTGACGAGCAATGCGACCAGCGCATTGCGGGTGGCCGGCAGCGGTTGCTGGCGTGCAAGAGTGGCGGTGCTTGGCATGCATGTCCCTCCCTGGAGGCAATGTAGTTTGGCGGACACAAGTAATAGTCGCGCCTGCTCGCCGGCCCTATAAGGAAAAACCGGGAAAGGATCGAGGAAGGCGCGGAGCGCGTCATTTCCCGGAATTGTCCCCGTGCAATTCAGGTTCGCCGCCAGATGTGCGACCGGCTGCCGGGCGACATCCTGAGCGCCGGTAAACGGTGACGGGAGATCGCCATGGAAATCCGCAGGAAGCGTGCGCTGCTGGCGGCCATCGACAGCCAGCTCGCGGCCCTGGACCGGACCACGGACCATGTGCCGTTGCGGTGGCGGCGGATCGGTGAAGCGATGCGCCGGTTGCGCGCGTTGCCGCGCGATGCGATCGAGGATCACCGGCTCGTGCAGCTGCGACTGCATATCACGGCTTCGGCGCCATTGCCCGGCAGGCGCGCGGATCCGTGGCTGCTCGCACAGCGACGAACGCTGGCGCGCGCCGACTGCGTGCTGTGGCAGATGCATCTGCGGCGCCGGCGCGCGTTTCAGCGCACACCGCTGCGTCACATTCCCTGGTTGTCTGCTGCCGCCGGGAATACGGTCGATGGCATCTGATGATCAGGGTGCGGCATCGCCGGGACGCCGGTTGATCGACAGCACCTGCAGATGCTGAACCATCTGCAAAGAAAAAGGCCCGCGAATTCGCGGGCCTTTTTCCTGTTTCGCGCGGCGGTCAGTCGAGTGGCGCGCGCGCAGGCTGCGTGCCATTGCCGTTGCCGTTGCCGCCAAGACGGCTGTGACGGTACGAGTACGCGAAGTAGATGATGATGCCTGCGGCCATCCAGATCGAGAAACGCGTCCAGGTGTGCGGGCTCAGGTTCATGATCAGGTAGATGCAGCCGAGGATGCCGAGTATCGGTATCACCGGGCTGAACGGCGTGCGGAACGGACGATGCATGTCCGGCTTCGTGACGCGCAGTACGGCGACACCCGCGCACACCACCATGAACGCGCCCAGCGTGCCGATGTTCGTCAGCTCGACGATTTCGTTCAGCGGCGCGAAGCCGGCAATGAGCGACATGATGATGCCCGCGATGATGATCACGCGGACCGGGCTTCCGGTCTTCTCGTTCACATGCGAGAAGAACGGCGGCAGCAGGCCGTCGCGCGAGATGGCGAACAGGATGCGCGTCAGCGCGAAGTACAGCACCAGCATCACGGTCGTAAGACCCGCGATCGCACCTACGGCAATCATGCCCGATGCCCATTTCGCACCGACCTGCAGCAGCGCGGACGACACCGGCGACGGCACGTTGAGGTCCTGGTAGGGAACGACACCCGTCAGCAGCAGCGACACGACCATGTAGAGCGTGGTGCACACGAACAGCGAGCCGAGGATGCCGATCGGCAGGTCACGGCCGGGATTGCGCGATTCTTCCGCCGCGGTCGATACCGCGTCGAAGCCGATGTAGGCGAAGAAGATGCTCGCGGCGCCCGTCATGATGCCCTGCCAGCCGTAGGAGATGTCGCCGAGCGGATTCACGCCACGCTCGGGGATGAACGGCGTCCAGTTGGCGGGCTCGACATTGAACAGCGCAACAGCGATGAACAGCAGGATCGCCGCGACCTTCACGACCACCATGATCGCGTTGAACTGCGCGCTTACCTTCGCGCCGGTGGCGAGCAGCGTGCCGAGGCCGAGGATGATCAAAAGCGCCGGCAGGTTGATCATGCCGCCTTCGCTCGGTGTCAGCGTCAGCGCATCCGGCAGGCCGATGCCCATCGCCATCAGCGCGTTGTTGACGTAGCCGGACCAGCCCACGGAAACCGCGGCGATGGCGACGGTGTATTCCAGGATGAGCATCCAGCCGATCACCCAGGCGATGCCCTCGCCAAGGCCGTGATAGCCGTAGCTGTACGCGCTGCCCGCACCGCCGATGGAGGACGCCAGTTCCGCGTAGGACAGCGCGGCGAAGCTCACCACGGTGCCCGCGACGACGAACGAGAGAATGACGGCTGGGCCTGCATGATTCGCCGCAGCAAGACCTGTCAGCACGAAGATGCCTGCGCCGATGATGGCGCCGATGCCGAGCAGCACGAGATCGACGGGGCCGAGCACCTTGCGCAGCCCGGACTCCGTTTCGCCATGCGCCTCGACCGGCTTGGTTCGAAAGATATTCATTATTTTCAGTCTCCTGTGCGCCCCTCCAAGGCCGTAGCGGGGCGAATATGACCGCCGGATGCTACGACGGCGGGCGGCTCGACACAATCTGTTGAATCGGTTCGACCGTGAATTACCCCGGGAATTCCGTTCTTGTTTCATGCCTTGGAGTTGCGCATCCTGCCCCCTGACAGGACTCGTTGCGGCAGAACCGGAGATTCCATGCAATACCTGCATACGATGCTGCGCATCAGCAATCTCGAAGCTTCGCTCGATTTTTTCTGCAACAAGCTCGGATTCGTCGAGGTCAGTCGGCAGGACTATCCCGCGGGCCGCTACACGCTGGTGTTTCTCGCCGCACCCGGCGATGTCGAGCGTGCGCGCACCGGCCGCGCGCCGATGGTCGAGCTCACATACAACTGGGATTCCGAGGCGTACACCGGCGGGCGCAACTTCGGTCATCTCGCCTATCGCGTGGATGACATCTACGCATTGTGCGAACGGCTGCAGGACGGCGGTGTCACGATCAACCGTCCGCCGCGCGATGGTCACATGGCGTTCATCCGCACGCCGGACGGCATCTCCATTGAACTCCTGCAGAAGGGCGATTCACTGCCGCCGTGCGAACCGTGGCAGTCGATGCCGAACACCGGGAGCTGGTGATTGCGCTGCGTTGTTGTCGCGCTCTGCGGACTGCCGGGCAGCGGCAAGTCCACGCTCGCCCGCGCGCTCGCCGCTGCGACCGGATGGATGCGACTGGATCGCGATGAACTGCGCCGGCGCGTGTTTGCCGATGGCGGCGGTTACTCGGACGCGGACAAGCGCGCACTTGCTGCACGGCTGTGCGACGAACTTGCGGCGCACGCTGCGAACGCAGAATCGGTCATCGTCGACGGCATGACCTTCTCGCGGATGGAAGAGCGGGAACGGTTCGCGTCCGCCGCACATGCAGCGGGTGCCAGGTGGCGGCTCGTGTGGCTTGACTGCGATGCAGCGCTCGCACGCGAGCGCGTGCGCGACGACGAACATCATCCCGCCACAGACCGTACTGCCTCGCTGGTTGATCGTGTCGCCGCACGTTTTGAACGGCCGGTGCACGCCATTCGCATCGACGCGACGCAGCCAACGGATGCGCAGCTTGGCCACGTCATTGCAGCACTTGGAATTCTGGCGGGAGAGAGGAATGAAACTTGAAGGTTCCTGCCATTGCGGCGCCGTGCATTTCACCGTCGAAAGCCCGGCGCCTTATCCCTGCATGCGCTGCCATTGCTCCATCTGCCGCAAGACGGCGGGCGCTGGCGGCTACGCGATCAATCTCATGGGAAATGCGGCGGGCATGAAGGTGCAGGGAGAGGAAAACATCGCGGTGTATCGCGCAACGCTCGACGACGGTTCGACGAGCAGCGCGGAACGGCGCTTCTGCAGCCAATGCGGTTCCTTTCTCTGGCTGTTCGATCCGCGCTGGCCGGAACTCGTGCACCCGTTTGCATCTGCCATCGATACGCCGCTGCCGACGCCGCCGTCACACGTGCACATCATGCTCGGCTCGAAGGCATCGTGGGTGGAAGTTCCCGCCGGCGAAGGCGATGCGTGCTTCAACGAGTACCCGTCATTTTCCATAGTCGAGTGGCATCGCGAGCACGGCCTGCTCGACGACGAACGCTGAAAAAACTACAGGCAAATACGCCTTTTTCTCGCGCGCACGCCGCTTGCAGAATGGACGTCCATCCTTTCGAGGGCGCCTCGCATGCTCGAAGTGAGCACCGGCATCGTCTGCCGCATCATCGACCTCGCCAGGGAATTCCAGGCGCAGGAAGGCGTGGTCATTCCCGCCACGAGCGGCGGCTCTGAGATCGACAGCGACGCCGCCATGCGGATACTCGCCGCGCACGCCGACGATCTCACCTATCAGCAGCTGAAGGCGGAGATCGACGATCTCGAGCAGCGACAGCAGATCGAACTCGTCGCGCTGACGTGGCTTGGTCGCGGCGATTACACGGCGGAAGAATGGGAAGATGTCCGCGAGCAGGCAGGCGAGCAGTGGACATCGCACACCGCGGAATACCTGCTCGCGACACCGCAGATCGCGGAGTACCTCGCAGACGGTCTTGAACAGCTGGGATTCAGCTGCGCGCCCGATTGAGCCTCACTGGTCGCAGAACGGACCGAACTCGTACCACTTGCGGCACTGGAAGCGCTCCTCGCAGCTTTTCAGCTGTGCGCCATATTCGCGCGCACGGTAATCCACCTTGCCCGCCACCTTGAGCAGCGACGATTTGCTGCGATAACTGCCGCGTGAGTAACCGCCGTGGCCTTCGTGGTAGGCAAGGTAGAGATTCTTCGGGTCCCACAGCGAGATGCCGAGCCGGCTGCGGCTGATGTTGTTGTACCAGCCGATGAAATCCAGCGCGTCTTCCATGTCCGTGCGCGACTTGAACAGCCCGCCGGTTGCGTCCGTGTAATCCTCCCAGGCGGGATCCTGGATCTGCGCGTAGCCTTCCGCGCTCGATGCGCGGCCGAGCGGGATGAAAAGGAACCAGTCCATCGGCGGCTTCGCGTCGCCGACAAAGCGCGACTCCTGGTGCACGAACGCCATCTGGATGTGGACCGGCGTGCCCCAGCGCTGCTCGGACGCCTTCGCGTAGTCATACCAGTCGGGATACTCGTCGAAGATCTCGCAGAGATTGCCAACGTGCTGCGGCGGCGCGCTTACGCAGCCAGCAAGGGCCAAGACCGTGATGAGAAGTAACGACAGCCGCATTCGCACTACTGCATGATTGCCTGCGGCGTTTATAGCAGACCCGCGGCAGCATCCCAACGCATGCGCGAACGACGACGCGCGCCGCGCGCGAAAGTGGGCGATGTGGATAAACCGTTCCCTCATTTTTCCGGGTTTTGGGCAACAAAAATGCAATTCCGTGATGCGGAACGTGAACTTTTGACACTCGTCCTCCTCTCACGAAAACTAGCCGCCTTGTTCCTCAAGGCCGTCCCACGAGACCCGTGCCGAAGGTGACACCCATGTCGATCGCGTTTGCCCCGGACAGTTTCCAGCTAGACATCAAGCGCAAGCTGGTGCGCATGTCGGTGCGCATCCTGCGCCCGCTGATTCGCGTCCTTCTTCGTCACGGCATGTCCTGCCAGGAATTCACGGAGATCGCGCGCTGGGTGTATGTCGATGTCGCGATGAAGGACAGCGAATTCGCGCTGAAGAGCCGTTCCAAGCAGTTCAAGTCGCGCGCGGCCGTGATCACCGGCCTGTCGCGCAAGGAAGTGCTGCGCCTGATGGAAGTGCGCGGACCGGAAGAACTCGAGGAAATCCAGCCGCTGAACCGGGCGGCGCGCGTGCTGACGGGATGGACCGAGAATCCGCTGTTCTGCGAGAAGAAGGACAAGCCGAAACTCCTGCCGATCAAGGGCGGCAACGGCTCGTTCCATCACCTGGTGCGGCTTTACAGCGGCGACGTTCCGCCGCGTGCCGTGCTTGACGAACTGCGCCGCTGCGGCGCCGTGGAAATCATCGATGCCGACAGCGTGCGCCTGAAACGCTTCGCGTATTTTCCCGCGCTCGACTCGCAGGCAGGCATCGAGCTGTTCGAGCATCTCGCGGGCGATGCGCTCGAGACGCTGGATCACAACGCGCGCAATCACGCGAAGGAAGGCGAAGGCTTTCCGTTCCGCCAGGCGTTCTCGCTGCGCCTGCCGGAAAGCGCGCTGCCCGAGGTGCGCACGTACCTGCGCAAGGAAATCGAGAACCTTTCGCGCAAGGCGCATCACTTCATTTCCGAGCGCGAAGACAAGACGAAGCGACCGGGGAAGAAGCATCATCGCGCGGGGCTCGGATTGTTCTACTTCGAGTCCTGAAAAAAAAGCCCGGCATTGCCGGGCTTTTTCATTCATGACGCGTTGAATGCGAACCAGCGTCGCCAGCCGCGCCCGGGACGGCGCGACAGGAATTCCGCCGCTTCATCCGCAGGTGCCGGCGCGCCGAGCAGCCGGCCCTGTCCACGACGTACGCCGAGACGCCGCAGTCTCGCGAGCTGCGTCGGTTCTTCCACGCCTTCCGCGATGATGTCCGTGCCGATCGCGCGCGCGAGTTCCACGATCGAGCGCAGCACCTGCTGGCCGCGCCGGGAACGGTCCGCCTCGGCGACAAACGAGCGATCGATCTTGAGCGTGTCGAGCGGGTAGCGGTTGAGATGCGCGAACGACGAATAGCCCGTACCGAAGTCATCGAGCAGCAAGCGCAGGTTCAGCGCGCGCAGTTTTTCCAGCCGGTCGGCGGCCATGCGCGCATTGCCCATGAATATCGATTCCGTCAGCTCGAGATGCAGTGTGCCGGGCTCGATGGACGAGCGGCGCAGCAGGTTGCGCACCTGGCTTTCGAGCTGCGGGTGGTGGAACTGCCGATGCGCGATGTTCACGCTCATGAAAAGCGCAGGATGCGTCTGCTGCCAGGTTTCCAGCTGGCGCAATGCTTCCTCGAGCACCCATTGCCCGAGCGGCAGGATGAGGCCGGTTTCCTCGGCGACGGCGAGAAATTCGCCAGGCAGCAGCAGGCCGAGCTGGGGATGGCGCCACCGCACCAGGGCTTCGAAGCCGAGAACCGACTGGTCGCGCAGATCACGGATCGGCTGGTAATGCAGTTCGAATTCGCGGCGGTCAAGCGCGAGCCTCAAGTCCGTTTCCAGCTGCAGGCGCCAGCGTGCGGTGTCGTGCATGCGCCGGTCGAAAACCGCGATCCCGGCCGTGCCGCCCTTGCCGCTGTACATCGCCGTATCGGCGTCGCGCAGCAGTTCATCGGGCGATTCGTATTCGTCGCTGCCGAAGGCGATGCCGATGCTGGCCTTCGTGAAGATCTCGGTGCCGTTGACGCTGAACGGATGCGTGAGCGCGTCGCGGATGCGGTGTGCGGTATGCATCGCGACTTCCGGCGTGGGGACCTGTTCGAGCAGCAGCGTGAATTCGTCGCCGCCGTGCCGGCTCACGACATCCCACGGTTGCAGGCAGTCGCGGATGCGGCGCGCGATGGCGCGCAGAAGCTCGTCGCCGACAACGTGGCCGAGCGAATCGTTGACGACCTTGAAGCCGTCGAGATCGAGGAAGCACACGGCGTAGTCGTGACGGCCGTCGATGCGGCCGCGGCGCATCGCGCGTTTCAGCCGTTCGAGGAACAGGAGGCGGTTCGGAAGCTCGGTCAGCGGATCGTGCGTGGCGTTGTGCCGCAGCCGGCGCTCGATGCGTTTCTGTTCGCGGATGTCCATCACGGTGCCGGTGGATACCGGTACGCCGTCTTCCTGTTCCAGCAGGCTGGTGGTCACGATGACTTCGACGCGTTGCTGGCCGTCGCGGTGGAGCAGCGTCGTTTCAAACGATTCCGGCGAGTCGCACTCGCACTGCTCGAAGCGGCCATCGGCGTCGGACAAGGCTTCCGGCGCGTGGATGTCGCGGAAGCTGCGGCCGACGAGTTCGTGCTCGGTGTAGCCCGTCATCTTCGCGAACGCGGCGTTCACGTACGTATAAATGCCGTTGCGGTTCACGAACACGCCGACATGGCTGTTGTCGACCAGCGCGCGGTAGCGCTGTTCGGACTGGCGCAGCGCGGATTCAGCCAGGCGTCGCGCGGTGACGTCCTGCAGCGCGCCCTCGTAGTAGCGCACGGTGCCGTCGGTGTCGCGGACCGCGCGACCGTGCTCGAGCACCCACACGATGCTGCCGTCCCGGCGTCGCAGCGGATACTCGACATGCGCGCCGGCCGATCCGGACAGGCTTTCGAGCAATTCGTCGCGCTGGCGGGTTTCGAGATACAGCTCGAAGATATCGGCCACGCAGCTCAGGAGATCGGTGACGTCGCGGTAGCCGAGCAGGTCGGCCAGCGCGGCGTTCGCCTCGATGAAATGACCGTCCGCCGTGCTCCGGTACATGCCGATGACGGAATTCTCGAAGAAGTCGCGGTAGGAATCGTCGTGCGAATCGTTCGCGGCCGGCGCCTTGAGCACGCTGATGTCGACGAGCGTGCCCTCGACGCCCTGCAGGCGGCCGCTCGGATCGCGCAGCGCGCGCGCGTACTCGGCGACCCACAGCCGGCTGCCGTCCTTGCGCAGGATCTCGGCTTCGAGCCGATGCACGTTGCCGTGCGCGTCGAGCGTTTCAAGGAGGCGGTCGCGGTGATCGGGCGTTGCGTAGATCTGGTGGCGGATGTCGGTGATCGCGGTTTTCGCTTCTTCCGCAGAGGAATAGCCGAGGAGTTCCGCAAGACGCGGATGCAGGTCAAGAAACTGGCCGGCTAGGGTACTCTGGTACATCTTCGGGTACGGAAGGATCACTTGAGGGTCGCACAAAGCCCGCGATGATCCGGGAAGGAACCGGCACGGTCAACAATTCCGGATGAACGGTCAGGAATTGTTCCGCGTTGCCCGGGACGGCGATTTTGCGCGCTGCGCGCACCCGACGCGCTATGATTATTGTCAACTCGTTGCGTGCTTTCGAAGGGAAAGACGCCGACCCGGAGTCCTGAAATGACGGATGTTCCACCGCTCGACAAAGGCGCCGACGGCCGTGCGCGCGTCCTGCTTGCCGATGATTCCAAGGTGATCCGCACCTCCGCCGCCCGCATCCTGGGCGAGGAGTTCGACGTGCTGCTCGCCGTCGACGGCCAGGACGCCTGGGACCAGATCGCGCAGCAGAACGACATCAGCGCGGTGTTCACGGACATCGGCATGCCGTACGTGGACGGTCTGGCGCTGCTCGCGAAGATTCGCGGCCACGCGGAGGAAGGCATCAGCTCGCTGCCAGTGATCATCGTCACGGGCGACGAGACCGACCAGGCGCGCGAGGACGCGCTCGCCCGCGGCGCGACGGATTTCATCACCAAGCCATTCAATCGCATCGACCTGCTGGCACGTGCGCGTTCGCACGCCAGCGCGCAGCGCGAGCGACGCGAACTTGCGGCCTACACGACGATCGACAGGCTCACGCGGCTCGGCAACGAACAGCATTTCCACGACAAGCTGAACGAAGCGCGCTCCTTCGCCGTCCGCCACGCCCAGCCGCTGTCCGTGCTGCGGCTGCACATCGATGACCTGAAGGGCGTGGTGAAGCAGATCGGCAAGGACACGTTCCTGCGCCGCATGCGTGAACTCGGCGCCGTCATCAAGGCGTGCATCCGCAACGAGGACACCGCGGCGCGCACGGAAGCGGTGCATTTCGGCATCATCAGCCCTGTCTGCGACGTCGAGGGCGCGCGCAAGCTCGCAAGACGCATCCAGGCAACGGTCGCAGCGGCCGGCAAGCGGGCCGGCTGGGAAGTGCCGCTGACGCTGAGCATCGGCATCACCGCGCCCTCGCTTTTCCCTGATGCCAGTGTCGAAACCATCATCAGTGATGCGCAGGAAGCCGCCCGTGACGCAGAACGCCAGGGGCCGGGGTCGATTGTCGTCAGTGCGACGACGCGTGCTGCGGGCGGCGGGGAATCACGTCCGCTTGAACTTGGCGCGGCGCTGAAACTGCTTGCCGAAGGGCGCGAGGAGCCGGTGAAAGCGCAACTCCGTGAGCTCGTAGGGCGTCTCGCGCCGTTGCTGAAACTCGCGCATCGCACGGATGCGGAGTTGCTGAGGCAGGTGCTCGAGCAACGCTAGCCGTCAGTCTCCCTCGGTGTAGGGGACGACTTCCACGTTCGGGTCGTTGCCCCCGTCAACCGGTTTCGTGACCGCAGCGTCATCCAGGCAGCGATGAATCTCGTAGCGGCGCGCGCCGTCCTTGACCGGACCCAGCGGCACGACGGTGTCGCCGCCGAGTTTCGCCGCGTGATTGCGCGCAAGCACGTGCAGGTCCTCGACGACTTCCTCGTCATGGCGTTCCAGCACGCCGACCTTGTCGAGGACGCTGACGCTCACCTTGCCGAGGGATTCGCAGCTGGCTGTCAGCCGTTCGGGCGGAAGGACGAGGATCTCGCCCGCGCCTTTCTCAAGCGTGACCCAGGAACACGCGGCGAGACCGAGGACAAGGGGCAGGCAGGCAACGGACAGGCGATACATGGCGAATCTCCGGAACTGGGGCGCAAACACGAGCATAACGGATGTATGGCTTGTGTCTGCCACACGCCTCACAGCAGGGAAAATCATCCACGCCGTGATGCCTTTCCGTTCCTGGTTAGTCCGCCTAAACTGAAAGCCATGGGCATACATGATCGAATCCGCGAAGCCCGCGAGCAGGCGGGCGTCTCGCAGACGGAACTGGCGCGCCTGCTCGGCGTGACACGAAGCGCGTGCAGCCAGTGGGAATCCGACCACGGCACGGCGCCGCGGCGCGAACGCCTGGAACAGCTGGCAGGACTGCTCGGCGTCAGTTTCGAGTGGCTGGCCACGGGGAAGGGGAACGCCGGCATCGCGATTGTCGAGCCCGGCCCTGCCGCGCCCGCCGACCTGCCGGCCGATCAGCGGGAACTCCTGATGCTGTACCGTCGCCTGCCCGCGCGTTTCCGCCTTGCGGCACTGAACCTGCTTCGCGACCTGCAGTCCGATCGCGGCGGATCTTCCTGATTTTCCTGAACCTGCGGGCCTTCGCGCTGTCGAAGCTGCCTGTCGTACGGCTGCGTGGTGCTACCATCACGCGGCCACGTGTGGTGCAAACCAACATCTAGGGGACCTGAAATGAAGAAACTGAACGGTGCAGCCGGCGCTGCGGTCCGTGCAACGATCATGGCCGCCGGCATGACGGCCCTGCTCGCGGCCTGCGGACAACAGGGCGAACCGGCTGCGGATGCGAAGACTGTCGAGCAGAAGCCGCTGGTTTCGGGTATCGACAAGTCCAATTTCGACACGAGCGTGCGGCCGCAGGATGATTTCTTCCGCTATGTGAACGGTGGCTGGCTCGCGCGCACGGAGATTCCGGCGGACAAGTCCAACTACGGCTCCTTCAATGTGCTGGCCGACAACGCGGAAGTGCAGTTGCGCCAGATCATCGAGGAAGCGGCGGCCGCGAACGCGGCGGCGGGCACGGACACGCAGAAGGTCGGCGATTTCTATTCGACATTCATGGATGAAACGGCGGTTGAAGCGCTGGGCATGAAGCCTGTGAAGCCGCAGCTCGACGCCATCGCAGCGATCGCCGATCACGAGCAGGTGCTCGCGCACATGGCCGAGATGTTCACGCTGGGCGTCGACGTTCCGGTGGCGGGTTTCGTCGGTGCCGACGCCAAGAACTCCACGCAGTACGCGCTGATTCTCTGGCAGAACGGGCTCGGCATGCCGGACCGCGATTACTACCTCTCCGATGACCAGAAGTTCAGCGACCTGCGCGCTGCATACGTCGACTATGTCGAGACCATGCTGACGAAGATCGGTCACGAAAATGCGCGCGATGCCGCGGAGCGCATTCTCGC
This sequence comes from uncultured Gammaproteobacteria bacterium, assembly GCA_964599565.1. Classification (GTDB taxonomy): domain Bacteria; phylum Pseudomonadota; class Gammaproteobacteria; order Natronospirales; family JAJUFS01; genus JAJUFS01. Next base: position 55,179 of record CAZRFE010000005.1, read on the forward strand.
GCTGGAAACGCGCATCGCCGAGAACCACTGGACGAACGTCGAGAACCGCGACGACAACAAGACCTACAACAAGGTCGCCGTCGCGGACCTGGGCGCGCAGTTCGGCGGTTTCGACTGGGCGCAGTTCCTGGAGCTTTCCGGCGCCGGCAAGGCGGCGGACGTGATCGTTTCGCAGCCGAGCTATTTCGAGGCATTCGCGAGCATGTTCCGCGAGGTGCCGGTGGACACGTGGAAGGATTATATGAGCTTCCACACCATCAGCAATTTCGCGCCGCTGCTGTCTGGCGAGTTCGTTGATGCGAGCTTCGACTTCTACGGCAAGACGCTGCGCGGCATCCAGGAAAACCGTCCGCGCTGGAAGCGTGGCGTTTCCGCCGTCGAAGGCGCGCTTGGCGAAGTCGTCGGCAAGCTCTACGTCGAGCGGCACTTCTCGCCGGAAGCGAAGGCGCGCATGGTCGATCTCGTCGACAACCTGCTCGCCGCGTTCGATGCCGGCATCGACGAGCTCGAGTGGATGGGGCCGGAAACGAAGAAGGCCGCGCACGAGAAACTCTCGAAGTTCACGGTGAAGATCGGTTACCCGGACAAGTGGAAGGACTACTCCGCGCTCGAAGTGGTCGAAGGCGATCTCGTCGGCAACGTGATCCGTTCGCGTGAAGTCGAGAATGCGCGCGAGCTTGCCAAGCTCGGCAAGCCCGTCGACAAGAGCGAGTGGTTCATGACGCCGCAGACGGTCAACGCCTATTACAACCCGACGACGAACGAGATCGCGTTCCCGGCCGCGATCCTGCAGCCGCCGTTCTTCAACATGGAAGCGGACGATGCCGTGAACTACGGCGCGATCGGCGGCGTCATCGGTCATGAAATCAGCCACGGTTTCGATGATTCCGGCGCGGACTACGACGGCGACGGCAATCTGCGCAACTGGTTCACCGAGCAGGATCTCGTCGAGTTCAACGCGCGTGGCAAGGCATTGTCCGCGCAGTACAGCGAGTTCAGCCCGATCGATGGCATGCACGTCAATGGCGACCTCACGCTCGGCGAGAACATCGGCGACCTGTCGGGCCTGACGATCGCGTACAAGGCCTACCAGCGTTCGTTGAACGGGGAGCCGGCACCGGTCATCGACGACCTGACAGGCGATCAGCGCTTCTTCCTCGGCTGGGCACAGGTGTGGCAGCGCAAGTACCGCGAGGAGGAACTCGTCAACCGTCTGAAGACGGATCCGCACTCGCCGTCCGAGTTCCGCGCCAACGGCGTGGTGCGCAACATGCCGCAGTTCTACGAGGCCTTCGGCGTGAAGGAAGGGGATGGAATGTATCTGCCGGAGAGCGAGCGCGTCGCCATCTGGTAGTGCTGGTGCAGGCGCGCTTTCGCCGCGGCGAGGCGCTCCTGCATGTTTCCCGAAAAACCGGCATCATGCATGCCGGTTTTTCTTTTCCAGGTCGGGCACATGGAACTCACCCTCACCACGCCGGCGCTGCTGTTCCCGACGATTTCCCTGCTGCTGCTCGCCTACACCAATCGCTTTCTCGCGATTGCGAATGCAATTCGCAGCCTGCACGCGAAATACGAGAGCCAGCCGTCGGACAACGTGCTCGGCCAGATCGACAGTCTGCGCCAGCGCGTGCGCATCATCCGCAACATGCAGGCGCTCGGCATCAGCAGCCTGCTCCTGTGCGTGCTCAGCATGATCGTGATCTACGTTGGCTGGCAGGACGCTGCGAAGGTCCTGTTCGGTGTGTCGCTGGTGCTGCTGCTGGTGTCGCTTGCGTTTTCGTTCCGCGAGATACAGCTTTCGGTGAACGCGCTGAACCTGTTGCTCAAGGATCTGCGTGCGGATCACCGGAACGGCGAGGAATAAAACGGGGTGCAAGCCTGGCAGCGAGAATCGGGGGTAACCGAAACGTCCGGCCAGTTAGGGGGAAAGCCGGGAAGAGCAAGGTTGTTTCGGTAATCCCGCTGTCATAGGGCTTGCACCCCTTAGACCGGTGACTTTGCGTCTCCGCCTTTCGACGGATTTGCCTTTGTCGTACGGCGCGTACTTTACCAGCCATGAGGCAAAACACAAGCGGGACAGTCAAACCCTTGCCTGCGTCAGCGCATCAAAGACGAAGACGTCCACAAATCTGGAGGAATCACGATGAAGATTTTCATGCTTGCAGCATTTGCATTGCTCTCGTCTGGCGCAATGGCCGAGAACACGCGGGATTTCTCGCTGGATGTGCCGGCCGAAGACATCAAGCAGCTCGACCTGGAAGGCAATGTCGGTTCGATCGACATTCGTGCCGCCGATGTCGACGCCGTTGAAGTGCGCGTCCGGCTGGAACCGTCCGACGATGACTGGTTTGGTTCGGAGAAAAAACTGGCCGAGCGTCTGGAAGAGGCGAAGCTGGAGCACGATGTCGATGGTGACGTGCTGCGCGTGCGCCTGAATTACGAGGAGTCGCGCCATGACGACGGCGATCTCGAGGAACACTGGGAAATCCGCGTGCCGACGCGCATGGCGCTCAACGTGGAACTCAACGTGGGTGAAATGAGCCTGATCGGCACCGGTGGTGGCGTCGAGGCCGAGGTCAACGTCGGCGAACTGGAAATCGACGTCACTGGCGGCGACATCGACGCGGAAGTGAATGTCGGCGAGGTGGATATCCGCAGCGCCACGAAGACGCCGGGCGAGTTCGATCTCGAAAGCAACATCGGCGATGCGCGCCTGCGAATCGATGGCCGTGACACCGGGCGGGGCGAGGGCTGGCTCGGCGCGGGCATCACCCATGACGCCGGCGGTGAAGACGACGTCACCGCAACAGTGAACGTCGGTGAAGTCCGCGTCGAGATACGCTGACGCTGTTAAAGAAAAAGCCCCGCGACGGCGGGGCTTTTTCTTTCAATACTGCGGGCGCTCAATTCTTTTCAAGCACCGCCACACCGCCCTGCTGCGACGCGAACCACGCCGCGAGATCGCGTATGTCCTCTTCCGTCAGCGCAGCGGCGAACGTGCTCATGATCGGATCCTTGCGCTGTCCTGACTGGTAGCTTTCCAGCGCGTGCACGAGGTAGTCGGCATACTGGCTCGCCAGCACGGGATACATCGCGTTCGGGCTCTGTCCGTCGGCACCATGACAGCCTGCGCAGGTCGCCGCCTTCTCCTTGCCCGCGGCAGCGTCGCCGCCGCCGTGCTCTTCGGGCGTGCCGTTGCGTTCGAACGACGCCAGGAACGCGGCGATATCCTGGATGTCCTGGTCGGAGAGCGAAGATGCCTGGGCGGACATTGTCGGGTGCTGGCGTGCACCGCTGCGGTATGCCTGCAGCGCCGCAACGATGCGCTCCGCGTGCTGGCCGCCGAGCTTGGGCACGGTGTAGGCCGGATAGGCGTTCGCATAGTTCGGCACGCCGTGGCAACCGAAACAGGTTTCCGCCTTCGTGCTGCCCGCTTCCGCGTCGCCCGCCGCCAGTGCGGCCGGGACTGCCAGCAGGCCTGCCAGCGCGAGGCCCGTGATCAGCGCTGCTTTCTTCATGTCCGTGATGTCTCCGTGCAAGATGTCGAGCGTGTCAAAGGCCGCATAAAATACCAGAATTCCCGCTCGCCTGCCGCCCCGGTGGGCAGGGGGCCCTGGCGCTCCAGGCGGCGTACGGCGCCGTGCGAGATGCGAGAAGATCGCGAGGAGATGCGAGATGGTCAGGCGAATCGAGAAAACCGACGAGGAGTGGCGCACGGCGCTTTCGCCGGAGCAGTATGCGGTGGCGCGCAAGGGCGCGACGGAGCGCGCGTTCACCGGTCGTTACAACGATCATCACGAGAACGGAATCTATCGCTGCGTGGCCTGCGGAACCCCGTTGTTCGATTCCGATCGGAAGTTCGACTCGGGCTCCGGCTGGCCGAGCTTCACGCGGCCGGTCGATGCGGACAATGTGACCACGCGCGAGGACAGCAGCCACGGCATGCGCCGCGTCGAAGTCCTGTGCGCGGCATGCGATTCGCATCTCGGCCACGTGTTTCCCGACGGGCCGCAGGAAGCCGGCGGGCTGCGTTTCTGCATCAACTCCGCGGCGCTGGATTTTCGCAAGGAAGAATGAAGCAGGGAGAAAGGACATCATCATGAACAGGCTCATGTTGCTGGCAGCCGCCTTCGTGGCGATCACGGTGCTTCCGCCCGCGCAGGCCTCGCCCTGCGTGGGCGGCGAGTCCGCGGGATACGCGTGCAGCCATATTGAATTCATCGCGCATCTTGCGCCGGAAGCGATGAACGGCACCGGTGAGGTGCTGAACGACATCTGGGGCTGGGTGGATCCGGACAGCCCGAGCGACAACGCATACGCGATCATCGGCATGCAGAACGGCACGGCGTTCGTACGGATTCGTGATGACGGCACGCCTGAGTTTCTCGGACGGCTCGCGGCCAGTGATGGTCGCAGCAGCCTGGACAAGCCCGTCTCGAAGCGCCATGTACACAAGAACTGCCATGACGACGCCTGCGGCAGCGATTCGGCATGGCGGGATATCAAGGTCCTCGACCATTACGCATACATCGTGAGCGAAGCCGGCGGACACGGCGTGCAGATTTTCGATCTGCACGCGCTGCGTTCCGTTGACGGCGATGCGCCGGCGGATTTTCACGCCGACGTCAGCCAGCCCTATTACGGGTACTACGATGGCATCGGCCATGCGCACAACATTTTCATCAATGAAGATACGGCGCGCGCCTACGTCGTTGGCCATGATGGCAACGGCCGGGCGGGCGGCCTTCACATCCTCGACCTCGCCGATCGCATGAATCCCGGATTCATCGGCGAGGTGGACGGCGACGGCTACACGCACGATGTGCAGTGCGTCGTGCACGATGGCGCCGTGGATTCCGACATCGCACCGGGCAGCGAGATCTGCTTTGCAAGCAACGAAGACTCGCTCACGATCTGGAATGTCACGGATGCAGCGGACCCTGTCATGCTGTCGCGTACCGCGTACGCGCAGTCCGGCTACACGCACCAGGGCTGGCTGTCCGACGACCAGCGCTACTTCTTTCTCAACGACGAGCTGGACGAGCGCAGCAGCGGTACGCGCACGCATCTGCGCGTGTTTGATGTGAGCGACGTCAATGCGCCGGTGCTGGCCGCCGACTACCTGGCGCCAACGCTTGCGATCGATCACAACAACTACGTGCACGGGCGCTGGCTGTACCAGAGCAATTACGCGGCCGGACTGCGCATCCTCGACATTCTCGATCCGCTGCATCCGGTGGAGGCTGCGTACTTCGATCCGCAGCCGAGCGATCATGTGGATTTCTATGGCACGTGGAGCAACTATCTTTTCCCGAGCGGCATTGCCGTGTTCTCCGACATCAGCGAAGGCCTGTACATCGTGCGCGCGACAATGCCGGATGATGCCGCAACGCCCGATGTCACGATCACGCTGTCGCTCGATGCGAGCGAGGCGGAATCCGCGGAAGCGGTCGATGGCAATGTTCTTGTGAATGTCGGCGCTGCGGTGGGTGCGAACGACACGCTGCTCACGCTGCATCTGCCTGCGGGTGCGACATTCGGCATGGTCGAGGAACCTGCGGGATGGACATGTGAAGATGCAGCAAGCGGCCGCGTGCTGGAATGCCGCAGCGAAGCGCTGGATGCGGGTACGGAAGACAGGTTCGATTTCACCGTGTCGTCATCATCCGCCGGCGCGATGCGCGTTATCGCGATGGCGTACCCGGACGCCATTGACGCATTCCCCGCTGACAACCTCGACGAAGCCGTGCTGCAGGTGAAGCGCGTGCGCAGCAACGGCGGTGGCGGTGGTACGCTGGCGTGGCTTTTGTTGTTGCTCGGTGTTGCAGCGCTTGCGCGTGCATTGCGTGCAGGTGATTTTCGTTGATGCACTGCGTTTGCGCTGGATTGCGGACGAGGCGTGTTCCGGAACTTGTCTGGACAATGTTCGTCCAAGCGTCACCGGTCAGGAATGTATCTTCAGCTGCGTGACGCTGGGTCGGCTTGTTTCACGTCATGAAGATTGAAAAGAAGGGCAGGCAGGACCGGCGCGTGTGCATCCGGCCTCGCTGTCGGTTCAACCCATCGCGAAATTCCAGGTGATCATGAAAAGCATTCTGCACAATGCGTTGTTCCGTTTCCTTGCCTCCGCCATCGTTGCCGCGGTGCTGGTCATCACGGTTGTCGGCGCGGGAATCCGCTTCTACCAGCCGCGCGAGGAAGATCCGATGCTCGCGGACCTGCAGCAGATGAAGGTCGTGAATCTTGCGGACAATCCGCGGCTTGCAGAGGCTGTTCGCAAGGAGCGCGAGAAGCACGCGACCGAAGAACCGAGGACGCCGCCCCCGCCGCCGCTCGTACCCGAACGGCAGATCACGGGTTTCGTGCATGTCGAATACATCATCAATCCGGACGGTTCGGTGAGCGATGTGCACGTGATCGGTGCCGCACCGTCCGGCGTCTACGAACAGCAGGCGATCGCGCGCGTCAGCCGCAGCATGCACGCGCCCGCATACAACGACGATGGCGAAGCCGTGCCGCGCCGCGCGACGGAGATCGTGGAATTCAGCGTGAGCGCGAGCGAACTCCGCAATCCTGGACTAGAGTCAAGGTAAGAGCCTTCGCGCGGCGCGAAGGCGCTGCACGGAGGACTCGCCATGCGCTACTTCACAGGATTCCTTGGCGGTGTTGTGGTTGCCATCCTGCTGTTCGCATTCCAGGTGCAGCTCGTTGCCGGCGATCACGAACACGTGGTGCAGCCGACGCCCATCATCCATCTTGATTCCGTTTTCGAAAGCCGGCCGCCGGATGTCATCGACCGCACGCCACGCGAGGTGCCGCCCAAACCGGAGCTTGTCGCGACGCCGGACATCACGGTAGATCCTCCCGAGACGCATACCGTGCGTCCCGTTCCCGCGCGCATTCCTTCGATGTTCCCTCGCGGTGATGGCGCCATCGCATCGATAGACATCGACATCGGCAGGCGCGCTGTGGATGGCGGACCCGGCCTGCGTTCGGCTGTTGAGCCGCAGTATCCCGCCGGCGCGTTGCGAAACGGCGTCGAGGGAGAAGTCGAAGTGGAATTCACCGTGCGTGCGGACGGCAGCGTGGCGGATGTCGAAGTGATTCGCGCGAATCCGCGCGGCGTGTTCGAGCAGAGTGCAGTGCGGGCCGTGCTGCGCTGGCAGTTCACGCCGAAACGCGAGAACGGCGTCACCGTGCCGGTACGCACGCGCCAGGTGATTCGCTTCGAGTTGCCGTGAACGGGTGAGCCGGGAGCGCGTGCGCTCCCGGCGATCACTTGAGAAGACGCGGGTTCAGCGCGTAGGTTCCTGTCACTTCGGTTTCGGCCAGCACATGGCCTTCGATCGCACGCTCCACATCCTTGCCGCGAAATGCGCCGTCGACCGGGCAGCGGTCAAGATTGGTTGCATAGAGCCGGAAGTGATAGTGATGCACGATGCTGTCGTTCCACGGCGGGCACGGCCCGTCGTAGCCGACGTATTCACCTTCCATGTCGTCATCGCCTTCGAACCAGTCGGTGTAGTCGTTCAATCCCTGGCGCGCACCGTCCGGGCCGATGGTGTCGTCCTTGCCGTGCGGGACCACGCCGTCGGCGCAGACGCCTTCCGCTATCTCCTTCATGTCCGGCGGAATGTCGACGACCACCCAGTGATAGAAGTCGCCGCGGCGAAGTTTCGCCGGTACTTCGCGGTCGTCGCGATTCACGTCATCGCGCACGGTTGGCGCGTCGCCATCGACGCAGATCAGCACGAGGCTGCGCGTGCCTTCCGGCACACCCGACCAGCGCAGCCGCGGGTTGCGGTTGTCGCTGAAGGTGACATGGTTTTTCGCGTCCGGTTTCGCGAACGCAAAGCGCGCGGGAATCCTTTCGCCGTGGCGGATGCCGTCGATCTGGAGATGCATGGCCGTCTCCCGTTCCGGTGAAGCACAGTTCGAGTCTAGCATGCGCGCGCAGCGCTTCCCGGCGCCGGAGCGCGCGCTGCTACAATGGCATCAAACCGGTTCACCATGGAGTCACTCATGACCGACACCGAAACCGTTGCAGCAGATGGCGAGCAGCGCCTGTGGGTGATCGTCACCTACGTGCTTCACCTGCTGGGTGCGGTGCTTGCACTGCCGAGCATCGTCGGACTTGTCATGAACTATGTCCTGCGCGACGACGTTGCAGCGGACGCACGCAGCCACCATGACTGGATGATCCGCACGTTCTGGTGGGCGCTGGGCTGGACGGTGCTTACGTGGCTGCTGTGGATCACGATACTCGGCATTCCGCTCGCGGCGCTGCTTGGCTGCGGCATCTGGCTGTGGTGGATGTATCGTCATGTGCGCGGCCTGATCCGCGTTTCCGACCGCCGGCCCATGCCGTACTAGCACTGCCCGGCGAGCGAGCGTGCAAGCGCGCTGCGACTTGCGCACGGAGAACATCTTGGGTCACGACGCTGCCTACTCGATCGCGATCGTCATCGGGCTCGGCCTGCTCGCGCAATGGGTTGCATGGCGCGTGCGGTTGCCGGCCATCGTGCTGCTGCTTGCGTTCGGCATTTTCGCCGGTCCGATCTCGGGATTGATTTCACCGGGCGAAGACTTCGGCGATTTCCTGCGGCCCGTCGTCAGCCTGTGCGTTGCCGTCATCCTCTTCACCGGCGGGCTGAGCCTCCAGTTTCATGAACTGCGCCAGGCGGCATCCGGCGTTCGCCGGCTCGTGTACCTCGGTGTGCCGCTGGCGTGGCTGTTCGGCACGCTTGCCGCCCATTACATCGGCGGCATTGCCTGGCCGGTGGCGCTCGTGTTCGGCGCCATCATCGTGGTGACCGGTCCGACGGTGATCATGCCGATGTTGCGCCACGCGATGCTCAACCGGCGTACGGCGTCGTATCTCAAGTGGGAAGGCATCATCAACGATCCCATCGGTGCGCTGCTCGCCGTGCTGGTGTTCCAGTACTTCATCTATCGCGGTGCGGGCGGCGCACTTGATGAAACGCTCGCCGGGCTCGGTCGCGCGATCCTGTTCGGCGGACTGCTCGGCAGCGTTCCGGGCTGGCTCATCGGCAAGGCGTTTCGTCGCGGCGGCGTGCCGGACTATCTCAAGCCGCCCGTGACGCTCGCGCTTGTTCTGTGCGTTTATGTCGCCGCGAACCAGGCGCAGCATGAAGCGGGCCTGCTCGCGGTGACGGTGCTCGGCATCGTGATGGGCAACATGGGATTGCCCAGCATCCAGGAAATGCGCCGCTTCAAGGAGTACATCACCATCCTGCTGGTTTCCGCGGTGTTCATCGTACTGACGGCGGACCTGCAGCCGGCGGTGATTGCGCGCGTCGACTGGCGTGTCGCGGCACTGATCGCCGTTGTCATGCTCATCGTGCGGCCGCTCACCGTCTGGCTTGCGACGATCGGCGCCGGCCTCGACTGGCGTGACCGCCTGCTCGTCGGCTGGATCGCGCCGCGCGGCATCGTCGCCGCAGCCGTCGGCGGCCTGTTCGGCCCTGCGCTTGCGGACGCCGGGTACGCGGACGGCGACATGCTCGTGCCGCTCATCTTCTCGCTCGTCTTCGCGACCGTGCTTGCGCACAGCTTCACGCTCGGTCCGCTGTCGCGCGCACTGAAACTCGCCGCGCCGAATCGCAATCGCGTGCTGCTGGTCGGCGCATCGCCATGGAGCACGGAATTCGCGCGCACGCTCAAGTCGCTCGACATCGGCGTGCTGCTCGTCGACACGTCGTGGCATCGCCTGCGCGAAGCGCGGCTTGCGGGCATCCCCGTCTACTACGGCGAGCTGCTCTCGGAAAACGCGGAGCAGTCGCTGGAACTGAACGACGTCGGCACACTGCTCGCGCTCACGAGCAACGACGCCTACAACGCGTTGATCTGCACGGCGTTCGCCGGCGAGCTGGATCGCAGCAAGGTGTACCAGCTGCCGATGTACGCAGCCGATGACGACGATCCGCGCGGTCTCGTGCGCACCATGCGCGGGCAGGCGGCATTCGGCGAACACGCGGTGTACGAGGATCTGTGGACGCACCTGGCCGCCGGCTGGAAATTCCACAGGACGCCGCTTACCGAGAGTTACGGCTGGGAGGAGTACCAGCAGGAGTGCGCCGAGGGAACGCTGCACATCATGAACGTGAGCGACGATGGTGAAATCGCCGTGCATACGCCGCAGCGAAGATTCGAACCCCGCGCCGGCGACACCGTGATCAGCTTCGGCCCACCGAAGACCGCATCGCTGCAGAAGACGCTGAGCGAAACCGTGCCCGACGAGGAGCAATGATGTCCGCGCCCGAAATGGAAAGACTTTTCATCGACGGTCCGGCCGGCCCGCTCGAAGCCATCCTCGAAGTTCCGCCGGACATGACGGAACCTGCCGCCATCGCCGTTGTCTGTCATCCACACCCGCAGCACCAGGGAACGATGCTGAACAAGGTTGC
>CAZRFE010000005.1:65705-67674 GCA_964599565.1 uncultured Gammaproteobacteria bacterium
ACATGCTGGGACGACTCAAGTCGATTCTTCGAAACACGCTTGGAGACACCGTCCAGGTCGAGGCGGATCTCGTGCACGACGTGCGCATTGCCTGCGCCGTGCTGCTCATCGACGCGGCACGCGCCGATCACGACGAGGACGGCGCGGAAATGCAGGTCGTCGAACGGCTGCTGCGCGAACGCTTCGATCTTTCGGACGAAGAATCGGCGGCGCTCGTGCAGCACGCGCGCACCAGGCTCGATCATTCCGTCGCGCTGCAGGGATTCACGCGGCAGCTGACGGACGCGCTCGACGAGACCGAACGCGGCGCGCTTGTCGGCATGCTGTGGGATGTCGTTTACGCGGACGGCAAGGTCAACGCCTGGGAAGAACACCTTGTACGCAGGATCGCGGAACTGCTCTATGTGCCGCACGGCGAATTCATTCGCCACAAGCTGGAAGCGCAAAAGAAAAACCGGGGCTGAGGCCCCGGTTCTTCATCGCCAGGGTTCATGTCCTGGCGCCGGTCGAGGCTCGCGCCTCAGACCATGTCCTTCAGACCCTTCAGCGGCAGAACCTTCACGACCTTGCGTGCCGGCTTCGCCTTGAAAACCGTCTCTTCGCCGGTGAACGGGTTGATGCCCTTGCGCGCCTTCGTTGCCGGCTTGCGGATCACCTTGACCTTCATCAGGCCGGGAACCGTGAACAGGCCGGGACCGCGCCCACCCAGATTCTTCTTCATGACCTTGCCGAGTGCTTCGAACACGGCATTGACTTCCTTCTTGCTCAGGCCGGTTTCATCGGCAATGGAGCCTACCACTTCCGACTTGGTCGGCGGCTTCATCGCGGCGCTGGCACCGGCGGTCTTCTTCTTTGCGGCAGACTTCTTCTTGGCGGCCATTCAGTAATCTCCTTGCGGAAAGAGGGTAAGGTTACGCGCGCAAAAATAGCACAAATATCAGCGGTTTTGTCCAGTATTGCGCGTGCATGCAATGTCAGTTCGCATAGAACTGCTGCTTGAAATGCACCGTATACGTCTTCGGATGATCGACGGGTGTCACGTTCACGTCGAAGATCAGCATCTCGCCATCGGCAACGTTGATTTCGGCGATGTAATAGATCGCCTGCGGATCGCCTTCCTCCGTGACCTTGCGCAGCTTCACGTTCTTCACCTGCCCGGAGAGATTCGCGGCACTGACGTTCACGCGCGCCTCGACCGGCGTACCTGTCGTGCCGTCCTGCTTGCGCGTGATGGCGATGTTCAGCAGCGCACGGTTGCGGCTGCGCACGACGCCGTACGCGGAGGCAACCGCCGGTGCAAGCTGGTCGGTAGACAGGGCGTTGTAATGCACGAGGTAGTCGCCGACGTCCTCGGTGCCGCCGGCGAAAGCGGCAGCGGGAATCGCCAGCAGCGTGATGAAGAACGCAACGGTCAGCGGGCGTGCACGCATGGGAGTTCTCCTCGGCGAACGTGAATCTTCGTCAACTATAGCTCACGGCGCGCGCGGCGGATGCTGGATGGCGGCAGGCAGCCTGGCGGGTGCGTGGATGCGAAACAGCTTGCGGCGTCCTGTTTCGCCGGACACGAGCAGGACCGCGCTGCGCGCGACGCCGAACTCGCCCGCGAGAAACTGGATGAGGTGTGCATTTGCCTTGCCGTCGATTGGAGGTGAAGTGACCCGCACCTTGAGTGCATCACCGTAAAGGCCGGCGATCTCATCTCGGCTCGCGCGCGGCTGCACGTGCACGGCCAGCAGCAGGTCGCCGTTTTCCCAGCGCCAGGCGGTCATGTGTCAGTGCAGGAGTGGCGGCAACGGAACGAGGAATGTCAGGAACTGCAGCAGGATGAGCGCGAACAGCGGCGAGAGATCGATGCCGCCGAGCGGCGGAATGATGCGGCGAAACGGCCGCAGCAGCGGTGCGTTGATGGTGTGCAGCAGCGCGGCAACCGGGCTCCAGCCGGGATTCACCCAGCTCAGGATCGCCTCGA
>CAZRFE010000005.1:67774-69011 GCA_964599565.1 uncultured Gammaproteobacteria bacterium
AGCGGACGGTTCTGGCTCACCGCGGGCCGGATGGATTCGAGTGCGGCCTTCATCACCTGCGGCTTCACGGCGAGCACGATGACATCCGCCTGCGATGCGGCGGCGGCGTTGTCGGCGGTGACATGCACGCCGAATTTTTCCGCGAGATTCTCAAGTGCGTCCGGGAACGGATCGGAAACGTGAATGCGCGCGGCCTCGCAGCCGCCGCTGATCAGGCCGCCGATCAGGCTGCGCGCCATGTTGCCGCCGCCGATGAACGCGATCGTGGTGTTTTCCATGCTCATGAACGTACGCCGGGTGTCAGATGAGTGAGGACGAACAGGATAGCGCGGGCTCCGTGCGCGCGGCTAGCCGCGCTGTCCGAAGATCGCGGTGCCGACGCGCACCATCGTGCTGCCCGCATCGATCGCCGCGCGCAGGTCGCCGCTCATGCCCATGGATAATGTGTCAAGCGGGATGCCCGAATCGACGAGGCGATCGTGCAGCGCGCGCAGCCGCAGGAAACTGTCACGTTGCCGCGCGTGATCCTCCGTTGCGGCGGGAATCGCCATCAGTCCGCGCAGACGAAGCCGCGGCAGTGCGCGAACCGCGTGCGCAACGCCCGCGACATCGTCGGGGTCGATGCCGGCCTTCTGCGGTTCGCGATCGATGTTGACCTGCAGGCAGATGTTCAGCGGCGGCAGATCCGGCGGTCGCTGCTCGCAAAGCCGCAGCGCGATGCGCTCGCGATCCACCGTCTGCACCCAGTCGAAATGCATGGCCAGTTCGCGCGTCTTGTTCGACTGGATGCGGCCGATGAAATGCCAGCGGATGCCCCGGCCGTCGAGCGCCGCGATCTTCGGCAACGCTTCCTGCAGGTAGTTTTCACCGAAATCGGACTGACCTGCGTCGCGCGCGCTGGCAATGTCTTCCGCGGGCCGCGTCTTGCTCACCGCCACGAGCCGGATGGCGGCAGGATCACGGCCGGCCGTGCGTGCATGCCGCGCGATTTCCGCGCGCACGGTTTCAATATTCTGCGTGATGGTGGTCATTTCCCGCGCGATATTGCGTCAATAGGGGGTTCGCTATACTTTAGCGAAAAATCGCAACCGGCCGCCCGCACGATTTCTGCGAAGCGCGCCGTTCACACTACGATAATTGCTCCCAGGGTGGGTCATGGCAGTCGATATCGCGCAACTGCTTGCATTCGGCGTCAAGAACGGCGCTTCCGATCTTCATCTCTCCGCCGGCGTTCCGC
>CAZRFE010000006.1:0-67367 GCA_964599565.1 uncultured Gammaproteobacteria bacterium
TGCTGTCGCCGAACTGGAACTCGGCATGTACGTGGCCGAACTGGACCGGCCATGGATCGACAGCCCGTTCCTTTTCCAGGGTTTCGCCATCGAGAACCAGGAAGACCTGGAAAAGCTCCGCGCGACCTGCGAGTTCGTGTACGTCGACGCGGATCGCAGCCCGGAAACCGACCGCACGATCCGCCGCTCCATGAATGTCCGTCCCGATGCCAACCCGCAGCGCAACCGCTCCGAGTGGCAGCGTATCGCATCCGAGGAACGGCGCGTCACCTTCCAGCGTGAATTCCAGCGCACCTACGTGACCCGCGCGCGCACGCGGCAGTATGTCGATTCACTGCTTACCGATATCCGTCTCGGCAAGGCCGTCGACACGGAACGCGCGAAGGCCGTCGTCGTCGAGCTCGTCGACACCATCACCGAGCACGCCGACACCGCACTGTGGCTGACGCAGCTCAAGGATGCGCATGAATACACCGCGCAGCACTGCATCAACGTGTCGGTGCTGTCGATCGCCTTCGGCGCGCATCTCGGCTATTCGAAGGAACAGCTGCGCCTGATCGGACTCGGCGCGCTGCTGCACGATGTCGGCAAGATGCGCACGCCTGTCGAGATTCTCGACAAGCCGGGACGCCTCTCGCCGGAAGAGTTCGAGATCATGAAGCGTCACCCGGTCGATGGTTACGAACTGATGAAGGCGACCGGCGAGATTCCCGCGCAGTCGCTGCAGATCATCCGTTTCCACCATGAACGCATTTCCGGACGCGGCTATCCCGACGGCCTGCAGGGCGACCAGATTTCAACCGCCGTGCTCGTGACCGCCATCTGCGATGTCTATGACGCGATCACATCGGATCGTGTCTACCATCACGGCATCGCCGCCGACCAGGGCCTGCATGCGATGTACCAGATGGCGCCGAGCGATTTCGGCAAGGAGCTGGTGCAGGAATTCATCAAGTGCATCGGCATCTATCCCGTCGGCAGCCTGGTCGAGCTCGGCACCGGCGCCGTCGGCGTCGTGATGACGAAGGATCCGCAGAACCGCCTGCGTCCCGTGGTGATGCTCGTGCGCGATGCGGAAGGCAACGACTACCAGCCGCGCCGCTTCGTCAGTCTTGCCGCGCAGGCGTCAATGGACAGGAACAGCGACTGGAGCGTGCGACGCGTCGTGGATCCGAAACAGTACGGACTCAGCATGCGCCGCATCGCGGCCGATGAGCTGCTGGAAGGCGGACACCAGGTGATCCATATCTGAACGGCGAATGCGGACAGAAAAAAAGAGCCGGGCGTTGCCCGGCTTTTTTCATGCCGCTCCGCTGCTACAGGAGATGCCCAAGGTCACGTCCTGCCGCCAGCCGTTGCCGCGGCCGCCCCGCGCGGAACAGCCACGCATCATGCGCGCCGGTCAATCGCAGGCGTGCGTCCGCAAGCAGCAACGCATCGCCCTCGGGAAGTCCGACGACAACCTCGTTGGGATTCACCGCGAGAAATTCCTCGATGCGCTGCTCGCGAGTTTCGCCGCGCAAGCCTTCCGGCATCGCGTCGGTGTAGTGCGGATTGATCTGGAACGGCACGAGTTCCAGTGCGCGGAAGCCCGGCGGATGCACGATCGGCATGTCGTTCGTCGTGCGGATGCTGCGTCCCGCGACGTTCGAGCCCGCGCTCCAGCCGATGTACGGCGCACCCGCCTGCACGCGTTCGCGCAACGGGCGAACGAGATCGTTTGCATACAGGTCGTTCAAAAGACAGAACGTGTTGCCGCCGCTCACCAGCACCGCTTCGGCCTGTTCGACGGCGCGCACGGGATCGGCGGCGGAATCGATGTCGTCGATCGCAACGCCGAGGTGCGCAAATCTCTCCGTCACCATCGCAATGCGCGAAGGCCGCGCATCACCGACGATGGCGTATGGAATGAACAGCGCGCGGCGAACGCCGTCGAGAACCTGCGCAAGTTCGTTCGCATTCGCTTCGAGAAAACCCGTGTCCGCGGAACGCGAACTGCTCATCAGCAACAGTTTCATCCAGCCTTTACCTCTCCTCGCGCCACACCTGCAGGCACCGGTGCAACATAACCAACGACCAGCAGCAGCAGGCCGACGCCGATGAATGATATCACCCGCGTCAGGCTGCCCGTGTTGCCGAGATCCACGCCGAACAGTTTCACGACGACGACCGCCATCAGCATGGCGCCGGCCATCCACATCATTCGATGACGCAGTCGCGCACCGAGCACCATCGCCGTGATGCCGAGCGCGCTCCAGGTGATCGACAGCACCGACTGGAATGCGCCGCTGCGCCACAGCGTGCGCGCCGTGAACGGTACGTCGCCCAGGTGGTGCACGCTGCGCGCAATTTCCTGCGACACGAGGAAAAGCCCGAATGCCGCGAGCGGCAGCCAGCCGTGTACGGGCCGGAAGATCATCGTTCCATAAGATGAGACGGCAACGGCAATCACCGCGCTCGTCAGCAGCATCATGTTGAGCAAAGGAATGTATGGCAGCGGCGCGAAATTTCCCGGGTTGTGCACGTTCCACAGGAACACGCAGGCAATCATCGCGAAGAGCACCGGCGTCAGCGCTGTCTCGCGACGGTACTCCGCCGCGTAATGCCGGAGCGCGAAACGATCGCTGAAGAACACAAGACCGAGCAGCACGAAGAGTATCGCGCTCAGGTTCCAGTCGGTGCCCGGCGCCCATGTGCCGATGACATGATCGGTTTCCGCCGTCAGCCACAGCGCGGCGAGCCACAGCGCGCCCGGCAGCGTCCATGTACGCCACCCGGCGAGACCATGCACGATCCAGCCGAGCGCTGCGAATGCAACCGGCCACGCCATCCAGCCGAAGTCCGCAAGAAGATCGGGCGAGCGTTCGACAAGCCATGCAATCCACGCGATGAACATGAACGGCAGCAGCGATGTTGCAAGCACGCGCGCATGCGGGGCAAAGCGCTGCGAGATGCGCTCCAGAACGACCGTCATCGTCGCGAACAGCGCGAGACTTGCAGCTGCTTCCAGGCGGTGCGGTGCATGCGTGAAGAGCTCAACCTGGGCGAGCAGCAGCCAGCCGAACCACGCGAACGTCGCCGTGATCCAGCGCAGCGGAAGATCCGCCGGTGCCGCATCGGGATGCACGGTGTAGATCCACGCGCAGAAACTCGCAGCGGAACAGAGCATCGCGCCGCCGATGAAACGCTCGCTCAGCAACAGCGGCGTGCTGCCAAGCTCGGGAAGTCCGGCAAGGTAGGCGAGCACGGCGACCAGCATCAGGCCGATGCCTGCCCAATGCGTCAGCCACCGGTGCTGCTTGATGCCGATCGCGATCATCGCCGCCGCTTCAAGCGCCCATGTGTTCGAAACCCATGGCGCGTCCAGCCAGAGCGGAATGGCCAGCGTGCCGAAGATGACGGCGAGCGCAACGTACACCTCGGCCAGCAGCGTCATCGCTTCGCCGAAACGTTTCACGAGCAGCCATGAAATGCCCGCATAGAACACCGCAAGCACCGATGCCGTCCACGCAAGCGGCAGGCTTTCGCCATCGACGAGCGCAGCCTGCAGGGGAAAGACAGCCAATGGCAGGCCGAACACGAGTGCGCTGTCGACATGGCCGCGCAGACGGAACGGCTGGCGCAGGGCGGACAGCACCGCAATGGCGGTGTACAGCAGGAAATGCAGAACGAGGAAAGGTTCGACGCTCGCGAAATTCTGCGCGCGGTAATACTGCGCGCCCCACGCAAGACCGATACCGAACGTGAAGAAGAAGCCCAGCAGGTTCAACATGCGCCAGTGACGGAACCACGCAACGCCCGCGACACCGATGTTGAGTACGAGGTAATAGGAAAACAGCGCGACGTGCGAACCCGTGCCGGTGGAAGCAAGCAGGGGCGCGAGGAATCCGCCGACGGTGCCGAGCACCGCGAGCGAGCGCGCATCCTGCCGCAGCGCGAGCCAGCCTGCGAACGCAGCAACGAGCACGAGACACGGGAACGCGACCGCTGCCGGCAGCAACTGGAACAGCCGCAGTGCGGCGTAAACCGCAAGATAGAGAACGCCGATGCCGCCGCCCTGCACGCTCAGTGCATACACGCGATGCGACGTTCGCAACCGCCAGCCGACGAACAGCAGCGCACCGCCGAACGCAGCAACACCGGCAAGACGCAGCTCGACAGGCAACAGCATCCAGCCCTGCTCGACGGCATACTTCAGCAGGAATGCAACGCCGAAGAACGACACGAGCACGCCCGCCTTCGCGGGAACGTTCCCGCTCACGAGCCAGCGCAGGATCGCGTTCTGCCGCCAGTCATATGAAACGACCGGCGTCGCTGCGGGCAGCACCGGTGCGGATGCGACCGCGGTGTGAGCGGGCGGCGGCGCTTGCGGTGCAGGCGCGGGAACGGGTGGCGCAGCGCGCGGCGTTTCCGCGGCCGGCCGCTTCGTATCACCCAGCGCCTTGCCTTCCAGATTGCGCAGCCGTTCCTCCAGCCGCAACACGCGCCACAACGCCCAGCCGAGCGCGGCGCCCAGCATGAACTGCAGTACAGGTACGCTTCCTGCGGCAACGAATGCCAGTCCACCGATGATTGCCAGTATCCATTCCATGGCGGTACTCCGCGTCAGAAGATGTCGAATGCGAAACGCAGCACCATTGCGAACAGCAGCACACCGCCGGCCATGTAGATGATGAAGCGATGCATCACCTTGTTGTACGTGAGATGGATTGCACTGTGCACGATGCGAAGCACGACGAATCCCCAGGCAAGTGCGAGGTAGACGGTGTCCGCGCGACCGGTCACGTACAGCGCGATGCACAGCGCATGGAACAGCACGGGCAGTTCGAAGAGATTCGCGAAGTTGTCGCTCGCGCGCCGTTCCGCGCCGCCAAGATCAACCGCTGCCTTGTCCGCACGCGTCGCGAGCTTCTGCGGATGCACGCGCTGCCTTCGTATCGCCGGAATGCGCGTGAAATAAAGGCGCAGCCACACGACGAACGTGAGCGTCATCAGGATGGCGAACGGCTGCAGGATGGCAGCGCTCATGATTGCGCATCTTCCCGGCGTGTCAGCTGCGTCGCGACGACGATGGCAATCGTCGAGAGCACGAAGCCCGGCACGAGTTCATAGAGATCGAACAGCGGCGCATGACCGCGCAGCATCGGCCACGCAACGACCGTGCAGCCGCCGACGATCACGCCGGCGAGCGCGCCTGCGCGATTCGCGCGCGGCCAGTAGAGCGAAAGAATGATGATGGGGCCGAATGCCGCACCGAATCCCGCCCACGCCCATGCAACGAGTTCCAGCACCTTGCTGTCGGGACTGCGCGCGAGCACGAGCGCGAGCACGGCAATCGCAAGCACCGCGAAGCGTCCCGTCCACAGGAGTTCGCGCTGCGATGCGTTCTTCCTGAACACGCCCTTGTAGAAATCTTCCGCGAACGCGCTCGATGCGACGAGCAGTTGCGCGGACGCGGTGCTCATCACCGCGGCGAGAATCGCGGACAGGCAGATGCCGGCGATGACGGGCGGAAAGAACTCGACGGACATGTAGATGAACACTTTCTCCGAATCCGCACCCGCGAGCTGCCGGTCCAGCACGCCCACGCCGGTGATGCCGACGATCAGCGCCGCTACGAGCACGACGGTCTGCCATGTCATCGCGATGCGTCGCGCCGCCGCGACGCCGCTCGCATCGCGAATCGCCATGAAGCGCGCGAGAATGTGCGGCTGTCCGGGGTAGCCCAGTCCCCAGCCGATGAGCGACGCGATGCCGATCCAGCCGAGCGTTTCGCCGGTCGCGGACGTGAACGGGTTCAGCATTTCCGGGTTGAGCGCGTTCAGCGTGCTCTCGATGCCGTTGCTGCCACCGATGAGATACCAGCCCGTTGCGGCAACGATGAGAAGCGCGAAGAACATCAGCGTGCCCTGCATGACATCCGCCCAGGAGATCGCGAGGAAACCGCCGAAGAACGTGTAGATGACGATCGAGGCGCCGCCGACCATCACCGCCCAGAAGTACGGCATGCCGAACAGCGTTTCGAAAAGCTTTCCCGCCGCGACGAACCCGGAGCTCGTGTACAGCGTGAAGAAGAACAGCACGAACGCACCGGCGATGAGGCGAAGCGCGCGCGAACTGTCGTTGAAGCGGCGCTCGAAGTAATCCGGCAGCGTCAGCGCATCGCCGAGGCGTTCCGTTGCCTCGCGCAGTCGTTGCGCGACAAGTTTCCAGTTGAGATAGGTGCCAAGCAGCAGGCCGAGAACCATCCACCACGCTTCGAGCCCCGCGAGGTACGCAAGCCCGGGCAATCCCATCAGCAGCCAGCCGCTCATGTCGGACGCCTGCGCGGCGAGCGCCGTCACCCAGCTGTTGAGCGAGCGCCCACCGAGGATGAAATCGGACAGGCTGCGTGTTCGCCGGTAAGCGACGACTGCAAGCAGCAGGATGACGGCGAGGTAGACACAGAACGTGCCGATGATGGTGGTCGCATTGTCGATCATGCGCAGGCCCCGTTTTCGATTGATTATGTGTTTGTAACGGAAATGCGTCGCAGACTACGCCACAGCGGATGCACTGATGCAAGCGCGGCGCATGGAAGATTAAGGATACGGGAGGTTGGCTTGGCGTGAAGGTCGGACCCGCGGCGGGTATCCCGCCGCAGGTCTTCCCGTGCCTGCCTGCGTGCTGCCTTGTGGCTCTTGCGATGGACGCCGCCCTTGCGAAGCAGGGGGTTGGCGGCCGCCGCGAGGTTGCGCAGGGCAGGCTTGTCGCGCTTTCGCATGACAGCCTCCTTCGCAAATGAAAACGGCGCGGCATTCTATGCCCGCGCCGTGGTGATTGAAAGCGAAGAAGCCGTTACTGCAGCAGGCGCTCCAGGCGGTCGAGATCGTTGATCACGCGAAACGTGCCGCCGCCCGCCTCGACGCGCTGCTTCCACGATTCGATGCGATCGAGGTATTCGCGCGGATCGACATTGTCGCTGCGCAGCTTCGTGACATTCACCGCCACCACCTCGAAGCCATCCAGCGTGAACGGAATGTCGCGCACATAGCCTTCCGCGAGGTCTTCCTTGAGGTCGGAGAAGATCAGCACGGTCTTGCGTCCGCTCTCGCGTTCGTTGAGATATTCCGTCGCCTGCAGGATGCCGCCGGTGATGTCGGTGTATGCCGCAGATCTCGCGGACTTCACGAACGCGTCGATCTGTTCCTGGAAGCCGCGCTTCTGCTGGTTTGCGGCACTCGGCCGGTCATCGAACGCGACTTTCGCGACGATGTCCTTCTCGCTGAAGCTCGCGGTGTCGATGCGCGCAACCGCGAACGCATCGCCCGGTTCCAGGCGCGTCAGCACGTAGCTGATGATCTGCTGCGCCTTGGTGAGTTCCTCGGTGTACGTGCCCGAGGTATCAAGCAGCATGTACACGCCGCGACTGTGAGAGGTGCTGCCCTGCGAGCACGCGGCAAGCATGACGCAGGCTGCAATCAGGAGTTTGCGCATCATGTTCATGCCCTCCCTGTCTTGAGGTTGCGGGCCGGCGCGCCGCGGAACGCGAGCACGCGCTCCTCGATCCACAGCGGCAGGAAGATGAGCATGTCGTATCCCGCCGCAAGGAAGCGCGATGCGCCGCGCATGAAGCGCGCGAACACGCGGAACACCGTCGCGAGCGTGCGCAGCAGCGCGATCGCAACGATGCCGAGCACGGTGCGCAGCGAATGGATGAACGTCTCGAGCGGAATCGCGACGAAGGTGAGCGCGAAGGGCAGGATGAAACCCATGCCCATCTGCGCGGCGGTCGTGATCCACAGGAAGCGCGGCTCGATGACCGCGGCGGCTTCGCCGCGCAGCATCGCGCTTGTCGCAAGTTCATCCTGCACGAGAATCTCGCGCATGAACGCAAGGCCCGCCTCGACGGCAGCCAGCAAGGTAAGAATGGTGAGCGCGATCCACAGCATGCGCACGCGCAGTCGATCGTCGAGCGAGCTGATCACCGGGAACAGCCGCGTGATGCGCAGCGACTCCATCAGGAACAGGCCCATGGAAATCTCGACCAGGATGATCACCAGTGCGGCGATGTCCGCGATCTTGAGTCCGCCGATCATGTTCGTGCCACCGACCATCTCCGACATCGGCCGCGCGATGAGGTTGAAGTTGATGATGGCGCCGCCCACAGCGATGCCGAGCACGAACATCGAGATGAAGAACTGGCTGAGCGATGACGACGACAGCGTGCGCAGTGCACGATCGCTGCCCTTGCTGATTTCCTCGTAGTCATCCATGTGGCGGTCGATGGCAACGGCGCGGTCCAGCAGCCGCTGCAGTTTCTTGTCGACGCTCGCGAGACTTTCCAGCAGCGCGCGCCAGTGCGGCATCGCGCGCTTGAGAAGGTTGTGGCGCTGGCGCGAATCCTGGCGGTACTCGGTGATCGCGCGTGCTTCGATCTTCTTCAGCGAGCCGTGGATGTCGTCGAGCACGCGCGCAACCATCGCATCCGCTTTCGGGATTTCGGCGACGGCCTGCACGGCCTGCACCCAGCCGGGCGGCGATGGCGGTACGTCGCGCGAGCGTTCGTAATCCTCCTCGATGGCCGTGATCGATTCGCTCAGCCGGCGATGAAACGCCGGGTAATCGGAAAGTTCCTTGCGCACGGAACTCTGCACGCGCTGGAACTCGCGTTCGATCGCGCGCTCGGTCGCTTCGCGGCCCTGCGCGAGCAGCACTTCGCGGTTGCGTTGCGCGAGATGTTCGCCGCCGCGCGCGAGCGTGACGGCCGCGAGCCGGAACGACCGGTACAGCGCATCGCCGGCGGCGAGCAGCGCGGCGCGCGCCGGCGTGCGTGCGAGGTAGAGAAACAGCGCCGCCAGCAGGAACAGCAGCAGCGCGGAAAGGCCGGGATACGGCGTGATGTTCAACAACTCCGAACCGCTCATTGCAACTCCCCTTATATATGGTTTTTCCCGAAGCTAGGCCGAATGCGCGGCACATGACCGTGGCCGGGATCACATAATGCAGGGGTAGTTACTTATTGCGGGGATGAGTGCGACGCAGGTCACCGAATTCCGCGGTTATCGTCACATCCGGTTCCTGGAAACTGCAGTTGAAGCCGATGGTTTCGCGCGTCACGCGCGGCTCCTGGAGAATGTCCACGGTACCGCCGAACGACCGGCAGACGCGATTCGCGGCTTCCAGCGGTACCGGCGAGCGAAACGACTGCACGTCCGCGGGAAGAAAGCTGTAGTAGCGCGAGCGCGGATCGTAGCTCCATTCTCCGCCCGGCCCGGCATCCGCGCGCACGTCCACGACGCGCGCCGCGGGCGCGACGTCACTCACGGCGGCGATGACGCCGTCCCGGTATGTCAGTGCAATGGCTGCAAGCAGCAGGAGAAGCCAGATTTCCCGCGTACGCATGGTGCGTCCTCCCTGGCGCATTCATGCATCGAGACTGGATCGCGGCGAGGTCGTTCACCATCGGGAGTGATACCGAAAGTCTGGAAACGAAAAACCCCGGCAGCGCCGGGGTTTCACGGATGCCCGGAACGCTTCAGCGGCTGAAACGCGGATCGCTGATCTTCATTTCAGTGACGGGGCCGTATTTCGCAACGCCATCGCGAATCGCGTCCGCATCGCCGATGAGCACGAAGACAAGTTCATCGCGCGAGGGATAGACCGCGTCGATCTCGCGCCGTGCATCGTCGAGCGTCACGGCATCGATGCGCGCGGCGAATTCATCCACGTCGCTGCGGTCAAGACCGTGGAATGCAATCTCCGCGAGCCGTGCTGCAATGTCCGATGATGTCTCCAGTTCCGGCGGGTACTGGCCGAGCACGTAGGCTTTCGCGGATGCGAGCTGCGCGCCGGACAAGCCTTCCGCGTGAAGCCGCCCAAGGGTATCAAGCGCCATGTCGATCGCCTCGACGGTCGAGTCCGTCTGCGTGAACGACATCATCGCGAGCGAACCCGGTTCGCTGTACTGCGACATCCGCGACGATGCGCCATAGGTGAGCCCCGACTCCACGCGAAGTTTCGTGTTCAGCATGGACGTGAATCTGCCGCCGAACACCGTGTTCACCAGTTCGAGTGCGGCGCGCGCATCGTAATCGCGCGCGACGCCGACATTGCCGATATAGAAGTAGGTCTGCGTGGCGCCGGGCTTGTCGACGAGCAGCACGCGCGTTCCGGGCGGCGATGCCGGCGGCGGAATTTCCGGCAGCGAACCTGCCGCCTTGCGCCAGTTGCCGAAACGCTTTTCCAGCGCAGCGCGCAGTGTCGCGGCATCGAAGTCGCCGACGATCGCGAGGATCGTGCGGTCCGCGCCGAACTGCTCGATGTAATAGCGACGAAGATCCGCATAACCCGTGCGCGCAAGCCCCGCTTCCGTTCCGCTGACCGCGCGCGCATAGGGATGCTCGCCGAACAGGAACGCATCGCCGTACACGCTCGTGAGCGCGCGCAGGCTGGTGTCCTTCATGGCGCGTATCTGCTGGATGCTGCGTTCGCGCAGCTTGTCGAACTCGGTGCGCGCAAGCGCGGGATCCAGCAGCACGTCGCCGAGCAGTTCGACCATCAGGTCGATGTCGCGCGACATGAATTCGCCGCGCACCGCGATTGCTTCCTTCGCGGCCGTGGCGTTGAAGCGTCCGCCGACGCTCTCCACGGCCTGCGCGAACTCGACGGCGTTGCGGCGCGCCGCACCCTTGCCGAGCAGTTCCGCGAGCAGGGCGGCCGTTCCGTTCCTGCCATCGGGGTCCGCAACTGCGCCGCCACGGATCAATGCCGTGAACGACACCAGCGGCACGTCATGTCTTTCCACGAGAAATATCTGCATGCCGTTGTCGAGCGTCACCGCGTCGAATGCCGGCAGCGTGACATCCTTGCGTGCACCCGCAGTCAGCGGCGCTTCAACGGTGGATTTCTCCGGCGGAGTTCCGGCACATGCTGCAAGCGACAGCAGCGCGGCGGACAGGAACAGTCTTTTCAGCATCACGGGCTCCTTGTCATTCACCGCTCGCGGGCACGAGCACGCCGACGGTCCGGTTGGAAGGCTGGAAGATGCGGTCCGCAACGGCCTGCACGTCCGCGGCCGTGACCGCTTCCCAGGCATCCGGCGCGCCGAACAGCTTGCGGTAATCGCCGTGGAAGATTTCGTAGGTACCGAGGGCCTGCGCCTTGCCGCTGATGGTGGCAATGGCACGCCAGTAATCGGCGACGAGCACGTTCCTTGCCTTCTGGATTTCCGCGGTACTCACACCGCGCGCGGCAATGCGTTCCAGCTGCTGCGAAATCTCGCGCTCAAGCCGCGCGGTGTCGCCGCCGGGCGGCAGCACCGCGTAGATCCATGTCAGTCCCGGATCGAATCCCTGGTGGATGTAGCTGCCGACGCTGATGGCGAGCTGCTTCTGTTCGACCAGCACCTGGTGCAGCCGCGAGGAATCGCCCGTTGCGAGCAGCGTCATCAGCACTTCGAGCGCCGGCATGTCCGCCGCGTTCGCCGCACCGGAATGCCAGGCCATCTGCAGCATCGGCGTCTGTGCAGGCCGCGTCAGCACCACGCGCCGCTCGCCCTGCTGCTCCGGCTCGACGGTCGTCACGGGCGCAGGTTCCGGCTGCGCGGGAATGGCGCCGAAGTATTTCTCGGCGAGCGCGAACACGCGCGCAGGCTCGACGTCGCCGACAACGAACATCACGGCGTTGTTCGGCGCGTAATACGTCGTGTAGAAATCCTTCAGGTCCTGCGCGCTCCAGTTCTCGATGTCCGATGGCCAGCCGATGACGGGAAACTGGTAGGGATGTGCGACATACGCCGTCGCCTGCACCTGTTCCATCAGCGCGCCGAAGTTGTCGTTGTCGACGGATGTGCGGCGCTCGGAATACACCACGCCGCGCTCGCTCTCAACAACATCCGGATCGAAATCGAGATTCGCCATGCGGTCCGCTTCGAGGCGGAAGATCGTGTCGAGCGCACTCGCCGGATACCAGTCCTGGTAGACGGTCACGTCGTTCGAGGTATAGGCGTTGTTCGCGCCGCCGGACGCCTCCATGGTGCGGTCGAACTCGCCGGGCGCGAGCGTCGCGGTGCCGTTGAACATCATGTGCTCGAAGTAGTGCGCAAGGCCCGTGATGCCCGGGTACTCGTTGCGCCCGCCAACGCGAAACCAGGTGTAGTGCGCGACGCTGGGGATGTCGTGGTCCGGCCAGACGACAACCTTCATGCCGTTGGCGAGCGTGCGCTCTGCGATGGCAGCATCCGCCGCCGGCGCATCCGCCGCTGCCATGGCGGACGCGGAGACGAGCAACAGCGCGCCGGCCGCCAGTGAACGCATCATCATGCCGTACTCCTTGTTATATGCGCGCGAGGCGCTGCGGGATTCAGGATTGTCATCGCCGTTGGACAGCGCGGCAAGTGCGCGTGTTCCGCGCATGGTTCAGCCGGCGCTCGTGCCGCGCGTGCGACGCACGAATCGATGCGTCATCAGGATGCCCGCCACCAGCAATCCGACGATCAGCCCGGCCCAGATCATCTGCGGTCCGTAGCCCTGCCGTACGCCCAGCCACCACGCGACGGGAAAACCGAGCCCCCAGTAGGCGAACAGCGTCATCAGCATCGGCACGCGCGTGTCCTTGTAGCCGCGCAGCACGCCGGCCGCTCCAACCTGCAGTCCGTCGAACAGCTGGAACGCGGCCGCCACCCAGAGCAGGCTGAGCGCCATCGCCGTGACTTCCGGGTTGCGCGTATAAAGCGCGACGATGTGATCGCGGAACAGGATCATCACGAGCGCGGACAGGGTCATGAACCCGACGCACACGAAGATGCCCGTGATGCCGGAGTAGCGCGCCTGCGCGGGATCGTTGCGCCCGAGCGCCTGGCCGATGCGCACCGTGATGCCGCCTGCGATGCCGAGCGGCACCATGAACATCAATGACGCCCAGTTCACCGCGATCTGGTGGCCGGCGACGACCGTCGTGCCGAGCGTTGCCATCAGCAGGCCGACCGCGGAGAACAGGCTGCCTTCCATGAAGATGGCGACGGCGATGGGGAAGCCAAGCGCGATGAGTTCGCGCATCGGCTGCCAGCGCGGCCATTCGAAGCGCTCGAACATGCGAAACGCGCGGAACCGCGGCGCGCCATGCATGTACCACAGCAGCACGAGGAACATCGCCCATTGCACGATCGCGGATGCGTAGCCGGTGCCGATGGCGCCGAGCGCGGGGAAGCCGAACTTGCCGTACATCAGCACCCAGTCCGCGAACGCGTTGACGGCAAGCCCGATGCTCGCCACCAGCAGCAGCGGCCGCGTGTGCGACACGGCCTCGCTGGTGAAGCGCAGCACGTAGAACATCGCGATCGCGGGCAATCCCCAGCCGATGGCGTCGAGGTAGCCCGCCGCGACGGGAATCACCGCCGGTTCGACGCCGATGCGCGCAAGGAGAATGTCGCCGTGCGCAAGCAGCGCCCAGCCCGGAACGCTCGCGAACAGCGCGAGCCACAGCGCCTGGCGCACTGTCGAGCCGATCGCGGCGGTCCGGTTTGCGCCATAGGCGTGCGACACCGTCGGGCTGACGGCCAGCAGGATGCCCATGATGAAAAGGATCACCGGCGTCCACAGGTCACCGCCGACGGAAACCCCCGCAAGATCGGCGGGGCTGAGCCGGCCCGCGAAAACCGTGTCCGTGAACCGCATGCCGAGATACGACAGGTTGGTGATGACCATCGGCCACGTGAGGCGCGCGAGCGCCG
Source organism: uncultured Gammaproteobacteria bacterium (assembly GCA_964599565.1). GTDB lineage: Bacteria > Pseudomonadota > Gammaproteobacteria > Natronospirales > JAJUFS01 > JAJUFS01. The sequence goes on from CAZRFE010000006.1 coordinate 13,712, forward strand.
CGGCCTCGCGCCGGAAACGGGATGCGCTGGTTTCGGTCATCGCGGATTCCTGATCAGCGGCGGAATGGCTCAAACACTTGTTTGAATGCGCCTTCCGGCGGAGTTAGCATACGGCGTTCCGGCGATGTACCGGCCGGCCGCGCAGTGTAAACCGGTTTCGTTTCCACCATCACCAAGCTCTCGCAGCGGAGAAAGCCCATGCTTCAGACCAAGCCCCGCAGGGTCGCCATCGTCGGCGGTTCGCGCATACCGTTCGCGCGCGCATTCAGCGCCTACGCCGAATGCAGCAACCAGGATCTGATGACCGCCGCGCTCAAGGGGCTGGTCGAGAAATACGGACTGAAGGGCGCGCGTCTCGGCGACGTCGGTCTTGGCGCCGTGATCAAGCACACGCGCGATTTCAACCTTGCGCGCGAATGCGTGCTCGGTTCCGGCCTCGATCCGCATACGCCTGCCTTCGACCTGCAGCGCGCCTGCGGCACGAGCCTCGAGACGGTGATCAACATCGGCTACAAGATCGCGCTCGGCCAGATCGATGCGGGCATCGCCGGCGGCGTGGATTCGACCTCCGACGTACCGGTCGTGTTCGGCGATGACTTCCGCGAAATCCTGCTGGCCGCGAACCGCGCGAAAACCTTCGCCGAGAAGGCGCGGCTGTTCATGCGCTTTCGCCCGAAGCACCTGCGGCCGAATTTCCCGGGCGTGGTCGAACCGCGCACCGGGCTTTCCATGGGCCAGTCCTGCGAACTCATGGCAAAGGAATGGGATATCCCGCGCCGCGCGCAGGACGAGCTTGCGTTCAATTCGCACAGGAATGCGGCCGCTGCGTGGGAGGCAGGCTGGTACGACGATCTCGTGGTGCCGTTCAACGGGCTCAACCGCGACAACAACGTGCGCAAGGACACATCGCTTGAAAAGCTCGGCACGCTGAAGCCGGTGTTCGACCGCGAGAACGGCACGCTCACGGCGGGCAATTCCACGCCGCTGACCGATGGCGCATCCGCGGTGCTGATGTGCACGGAGGAATGGGCGAAAGAACGCGGTCTCGATGTGCTCGCGTATCTCACCTTCGGCGAAGTCGCGGCCGTGGATTTCGTGTGGAAGAAGGAAGGCCTGCTGATGGCGCCGGCGTATGCCGTGCCGCGCATGCTCGACCGCGCCGGCATCACGCTGCAGGATTTCGACATCTACGAAATCCATGAAGCGTTCGCCGCGCAGGTGCTGTGCACGCTCAAGGCCTGGGAGAGCGAGAAGTTCTGCAGGGAACGTCTCGGCCGCGACCACGCCCTCGGCAGCATCGATCGCGCGAAGCTCAACCTCAAGGGCGGATCCGTTGCGCTCGGGCATCCATTCGCGGCGACCGGTGCGCGCATCGTTGCGTCGCTCGCAAAGCAGCTCGCGGAACGCGGCACGGGCCGCGGCCTGATTTCCGTCTGCACCGCAGGCGGCATGGGCGTGACCGCGATTCTCGAACGCTGAGACCGCCGTTCACCGCACCTCAGGAAACGCCCGGCAACGCCGGGCGTTTTCTTAAGGCGTCTCCCTCAACTTGCCCTCGCGTAGACATAACCGCCATTATTCCCGCCTTTCGACAATAAGTGACCGCGCGCATGCGCGGCGCCATCCCGGGAGCGGTCAATGGATCAGTTCAACGCGGCAGTCGCCGCCATCGCAGGTTTTCTCTACCAGGATGCCTTTCTTTTCGTGGTGCTCGGCACGGGCGTGCTGTTCACCATCTGGTCGGGCTTCTCGCAGTACCGCGCGCTGACACACGGCACGCAGGTGCTGCGCGGCGTCTACGACGACAAGAAGGATCCCGGCGCGATCAATCATTTCCAGGCGCTCTCCGCGGCGCTGTCGGGCACCGTGGGGCTTGGCAACATCGGCGGTGTCGCACTCGCGGTCGCGCTCGGCGGGCCGGGTGCGGTGTTCTGGATGTGGATGGTCGGCATCCTCGGCATGGCGATCAAGCTCACCGAAGTAACGCTCTCCATGCTCTATCGCAACACGGACGATCCGGACAATCCGCACGGCGGCCCGATGTGGGTGGTCTCGAAAGGTCTCGCGGAACTGAATCCGAAGTACGCCGGTCTCGGCAAGATCATCGGCTGGATCTTCTGCATCACGCTGCTCGTCTACACCATCACGGGCGGTGCGATGTTCCAGGCATGGAACGTCGGCGACATCACGCAGGAGTATTTCCATGTACCGAGCTGGATCGTGGGCATCGTGCTCGCCGTGCTCGTCGGCATGGTGATCATCGGCGGCGTGAAGCGCATCGGCGCCGTTGCGGGAAGGCTCGTACCGCTGATGATCGTGCTTTACCTCGCGGGCGGCATCTATGTGCTCGCGGCGAACTACGACGTGATTCCTGAAATGCTGAAGCTCATCGTCGTGTCCGCGTTCAGCCCGCATGAAGCATCCGGTGCATTCATCGGCGGCACGATGGGCTACGCGATCATGATGGGCATGCGCCGCGCGCTGTTCTCCTCGGAAGCGGGCGCGGGATCATCGCCGATCGCGCACTCCGCGGCGAAGACGGACGAGCCGGTGCGCGAAGGCGTGGTCGGCGGACTCGAACCGTTCATCGATACCATCATCGTGTGCACGTTCACCGCGCTCGTGATTCTTTCCTCCGGCGTGTGGGAGCGCGGCGCGGAAGCGTTCTATGACACCACACCTGCCGTTGTCGCCGTTGATACCGGTGCGTACAGCCTCGAAACCCTTCCTGCGCCGGAACGTGCCGGCGGCTGGCGCGACGGCGAGAACGTGTTCGTGATTCTCGAAGGCGATCACAACAAGGATTCCGGCAACAACCTGCACCGTCTCGATGGCAATGTCCTGTACCAGGCAGATGGCAATCCGGTGATCGTGTACTCCCGTGTTGCGATGTCCGCTGCCCCGACAGTGCAGGATGCCGGCGTGTACGTTTCCTATCCGGGCGCAACGCTCACCGCGAAAGCGTTCGACAGCGCGCTGCCGGGGCTGGGCAAGTGGCTTGTCACCATCGCATGCTGGCTGTTCGCACTGTCGACGATGATCTCGTGGAGCTACTACGGCGAGCAGGGCATGGTGTACATGTTCGGCGAGAAATCCGTGATGCCGTACAAGTACGCGTTCTGCGCACTTGTCTTCGTCGCAACCATGGGCTTCATCGAAACGCCGCAGGATCTCGACAACTTCTCATCCATGGGCGCGGGCGTGATGATCTGGGCGAACATCCCGATCACGCTGTTCTTCGGCTACAAGGCGATGCGTGCGTACCATGAATACAACGGCCGGCTCAAATCCGGCAACATGCCGCGCAATCCCGACGCGCCTTCGTTCTGGAAGGATGTGCTGACAGGGCGTGACGTGAAGTGAGGCAGAAAAAAGCCGCCCTCGGGCGGCTTTTTCCTTTCGACGTTTTCATTCAGCCGGTGGCACGAAACGTCCGATGTAGTTCGTATCCATCCCGAACCAGATCGCGTCATTTGCCGCGTCGTAGAACATGTGCCTGATGGCGCCGCCGGAATCCGGCACAGGCCCGCTGTAGATGACGTTCCCGTTCGATGTGTCGATGCCGATCATGCGGTTCGGCTGCGGACCGGTTTCGACATAGTAGAAATTGCCTTCGCCGTCCGCGATCGCGCCGTAAGGCGCCGCACGTTCGCCGGACGGCGATCGCCATTCCTTGAATTCACCGTTCGCAGGATCGTAGCTTCCGACGTAGCCTTCCGCGTAATCCACGTACCAGATGTCGCCGTTCACGATCGCGAGCCGGCGCGGCCGTGCGTCCGCGCGCGGCATCTCGATTTCCTTGAGCTCGCCATCAATGATCGTCGCGAGCCGGTTCGTGCCGAGCAGCACGATCCACGGCTGGTCATTTTCATCGAGCACGATGCCGTACGGACGCGCGCGCTTCGTCGGCACTTCCCACGTGCGCAGCGATTCGTCCGCGGGGTCGAAGACCGCAACGCGATTGGAATGCTGCGCGGTGAAAAAGATGCGTCCGTCGCTCGCCTGGATCAGCGTGTGTGGATCGTCGATGCCTTCCTTCTCCGTGGAGAACGTCTCCAGTTCGCCGTTTGCGGCATTCATGCGACCGATCCAGCCGGCGCCGTTGCCGGCGATCCAGATGTTGCCGTCGTCGCCCGCGATGAGATTGTGCGGTGCGCTTCCATCCGGCAGATCGAAGCGCGTGAATTTCCCGGAGGCCGGATCAAGCCAGGCGACGTAATCGCCGCCCTGGCCGACGAACCAGGCACGGCCCTGCGAATCCACGGCGGGATCGCGCGGCCGTGTCTTTTCCCAGGGAACCTGCCAGGTGGTGAAGTCCGCGGCGCCCGCGATGCCGGGCAGCAGGAGAAGAAATGCGAGATGCAGTGCGCGCATGCGAGTCTCCCGTGATGAGGATCACCACAGGATAGCCCTGCACGCGGTGGATTTCAGGCGGGAAGGTTGTCCTGCACGAGCATGAGCGCGTCACGCAGCCCACGCCGCGCGGCGACGCGTTCGAGGATGTCGCGGCGCGCAGCGTCGTCGGCATCCGGCCAGCACATGATTTCATCAAGATGCCGAAAGCAGCCGCGGCAGATGCGCTGTTCGTCGAGGCTGCAATTGCGCACGCACGGTGATTCTGTGTCTTTCATGCCGCTGATTGTCTCGCAGTTCCGCACGGCGCGGGAAATTCTTTCATCATCCGCCGACGATGATGCGCATCAGCTGCGCGCTGAGATAGCCGCAGTACGTGCCGAGCGCGTAACCGAACACCGCGAGCAGCACGCCGACGGGCGCGAGCGAGGGGTGGAACGCCGCCGCAACCACGGGTGCTGACGCTGCACCGCCGATGTTCGCCTGGCTGCCGACGGCCATGTAGAACGTCGGCGCGCGAATGATGCGCGCGACAATCAGCATCAGGCTCGCGTGCACGAGCATCCATACCGCGCCGACCGCGAAAAGGCCGGGATTGCTGAACACGGCAGTGATGTCCATGTGCATGCCGATGGTCGCGACAAGAATGTAGATGAACACGGAACCGACCTTCGATGCGCCCGCGCCTTCCATCAGTTTCACTTTCGTGAACGAAAGCGCGAGGCCGAACGTCGTGGCAAGCACGATCAGCCAGAAGAATGTCGAATCGAGGCTGAAATCGGACAGCCAGCTCCAGTTCGTCGCAGGTTCCAGCCCCGCGCGCAACTGCTGCTTCGATTCCGCGGCGAGCGCACCGAGCCCGTTGCCGGCCCAGTTGCCGATCGCGTGCGCAAGACCCGTGAAACCAAGACCGATGGCCAGGATGTAGATGAGATCGGGGAGCGAGGGAATCCGTGCATGTTCGCGCTGGAATTCCTCGACCTTGCGACGCAGTGCGTCGATCGCGGATGTATCGGCGTGAATCTTCGCATCGAGCTTGTCCGCACGCGACGCCATGAACAGCAGCACCGCCATCCAGATGTTTGCGATGATCACATCCACCGCGACCATCTGCCCGAACAGGTTGTCGCCGACCTCGAACACTTCCTTCATCGCGGCCTGGTTCGCGCCGCCGCCGATCCACGAACCCGCGATCGTTGCCATGCCGCGCCACACCGCGTCCGGTCCCGCGCCGCCGACAACATCCGGTGCAACGATGCTGAAGATCAGAATCGCGATCGGACCGCCGATCATCACGCCGAACGTACCGGTGAGAAACAGGATGATCGCCTTGCGGCCGAGCCGTGCGATGGATTTCAGGTCGATCGACAGGGTGAGCAGGATGAGCGACGCCGGCAGCAGGTAGCGCGATGCCATGTAGTAGAGATCGCCGTCACTGCCGTCGATGATCCCGAAGCTGTTGTACAGCGATGGAATGAAGTAGCACAGCAGCAGCGCGGGAACGTAGGAATAGAACCGGCGCCAGAATGGCGCGCTGCTCTGCGTTGTGTAGAAGATCAGCCCGAGTGTTGCGGCAAGCAGGCCGAAGACGACGGCATCGTTCGTGATCAGCGCAGTTTGATGTTCCATGCCGGCATCCGTGGAAAAGTTGCGGCCAATCCTAACGGCGGCTCGTCATGGCACGCAACCGTTTCCGGATCGCGCAACCGTGTCATGGACTCAGTTCGGACGTGCAGGCGGGACACCGCGTCGCCTTGACGGGAATGCTGCTGAAACAGTATTCGCATTCCTTCGTTGCCGGCGCGGCGGGTGGCGCTTCTTCCTTGCGGCGGCGCAGGCGATTCATTGCGCGCACGACCAGGAACACGGCGATGGCAACCAGCAGGAAGCTCACGAGATTGTTGAAGAACACGCCGTAGTTGATCGTGACCGCGCCCGCGGCCTGTGCATCGGCAAGTGTCGCGTACGGACCGCTCGTCACGCCTTCCCTGAGCACGATGAACAGATCGCCGAACTCGACGCCGCTCGTTACCAGGCCGAGCGGCGGCATCATCACATCATCGACAAGGCTCTTGACGATGGTGCCGAACGATGCGCCGATGATGATGCCGACGGCCATGTCGACGACGTTGCCGCGCAGGGCGAAATCGCGGAATTCCTCGAGGATCGCGCGCATATTGTCATCTCCTTACATTCGATGCGGACATGGAAAGCATAGACGGCGGATGCGGTTGGACGCACCGCGGCGCGGCTGTTACCCTGCGCGCCCTGAACCTGAAGAACAGGACCGAACATGCAGATTTCCCCGAACAAGGTGGTCTCGATCCACTACACGCTGAAGAACGACGCCGGCGACGTGCTTGATTCCTCCGCCGGGCGCGAACCGCTGGCATACCTGCACGGCGCGGGCAACATCGTGGCCGGGCTTGAGAATGCACTCGAAGGCAAGGCAAGCGGCGACAAGCTGAACGTGCGTGTCGCGCCGGAAGAGGGATACGGACCGCGGCACGATGCGCTCGTGCAGGACGTGCCGCGCGATGCATTCCAGGGCGTCGACGACATCCAGCCGGGCATGCAGTTCCACGCGCAGGGTCCGTCCGGTCCCATGGTCGTCACCGTGGTGAAGACGGGCGACGACAGCGTGACCGTCGACGGCAACCATCCGCTCGCCGGAGAAACGCTGCATTTCGACGTGGAAGTGGCGGATGTGCGCGATGCGACCGAGGAAGAACAGGAGCACGGGCACGTGCATGGCGCGCACGGTCATCATCACGACTGACGTGCACGAGTGCGGCTTCAGCCGTCATCATTGAGCGTTACTGAAGCCGCTCCGCATCAACTACGCAGGTACGACGCGCCGTTCACGTCAACGATGCCGCCGGTCACGAATTCCGCTTCGGGCGTGGCAAGCCACGCAATGACGGATGCAACTTCTTCCGGACGCGCGACGCGGTTGAGCGGGCTCTGCGCGGCGATCGCTTCGCCTTCCTCGCCTTCAAGCAGGTCCTTCACCATGTCCGTCGCGACGAAACCGGGCGCAACCGCGCATACCTGGATGTTGTGACGGGCGAGCGCCACGGCGAGCGACTGGCTGAGACTGTTCAGGCCCGACTTGCTCGCGCCGTACGCAGGCGAATCGGGTTCACCGCGGAATGCGCCGCGCGATGAGACATTGATGATCCGCCCGCCGCCGCTCTCGATCATCAGCGGCACGACCTGGTGAATGAGATTCGCAGGACCAAGCAGGTTCACGCCGAGCGTCTGCTGCCACGCCGACTGCCAGCCGTCGTAATCCGTCGTATCCACGGGATGATCGAAGAACACGCCGGCGTTGTTCACGAGCACGTCGATGCCGCCGAGTTCCTGTGCGGCGCGCTTGACGAGTTCGCGCACCGCGTGCGGATCGGCAAGGTCCGCTTCCGCCACCGTGTGTCCGTTGCCGGCCAGTCCTTTCACGACGTTGCGCGCCGCTTCCTCGTCGTGGCCGAAGTGCACGCAGACGTTCGCGCCTTCCCGCGCAAAGCGTTCCGCCACCGCACGCCCGATGCCGCGGGACGCGCCCGTCACGAGCACGCGCCTGCCATCAAACCGCCGTTGTTCATTCGTCTCATTCATATGCGCATCCTGGCCGGTGACGCGAGATGTCTATCCGCTACAATTGCGGCACATTCCCCGGGACGACGAGCATGGCACTGCCTTCCGCTCCACGCTACATCGGCGAAGAAGATCACGTTCACGGAACGCCCGAACGCATCGGCGTGCTCGTCGTGAACCTCGGCACGCCCGACGCGCCGACACCGTCCGCGGTGCGCCGCTACCTGAAGCAGTTCCTCTCCGATCCGCGCGTGATCGAGACATCGCGGATCGTGTGGTGGTTCGTGCTCCGCGTCATCCTGCTCATCCGTCCGCGCCGTTCCGCGCACGCCTATCGCAAGGTGTGGCGCGAGGACGGCTCGCCGTTGCTGCATTTCTCGCGCAGACAGGCCGATGCCTTGCGTTCCGCGCTCGGCGCACGCTGTCCCGGGCCCGTTTCCGTTGCGCTCGGCATGCGCTACGGCAACCCCTCGATTCCCGCGGCGCTTGATGCCCTGCGCCAGGAGAACGTGCGCCGCCTGCTCGTGCTGCCGCTGTACCCGCAGTACTCCGCGACGACCACGGCCTCGACGTTCGATGCCGTCGCGGACGTGCTGAAACGCACGCGCCGGCTGCCGGAGGTTCGCATGGTGAATCACTATCACGATGCGGAAGGCTACATTCGCGCACTCGCGAACAGTATCCGTGAACACTGGGAGGCGAACGGCCGCGGCGAGATGCTGCTGTTTTCCTTCCATGGCCTGCCGCAGCGCTACCTGCAGGCCGGCGACCCGTATCACTGCGAATGCCATGCAACGGCGCGGCTCGTCGCCGAGAGGCTCGATCTCGGCAGCCATGAATATCGCGTGACGTTCCAGTCGCGCGTCGGGCGCGAGGAATGGCTGAAGCCTTACACCGACATGACGGTGCGCGAGCTCGGGCGCAACGGCGTGCGCACGCTGGATGTCGTATGCCCGGGCTTCAGCGCCGACTGCCTCGAAACGCTGGAGGAAATCGCCATGCAGAACGCTGCGTTCTTCCGTGAAAGCGGCGGCAGCGCGTTGCGCTACATTCCCGCGCTCAACGATCGCGACGACCACATCCGCTTTCTCGCCGATCTCGCCATGACGCACATGCACGGCTGGCCGGAGGCATCGCCCGGCTGGTCGAAGCACAAGGCACGCGCGGACGCGGAACGCGCGGCGCTGCTCGCCGTGAAGCAGGGCGCGAAGCGCTGATTCCCGATGCTCGGCGACTTCCTTGAAATCAGCGTGCACAGCGAGAACGTGCTCGAATCGCTGCAGTTCTACGAGCGGCTCGGCTTCACGCAGCTGCGCGCCGGCGACGCCTGGAAGCACGCCTATGGCGTCGTGACGGACGGGCGCTGCTTCATCGGCATCCATGCCTATCCGTTTCCCTCGCCGTCGCTGACGTTCGTCGCGCCCGAGCTGCGCCGGCGCGTCGAAGCGCTGGAGAACGCGGGCGCGGTGTTCGAATTCCTCAAGCTTGCGGATGACGAATTCCATGAACTTGGCTTCTTCGCACCCGACGAGCAGATGGTCACGCTGCTTGAGGCGCGCACCTTTTCCCCGCCCGACCTGGATGCACTGAAACCGGCGCTGCCCGGCTATTTCGCAGAGTACCGCCTGCCCGTCGATGACCGCGACGCCGCGCTCGCGCAATGGCTGCGCTTCGGCATGATCGAGGGCGAGCCGGTGGATGACCTGCACGATACGGTTTCCGCCTGCTGCACGGGGCTGAACATCGGCCTTGCGGAATCGCGCCGCGTGAAACAGCCGCTGCTGGTCTTCCATGCCGGCGATCTGCGTGAGCGGCTGGATCTTTTCGCGGCGCGCGGCGTCGAGCCCGCGCAAGTGCTGGAAGACCGCGACACCGGCCAGTTGCGGGCCTTCCGCGTTGTCTCGCCCGAAGGGACATCCCTCCTCATCGTTGACGCCTGAGGTGCTCAGCCTCCGGGTTTTTCTTGCGCCGTCCAAGGTGCGCTCTGAATTCTTCTTAACGTTTCACAAATTATCGTGTGCATCCCATAACCCACCGTCGCGCGGACGATGGCAGGAACCGATGACCGCACGAGCACTCCGTCGCCACAGCCGCGCAAGGCCCGATGTGAACCAGCGCCTGCATCCAGTGTCGAGGATCAGCAATCCGCATCCGGACGCATCGCTCGACGCGGTCTCCGATTCCGTCGTCGTGCTCGGCATGGACGGCACGATCCGTTACTGCAATCTCGCCGCATGCCGGCTGCTGCAACTCGACGGGGTGTCCTGGCAGGGAATGCGGTTCGATGAATGCGCAACGCTTCGCGGCACCGATGATCCGGCAGCGCGGCGCATCATTGTTGCGCGACGGCTGGCACGGCGGTGGCGACTGCCGCGATCGGCCGTCCTGGTCCTGCCGAACGGCAGCGTGCTCGCCATCGAGGGCGAATGCATCCCGCTCTGCGAACCCGAGCGGCCCCAAGGCGCGCTGCTTGTCCTGCGAGATGTTTCCATGCAGCGGCGCGCGCGCCGCTGGCTGGCGTTCCAGGCCACGCACGACAACCTGACCACGCTGCTCAACCGCGCCGAGATGGAGCGACGCATCGCCGCGGCGATCAACGCGCGGCGCGACGGCACCAAGGCCGCACTCCTTTATATCGATCTCGACCAGTTCCGGATCATCAACGACACCTGCGGGCATCACGCCGGCGACGAATTCCTGCGCCGTGCCGGCAGGACACTGTGCGCGGAGCTCGGGCAGGGCGAAACGCTCGCGCGCCTTGGGGGCGATGAATTCGCCGTGCTGCTCGCAGGTCCCGCGGCGGATCGGCCGGACGTGCTCGCGGAGCGTCTGATGCGCGCGATCCACGACATCCGTTTCACGTGGGAGCAGCGCGTGCATCGCGTGAGCGCGAGCATCGGAATCGTGGAGATCGGCGCACAGCACGAAGACTGGAAGCAGGTGCTGTCGCTCGCCGACAGCGCCTGCTACATGGCAAAGGAACATGGCCGCTCGCGCGCGTGGGTCGCACGCGACGATGACGAACTGCTGCGCCGCCGGCAGGCGGAGATGAACTGGGTCGCGCGCATTACAGGCGCGCTGGAGGACGACCGGTTCACGCTCTACCGGCAATCCATCGCACCGCTCGACGCCGCCGGAACGCAGCCGCACTGGGAAGTGCTGGCGCGCCTGCGCGAGCACGGCGAGCTGGCGCAGCCGGACCAGTTCATTCCGGCCGCCGAACGCTACGGGCTGATGCCGGCCGTGGATCGCTGGGTGATCGGTTCCGTCGCGCGTTTCCTCGGCAAGCCGCCGGCGGGCTACACGGACGACGACGGCGTTGTCGCCATCAATGTTTCCGGCACCAGCGTGAGCGATCCCGAGCTCGTGCGCTTCATCGCCTCGCGCTTCCGGCGCTACCGCATCGATCCGCGCCGCATCTGCTTCGAGATCACGGAAACGGCGGCGGCGACGGATTTCGACGCCGCGCTGCGCTTCATCGCGGGCGTGCGCGCGCTCGGTTGCCGGCTTTCGCTCGATGATTTCGGCAGCGGCATCAGCTCCTTTTCCTATCTCAAGGCCTTCAAGATCGATTACCTCAAGATTGACGGCGGCTTCGTCCGCGACATGGACAGCGACTCCGTCAATGCGCGTTTCGTCGAGAGCATCAATCATCTCGGCAAGTCGCTCGGCCTGAAGACCATCGCCGAGTACGTCGAAACCGCACCCGTGGTCGAGCGCCTGCGCCGTCTCGGGGTAGACTACGCGCAGGGCAACTTCCTCGGCCGCCCGCAACAGTGGATCGCCTGACTTCGCGCTTGCCATAAGGCTTGAAATCCCGCCGGCCCGCCCCTACCTGATCTGATCCGCACAACAACGATTCACCAGACACAGGGACTCGCCATGGAGCAGTATCGCGGAACGACCATCGTTTCCGTCCGACGGGGTTCTGACGTGGCCGTGGCCGGCGACGGCCAGGTCTCGATGGGCAACACCGTCATGAAAGGCAACGCGCGCAAGGTGCGCCGTCTCTACGACGGCAAGGTGCTGGCCGGTTTCGCCGGCGGCACGGCCGATGCCTTCACACTGTTCGAGCGTTTCGAGGACAAGCTCTCGAAACATTCCGGCAATCTCACGCGCGCCGCCGTCGAGCTCGCGAAGGACTGGCGCACCGACCGCATGCTGCGCCGCTTGGAAGCGCTGCTCTGCGTGGCGGACAGCGAGGCCTCGCTGATCATTTCCGGCAACGGCGATGTCATCGAACCGGAGAACGGGTTGATGGCGATCGGTTCGGGCGGGCCGTTCGCGCAGGCCGCCGCGCGCGCACTCCTTGAGAACACGGAACTCGGCGCGCGCGAAATCTGCGAGCGCGCGCTGAACATCGCCGCCGACATCTGCATCTACACGAACCACAATCTCACGATCGAAGAGCTGTGACGGGGCGTTCGCACCGCGTCACGCCGATCACGAATCGGGATTCCCAATCCAGGGCAACGACATGAGCGACATGACTCCTCGCGAGATAGTGCAGGAACTCGACAAACACATCATCGGCCAGGCCGCCGCCAAGCGCGCCGTCGCCGTCGCACTCCGGAACCGCTGGCGCCGCATGCAGGTGGACGAGCCGCTGCGCGCCGAAATCACGCCGAAGAACATTCTCATGATCGGCCCGACGGGTGTCGGCAAGACGGAAATCGCGCGGCGGCTCGCACGGCTTGCGCGCGCGCCGTTCATCAAGGTCGAAGCGACCAAGTTCACCGAGGTCGGCTATGTCGGCCGCGAAGTGGACTCCATCATCAAGGATCTCGCCGACTTCGCGGTGAAGATGGTGCGCGAGGAGGAAACGAAGAAGGTGCGTTACCGCGCGGAGGAACGCGCGGAAGAGCGCGTGCTCGACATTCTCCTGCCGCGTCCGCGCGGCGTCGGTTTCGCGAACGAACCGCGCGAATCCGAGGACGACCATTCGACGACGCGGCAGAAGTTCCGCCAGAAGCTCCGCGACGGCGAACTCGACGACAAGGAAATCGAGGTCGACCTGCCGATGTTGCAGATGGGCGTGGAGATCATGGCGCCGCCCGGCATGGAGGAAATGTCCTCGCAGCTGCAGAACCTGTTCCAGAACATCGGCGGCGGCAAGCGGCAGCGGCGCATGATGAAGGTGAAGGACGCAAGGCGGCTGCTCGCGGATGAAGAAGCGCAGAAGCTCGTCAACGAGGACGAGATACGCCAGAAGGCTCTGCACGCCGTCGAGCAGAACGGCATCGTGTTCATCGACGAGATCGACAAGGTCGCAAAGCGCGGCGAATACGCAGGCGCGGACGTGTCGCGCGAAGGCGTGCAGCGCGACCTTCTGCCGCTCGTCGAAGGCTCGACCGTCTCGACGCGTTACGGCATGGTGCGCACGGATCACATTCTTTTCATCGCGTCCGGTGCGTTCCATGTCGCGAAACCCTCCGACCTCATTCCCGAGCTGCAGGGCCGCCTGCCGATCCGCGTGGAACTCGATTCGCTGAGCGCAGATGACTTCGTGCGCATTCTCACCGAGCCCGACGCGTCATTGACGAACCAGTACACCGCGCTGATGAAGACCGAAGGCGTCGATGTGACGTTCACCGACGATGGTGTGCATCGCATCGCGGAGGTTGCGTTCCAGGTGAACGAGCGCACCGAGAACATCGGTGCGCGTCGCTTGCACACGGTGATGGAACGCCTGATGGAAACCGTCTCGTACGAGGCGTCGGACAAGTCCGGGCAGTCGGTGACGGTTGACCGGAAGTATGTGGATGAGCAGGTGGGCAAACTGGTCGCGGATGAAGATCTCTCCCGCTACATCCTTTGAGGGCGCATCTTTTGTCGCATGACTTTGTTGCGCTGGCTTGCTCGGCGGTCATTTACGACGGGTAAACTCCCGCCTCGCAAGCCACCGCGCCTCGTCCTGCGACAAGATCTGCGGCCCTCAACCGACACGAACGCGCATGAAAACAACAGCAACGCCAATGCAGATTCGTCTTCGCCGCCAGTCACGCCTGCTCGCGGTCACGTTCGATGACGGCGCGCACTACGAACTGCCGTTCGAGTACCTGCGCGTGTTCTCGCCGTCGGCGGAAGTGCGCGGCCACGGCGGGACGGTGGATGGCGTGCCGAAGATTCTTGTCATCGGCAAGGAAAAGGTAAATGTCACGCGCATCGAGCCGGTCGGAAACTACGCGGTGCGCCTGGTGTTCGACGACGGCCACGACTCCGGCATCTGGTCATGGCCGGTGCTGCGCGAGCTCGGGGAAAACGTCGAGGTTTACTGGCAGCGCTACCTTGAACGCCTGAAGAAGGCGGGCGTTGCGCGCGACGCCTGAGCATTGCGCCCGATACCGCGCGCGATCCCCTGCCCATTATTGCTAGAATCGGCTCCCCCAACTGCCGAGGTTGACGCATGCGTTCCGAGGATCGCAACGACCGCAGCACTGCCGATTTCGGTTTCCAGGACGTGCCGTTCACGGAGAAGGCGAGCCGCGTGCGCGGCGTGTTCGATTCCGTCGCGGACAAGTACGACTTGATGAACGACCTGATGTCGGGCGGCATGCACCGGCTGTGGAAACGCTACACGCTCTCGCGCACGGCGCTTCGTCCCGGCATGCGCGCGCTCGATGTCGCCGGTGGCACCGGCGATCTTGCCCGCGGCATGGCGAAGCAGGTCGGCCCCAAGGGCGAGGTCGTGCTGAGCGACATCAACGCCGCGATGCTCGCAAACGGACGCCGCCGGCTGATCGACGCCGGCGTGCTCGACAACGTGCGCTTCGTGCAGCTGGATGCGGAATCCGTGCCGTTCCCGGACGCACATTTCGATTGCGTGACTATCGGCTTCGGCCTGCGCAATGTCACCGACAAGGCAGCCGCGCTCGCGGAAATGCGCCGCGTGCTGAAACCTGGCGGCCGCCTGCTGGTGCTCGAATTCTCGAAGCCGACGCTGCCCGGGCTCGATACAGTGTACGACGCATATTCCTTCAAGGTCCTGCCGGTGATGGGCCGTGTCGTCGCGAACGATGCGGAAAGCTACCGCTATCTCGCTGAATCCATTCGCCGCTTTCCCGACCAGGAAACGCTGCGCGAGATGATGCTCGCAGCCGGTTTCGACCAGGTGAGCTACCACAATCTCACGGGCGGCATCGTCGCGCTGCACATCGGCCTGGTCTTCTGACGCATGCGTCTGCCCGGCATGTTCACCGCCCTGCTGCAGATGACCTTCGACGCCGCCGTCAAGGACAACGCGGAAGCGCTCGCCTCCTGCCGGCGGCTTTCCGGCCGCACGATCGCGATGGAATTCAGCGAATTCGGTGCGACGCTGTACCTGCGCCCGCACAACGATGGCATCGAGCTTTTCAATCACTGGCGCGGCGAACCCGATGTGACCATCCAGGGAACGATTCCCGCGCTGCTGTTCGCGAACCTGCGCCGCGAACCGGGCGCGCCTGCGGGCGTGCGCATCGCGGGCGATGCGGGCATCGGGCAGGAATTCCAGAAACTCGTGCGCGAGCTCGACATCGACTGGGAAGACCGGCTGGCCGGCTTCGTCGGCGGCATCGCCGCCCATCGCGTGGCGCGCACGCTGCGCGGCTTCGGGGACCTTGCGCGCCAGGGCGCGTGGCGCTTCGGCGACAACCTGCGCGAATACCTGCAGGAAGAAACGCGCGATCTTCCGGTGCGCCGCGAAGTCGACGCGTTCAACGAGGCGGTGGACGTGCTGCGTACCGACATCGACCGGCTGGATGCGCGCGTGCAGCGGCTGTTCCGCCGCGCAAGCCAGAACGGCGTGGACATCACATGAGGGACGCATCGTGATCGGTCCCCGCCAGCTGCTGCGGCTGATGCACATCAACTGGGTGCTCGCGCGCCGCGGTCTTGATGAAGTCATCTTCGCCACGCACCTGTTCCGCCCGGTGCGCTATCTCATCTGGTTCGCGCCGTGGACATGGTTCCGCAACCGCGACGTGCCGCGTGGCGTGCGCATCCGTCTTGCGCTCGAGGATCTCGGCCCGATCTTCATCAAGTTCGGCCAGATGCTCTCCACGCGCCGCGATCTCGTGCCGCACGACATCGCGGACGAGCTTGCACTGCTGCAGGATCGCGTGCCGCCATTCGACGGTACGAATGCCGTGCGCATCGTCGAGAAGGCGCTCGGCCAGCCGGTCGGCGAACTCTTCCGGCATTTCGATGCGACGCCGCTTGCATCCGCGTCCATCGCGCAGGTGCACGCCGCGGAATTCTTCGACGGTCGCGAGGTCGTGGTGAAGGTGCTGCGGCCGGACATCGAGCGGATCATCCGCCGCGATCTCGAACTGATGTACCTCATCGCGGAACTTGCGCAGCGCTACTGGAAGGACAGCCGGCGGCTGCGTCCCGTCGATGTCGTCGAGGAATACGAGAAGACGATCGTCGACGAGCTCGATCTCATGCGCGAAGGCGCGAATGCCGCGCAGCTTCGGCGCAATTTCGCGGGTTCGACGCTGCTGTATGTGCCGGAGGTGCACTGGCCGTGCACGCGCCGCAACGTGCTGGTGATGGAACGCATCGCGGGCATTCCGGTGAGCGATATCGCAGCGCTGCGCGCGGCCGGCACCGACATGAAACTGCTCGCCGAGCGCGGCGTGGACATCTTCTTCACGCAGGTGTTCCAGCACAATTTCTTTCACGCCGACATGCATCCCGGGAACATCTTCGTCGACGTGACGGACCCGCAGCTTCCAAAATACATCGCCGTGGACCTCGGCATCGTCGGCACGCTCGATCCGCGCGACAAGCGTTACCTTGCGGAAAATTTCGTTGCGTTCTTCAACCGCGACTACCAGCGCGTCGCGGAACTGCATGTGGAATCGGGCTGGGTGCCGAAAGGCACGCGCGTCAACGAGTTCGAAGCCGCGATCCGCACGGTGTGCGAACCGATCTTCCAGCGCCCGCTGAAGGACATCTCCTTCGGCCAGCTGCTGGTGCGCCTCTTCCAGACCGCGCGACGGTTCAACATGGAAGTGCAGCCGCAGCTCGTGCTGCTGCAGAAGACACTGCTGAACATCGAAGGTCTCGGCCGCGATCTTTATCCCGAGCTTGATCTGTGGAAGACGGCGAAGCCGCATCTCGAAGGCTGGATGCGCGAACAGCTCGGACCGCGGCATTACTTCGCGGTGCTGAAGAAGGAATTCCCGGAGATCGCGGAAGCGCTGCGCGAACTGCCGCTGCTGCTGCACGAAACGCTGCTGCAGGCCGCGCGCGGCGATCTCGAGATACGCCGCAACGCGGAAGGTTCGAATCTTCGCCGTGAAATGGCGTACACGCGCCGTGCCGCGGTGTTCCTGTCGACGGGCGCTGTGCTTGCCGTCAGCGGCGCGCTGTTCATCGGCACCGGCGTGTCGCCGTCATGGCTCGGTCCCGCGTTCATGGGCGGCGGATTCGCGGCACTGCTTGCCGCGTTCGTGCGCGACTGATCAGGCAGACGCCGGCGCTGTCGCGTCAGGCGCGCGCTTGCCTTTCTTGTCCGCGTACATCGCCGCATCCGCAGCGCCGATCAGTTCTTCCACTTCCATGCCGTGATGCGGGAAATCCGCAACACCGATGCTCACGTCAAGCTGGATTCTCTGCCTTCCTTCCATCAGCTGCGCGCCGCGCAGCCGCTTCCGGATGCGCGCGATGACTTCCGTCGCGCGCTGGTGACTGGTTTCCGCAAGCATCATGATGAATTCATCGCCGCCGAAACGTGCAACGGCATCGGTGGCGCGGACGTTCTCGCGCAGGATGCCGGCCACAAGGCGCAACGCGCGGTTTCCCGTTTCGTGCCCGTGCACGTCGTTCAGCCGCTTGAGATTGTCGACGTCGATCATGGCGATCGAATAGGCGCGTGCATGGCGCACGGCCTGCGCGTGTTCGCGGCGCAGGATGCTCATGAAGCCGCGCATGTTGAGAACGCCGGTCAGATCGTCCGATCCGGCGAGCGCGTGAATGCGTTCGTTCGCACGATGCACGTCGCTCGCGAGCATGGTGGTGAGATATGCAACGAGCAGGAACGGCGCAAGCTCCGCCATCAGCCGGCCGACGTAGCCGAGACTGAAGACATCGTGCCCCGCGTGGTTGCCGAGCAGGATGTAGCACGCGGCGATCAGTGCGACTTCAAGCAGCGTGATGAGGCGGTTGAGCGTGAGTGCGGATGCAATGATGACGAGCAGGTAAAGGTTCAGCAGCACGCTCTCGGTGCGCCCGGTATGCCAGACGACGATGGTGATGAACCCGATCATCACCCAGGTTTCGAGCGCGAGTTTCCAGCGTGCTTCCCGGCGGAAGAAGTTCGCATAGTGGAAGACGAGCACGAAGACGCTGTATGCGACCATCGCGAGCACGAGCGCTTCGCGTCCGGTGACGAGCGTCTCCGGCACGACGAGATACAGCAGTACGAGGATGAGTATCAGCCATTCGATTTCCGCGAGGCTGCGCGCGAAACCGCGCAGCTGGTCGCGCAATGGATCGTCGCTGTCTTCGAAATGCGCCGCCATTCGTTCCCCCCGTTGAATGGACCGGTTGTCCTGTGTGGATCCGTCAGCCCGTTCGCTGCAGTCCCGCCTCGACTTTCGCGCGCCGCTCGACGCCCGCCAGCACATCGAGCAACTTTAACGCGAAATCCATGGCCGTACCGGGCCCGCGCGAGGTGATCACGCGGCCATCCTGCACCACCGCCGCCGTGGAGTAGCGCATGCCCGGCGCGGGATTGCGGTCCAGGTAGCCCGGATAGCTCGTTGCTTCCCGGCCATCGAGAAGTCCGGCGGCGGCAAGGACCGACGGCGCCGCGCAGATCGCGGTGGTGTACTTGCCCGCGTCCGCCATGCCGCGCAGCAGCGCGATGATGCGCGGGTCCGCCGCGAGACGTTCGGCGCCGCCCGCACCGCCCGGCAGCACGACCATGTCGTAATCGCGCTGAAGCGCGGTCTCGAGATCCATGTCCGGTTCGAGCTTCACGCCGCGCGATGCACGCACGATGCCGCCGGAAAGTCCGGCCACGACCACGTCGATCTCGCCGCGGCGAAGCACATCGATGATGGTGACGGCCTCGATTTCCTCGCAGCCGTCCGCAAGCGGGACAAGAACGCTGGCCGTTTCCGTCATGCGATATCTCCTTCGTCAGTGCAACGCGTGTTCGTCGCCGTGCGCGGCGGGAACATCGAGCAGCGCTTCGACCGGTACGAGTTCGACGCCGAATTCCTCGCGCAGCTTCGGCAGCACACGTGCAAGGAATTCCATGGTCGCGGGATACGGATGCCCGATGCCGATGGCCGCACCCTTGTCGCGCGCCTCCGTGACAAGACGGCGAAACGACGCATCGATGGCGCCGGATTCCTGCACGTTGTCCAGGAACACATCGCGGCGTGCCGCGCGTATGCCCTGCTCGCGCGCCATCGCGAGTGCGACGGAACCGGCATGCGTGTAGCTGTCGATGAAGAAGAGATCGCCACGCTCGGCCAGTCCGTTCATCAGCCAGGTCATGTGGCCGGGGTGGCGCGTGAGCAGGCTGCCCATGTGGTTGTTCACGCCGCGCACATGCGGAATGGCGGCGAGGTCGTCGTTGAGGATGCTGCGGAATTCGTGCTCCGTCGTTTCCAGCGTGATCGCACCGGGGCCGAGCGCCTTGCCGTTCTGCGACTGCAGCGGCAGATGCAGCAGCACTTCCTTGCCGCTCGCGTGCGCAAGCTCGGCGAGTTCCGCCGCGAACGGTGTGTGCGGCAGGAACGCGCACGCCACGGCACCGGGCAGCGCGACCGCCGCGTGACCTTCTTCGTACCGGTCACCGATGTCATCGATGATGATCGCGATGCGCGGCAACGGCGCCGCCGTCACGATCGCCGGCAACAGCGACAGCGCGATGAATGCCGCGACGCGCTTCATTGCCGTGTCCGTCCTTGCCGCGTATCCGCGGCAAGCAGGTCGACTGCGCGTCGCACGAGCGCATCCGCCGCCGGGTCATCCGGCATGACGTCATCCGCTTCGCGTGCCTCGATGTCCGGAACGATGCCGGCGTCATGGATGATGCGGCCCGACGGTGTCGTGTAGTACGCGGTTGTGAGCTTCAGTGCGCCGCCGCCTTCGAGCGGAATCAGCGACTGCACGGCGCCCTTGCCGAACGTCGTCGTGCCGAGCAGCCGGCCGCGCTCGCGATCCTGCAGCGCGCCGGCGAGAATTTCCGCAGCGGATGCGGTGCCATGGTTGACGAGTACGACGATGGGCAGCGGCGCTGCGATATCGCCCGGGCGCGCGGCGTATTCGAAGGTCTGGCCGCGACCGCGGCCGAGCGTCGATACGATCAGCCCGTCGTCGAGAAACGCATCGGCGATTTCCACCGCGCCATCCACGATGCCGCCTGCGTTGTTGCGCAGATCGAGGATCAGTCCCGACGCGCCGTTGCGCCGGATGTCGAGCTCGTCGAGCAGGCGCGCAAGATCGCGCGCAGAGGTGTCGCTGAACTGCGCGATGCGCACGTAGCGCACGCCATCGCGCAGCTTCTTGCCGCTCACGCTTGGAATGCTGATCAGTTCGCGCACGAGCGTGACCTCGAACGGCGTACCCGCACCGCGCTGGACGACCAGGTCCACCGCCGCGCCGATCTCGCCGTGAAGCAGTTCATCGAGCATGGCAGGATCGGCGCCATCCAGCGTCACGCCGGCGACCTGCAGCAGGAGATCGCCGGAGCGAAGCCCCGCGCGGTCGGCCGGTCCGCCGTCGATGGGTGCGACGATCTCGTAGCCGCCTTGCGCGCGCACGACCTCCACGCCGATGCCTTCGTAACGCCCCATCGCATCGATGCGCGCCTGCTCGTATTCCCCGGGATCGAGGTAGACCGAGTACGGATCGAGACCGGCTGCCATGCCGCGGATCGCTTCGTCGATCAGCGTCGCATCGTCGACGGGCTCGGCGTACTGCCGGCGTATCGTCTCCAGCGCCTCGACGAAGCGGCGCGCGTCCTCCCACGGCAGCGCGTCTTCCGCGCCGGCTGCCGCACTCGCGGTTGCGGGCGCCGCGAGCAGGATGCACAGGGTCAGGGAGAGGATTCGGGTCATTGGCATGGACATTACTTATATATAAGAGTGAGCTGCATCATTTCAGCCAGCGCCGCGGATCCTCGATGCGCTTGCCGTGGCGGATCTCGAAGTACAGCGCAGAGCGCTGCTGCCCGCCGGTGTCGCCGATCGCCGCGACGATCTCGCCGGCCTCGACCCAGTCGCCGACTTCCTTGTACAGCGCCTGGTTGTGGCCATACAGGCTGAGGTAGCCGTCGCCATGCTCGAGGATCATGAGCAGGCCGTAGTGCGGCAGCCAGTCTGCGTACGCCACGCGCCCGTGCGAAACCGCGCGCACCGGCGTGCCCGGCTCGCCTGCGATCATCATGCCGTGCCACTGCGTGCGCCCGTCAATGCGGTTGTCGCCGTACTGCGCAAGCACGCGACCGTTGCTCGGCCACGACAGCTTTCCACGCAGCGCGGCAAACGCTGTGCGGTTGGCGAGCTGCGCGGGAATGTCCGCGAACACATCGAGCAGCGACTGCACGAGTTCGCTGAGCGCCTGCTCGTCTTCCTTGAGCCGCTTCAGTTCGGTATTGCGATCACGGATGGTCGTTTCAAGACGGGCGAGCAGTGTTGCGCGTGCATCGCGCGTGCGTTCAAGCCCGGCAAGGATTCGCGTGCGTTCCGCGCGCGCTTCATCGAGCGCGGCGATCTCGCCATCGATTTCCCGTTCGAGGACTTCAAGCCGCGCAAGCTGCGTGTTGACGTGATCGATGCGCGTTGCACGCGCGCGGTTCAGGTAATCGTAGTAGGTGAGCACGCGGCCGAGCGTTGCAGGATCCTGCTGGTTGAGCAGCAGCTTGATCTTCTCCTCGCGCCCGGCCATGTACGCGGCGCGCACCTGTCCGGCGAGCGCTGTGCGTTCCGCCGCGAGCGCCGCGCGGCGCGTGCGCTGCTCGGCCTCAAGTTCCTGCAGGCGTTTCTGCTTCGCCTGCAGGGTTGCGTTCACGTCGCGAAGTGCATTCGCCGCACGTCCCAGTTCGCGCTCGGTGTCGCCGAGCTCGGTGCTCACCGCATCACGCCGGCCGATGTCGCTCGCCAGTTCGCGCTGCACGCGCGCGATCTCGGCGCGCAGCGCCTTGAGCTCTTCCTGCTTCCTTGCAGCGTCCGCATCCTGCGCGTTGGCGGGCAACGCAACGGCAAGCAGCAGGATGACGAGCGCGTGTTTCATCAAGGGTTATTGAAGTTCCACGAGCGGCCGGCCGGTCATCTCGGCGGGGATGTCGAGCCCCATCAGCGTGAGCACCGTCGGCGCGATGTCCGACAGCGCGCCGCCGGGTTTCAGTGCGGCGTTGCGGCCGACATAAAGAAGCGGCACGAGATTGGTCGTATGCGCGGTGTGCGCCTGGCCCGTGCCGTCATCGAACATCTGCTCGACGTTGCCATGATCCGCGGTCACCAGCAGTTCGCCACCGGCCTTCCTGACCGCGTCCGCCAGACGCCCGATGCACGCATCCAGCGTCTCGATCGCCTGCACGGCGGCGTCGAATTTCCCGGTATGCCCGACCATGTCCGCGTTCGCGTAGTTCACGACGATGAAATCGTAGGTTTCCGATGCGATCGCATCGATCAGCCTGTCGGTGACTTCCGGCGCGCTCATCTCGGGCTTGAGGTCGTAGGTCGCCACGCGCGGCGACGGCACAAGCACGCGGTCCTCGCCTGGATACGGCGTTTCCTCGCCACCGTTGAAGAAGAACGTGACGTGTGCGTATTTCTCGGTTTCGGCGATGCGCAGCTGGCGCAGGCCGAGCGAGGCGAGATATTCGCCGAGCACGTTTTCCGGCCGGCTCGGCGGGAACGCCACCGGCAGTCCGAAATCCTTGTGGTATTGCGTAAGACACGTGAAGCGCGAAAGCACCGGGCGATGCGTGCGCGCGAAGCCATCGAAGTCTTCCTGCGTGAATGCCTGCGTGAGTTCGCGCGCGCGGTCGGCGCGGAAGTTCATGAACACGGTACTGTCGCCATCACGCATGGGCGCGGGATCGCCGACAACCGTTGCCTTCACGAATTCGTCGTCTTCGCCGCGCGCATATGCCGCATCGAGTGCCGCGACGGCATCGGGCGAATGGAATTCGCCCGTCGCGTTCGCAATCAGTTCGTATGCCTGCGCAACGCGGTCCCAGCGCTGGTCGCGATCCATCGCGAAGTACCGTCCGACGATCGACGCGATGCGCGCATTGCCCGCTTCACGGCACACGGCGTCCATCCGCTTGAGCGATTCGCGCGCGCTGCGTGGCGGCATGTCGCGCCCGTCCAGCAATGCATGCACGTACACGCGCGCACCGCGCGCGGCGGCGAGACGCACCATCGCGAACAGGTGTTCATCGAGGCTGTGCACGCCGCCGGGCGACAGCAGGCCGATGACATGCACGGCGCCGCGGTTCGCGATGGCCGCGTCGACAGTCGCAAGCAGTTGCGGATTCGTCGCGAACTCACCGTCGTCGATCGCCTTGCTGATGCGCGTGACGTCCTGGTAGATCACGCGGCCCGCGCCGAGATTCAGATGGCCGACTTCACTGTTGCCCATCTGCCCGCCCGGCAGACCGACCGCGATGCCGGACGTATCCACCCACGCGTTCGGGCAGGTCGCCAGCAGGCGATCCCAGTTCGGCGTGCGCGCCGCGTGGATCGCGTTATGTTCGGTGTCTTCGGTGTGTCCCCAGCCATCGAGAATGGCGAGGACGATCGGACGGGGCGGCTTCATGCGCGTTGGATTCCTGTCGGGAATGATGACTGAAGCGGGATTTTACCCATCCCGACAAGGCTTTGCGCCCCCTGATATAATGCACGCCCTTTTTCAGCAACGCCGGAATTTCCCATGGCCGAGTACCTGGCCTTCGCCAAGGATCACATCTTCCTGGTCACCGCGGCAGCCGCGCTGATCGTCGTCATCATCGTCACGGAAATTCGCCGTGCGCGCCGTCCGTGGCGCAACGCCGAACCCGCCGAAGCGGTGCGGCTGATCAACGCCGGCGCACAGCTGATCGACCTGCGCGGGCATGACGCATTCCGCGCGGGCCACATCGTGAACGCGCGCCATGTGCCGGCCGCGGAACTCGAAGCAAAGCTCGACAAGCTCGACCCGGCAAAGCCCGTCGTCGTGTATTGCGACAGCGGCATCACCAGCGCGCGTTCGGCGGCGCAGCTCGTGCGCGCCGGTTTCGCGCAGGTGTGGCAGCTCAACGGCGGGCTCGCCGCATGGAAGCGCGAGAACATGCCCGTCGCGAAGGCATGACGGCCGATGGCGAGGATCGAGATCTACACCACGGGTTATTGCGGTTACTGCCGGCGCGCGAAATCGCTGCTGGAAGGCAAGCGCGCGGAGTACGAGGAGATTCGCGTGGACGCGAACCCGGAACGCCGCAGGGAAATGACGGAACGCTCGGGACGCCGCACGGTGCCGCAGATATTCATCAATGGTGAAGGCATCGGCGGTTGCGACGATCTCTTCCAGCTCGAACGCGAAGGCCGGCTCGATGCGATGCTGGCGCAGGGGAACGGGACATGACGGAAAAGAATGAAACGGCCGCACGCGCGTTCGGCCTGCAGCGCGTCTATCTCAAGGACGCATCGTTCGAATCGCCGCTGGCGCCGGAGGTATTCCGGGGCGAATGGAAGCCGGCGCTCAACGTGAACATCGCAACCCGCGCGCGCGCACTCGAAGACGACCTGCATGAAGTCGTGCTCACCGTGACGGTCGAGGCGAAGCAGGACGACAAGGTCGCGTTTCTCGTCGAGCTGCAGCAGGCGGGCATATTCGTCATCAGCGGGTTCAGCGCAGAAGAACGCCAGCAGATCGCCGGTATTCTCTGCCCGCAGAATCTCTTTCCCTTCGCGCGCGAAGCGATCGCGAATCTCACGCTCAAGGGCGGCTTCCCGCAGATATTGCTGCAGCCGATCAACTTCGAGCGCATCTACCAGCAGGGCAACCAGCCGCACGCCGGCGAGGCCTGACCCATGCCGCATACCGATTCCCGTGTCGCCGTGCTCGGCGCCGGCTCCTGGGGCACGGCGCTTGCGATCCAGCTCGCCCGCAGCGGACGCCGCGTGCTGCTGTGGGGACGTGAAGCATCCATGCAGCGCGCGATGCGCGATGCGCGCGAGAATTCCCGTTACCTTCCCGGCTGCACGTTCCCCGCGTCGCTCGATGTCGTGGAATCGCTCGGCGATGCGCTGCGCGCGGAGGAAATTCTCGTCGTGGTGCCAAGCCATGCGATGCGCGAGCTGATCGACGCGATGCGTGCCGCGGGACGACAGCCCGCGCGCCTGGCATGGGCGACGAAAGGTCTCGAACCGCACACCGCGAAGCTCGTGCATGAAGTTGTCGGCGAGGAACTCGGCGACATTCCGATGGCGGTGCTGTCGGGGCCGACGTTCGCGCGCGAAGTCGGCAGGGGCCTGCCGACGGCAATCACGGTTGCGGGCGATCCCGATCTCGCGGACTTCATGGCCGAAGCGCTGCACGGGCGGCAGTTCCGCGCCTATACGTCCAGCGACATGGCCGGCGTCGAAGTCGGCGGCGCCGCCAAGAACGTCATCGCGATCGGCGCCGGTCTTTCCGACGGTCTTGGCTTCGGCGCGAACGCGCGCGTTGCGCTCATCACGCGCGGCCTCGCGGAGATCATGCGGCTCGGTCGCGCGATGGGCGCGCAGACGGAAACCTTTCTCGGTCTCGCCGGCATGGGCGATCTCGTGCTTACCTGCACCGACGACCAGTCGCGCAACCGCCGCATGGGACTCGCGCTTGCCGCGGGCAAATCGCAGGACGAAGCGCGGCGCGAGATCGACCAGGTGGTGGAAGGCGTGTCCGCGGCGCGCGAAGTGCGCCGGCTTGCCGAACGCCACGGCGTGGAAATGCCGATCACGGAAAGCATCTACCAGGTGCTGTTCGACGGCATGCACCCGCGCGACGTGGTGACGGCGCTGTTCGAACGCGAGCGCAAGGCCGAGACAACCTGAGCGTCAAACGCCTTCCGCGCCCTCGAAACCGTTCTGCCGCCAGGCCTCGAACACCGCAACCGCCACGGCATTGGAAAGATTGAGGCTGCGATTGCCCGGCCGCATCGGCAGCCGCAGGCGGCGGTCGTCCGCGAAACCGGCCAGCACGTCCTCGGGCAATCCCCGCGTTTCGCGGCCGAACAGCAACCCGTCGCCCGGCCGGAATGCCGCCTGCACGTGATGGCGCGAGGCGTTGCGGGTGAATGCGTAGATTTCTCCCGGCACCGCCGCCCGCGCGTCGGCGAGCGCGTCATGCACGCGCACGTCCGCCCACTCGCGGTAATCCAGCCCGGCACGCCGCAGGCGCGGTTCATCGAGTTCGAAACCGAGCGGGCGCACGAGATGCAGTGTGCAGCCGGTGTTCGCGGCCAGCCGGATGGCATTGCCGGTGTTGGGCGGAATTTCCGGCTGGTAAAGTAGAATGTGAAACACGTCGAGACTCGCGCTGCCGTGAGCCGGACAGCCTGATGCAGGAACATACCCCGATGAACGAACCCGCAGCCAACCTGAATCCGCTTGCACTCGACTTCTGCGGCATGCGGTTCGAGTCCCCGATCGTGCTCTTGTCCGGGTGCGTCGGGTTCGGCGAAGAATATACGCGCGTCGAAGGCTTTTCCAACCGCGATGCGGGCGCGATCTGTCTCAAGGGCACGACGGAAAAGCCGCGGCTCGGCAATCCGCCGCACCGGATCATGGAAACGCCCATGGGCATGCTGAACGCCATCGGCCTGCAGAATCCCGGCGTCGATCATGTCGTCGATCACATCCTGCCGACGCTCGACTTCAGCGAGACGCGCTTCATCGCGAACATTTCCGGTTCGACGCTGGAAGAATATGTCGCCGTCGCGCGTCGTTTCGACGACTCGCCCATCGACGCCATGGAAATCAACATTTCCTGCCCGAACGTGAAGGAAGGCGGCGTGCAGTTCGGCAACGACCCGGACATGTCCGCGCGCGTGGTTGCGGCCGTGCGCGCCGTGACGAAGAAGCCGCTCATCACCAAGCTTTCACCGAACCAGACCGACATCCAGGAAAATGCCCGGCGCTGCATCGAGGCCGGCACCGATGCGTTCGCCGTCATCAACACGCTCATGGGCATGGCAGTGGATGCCGAGAAGCGCGCCGCGATCATCGGCAACATCCAGGGCGGGCTGTCGGGCCCCGCGATCAAGCCGATCGCGCTGCTGAAGGTCTGGCAGGTATCGCAGGTTGCAGCCCCGCACGGCATTCCCATCATCGGGCAGGGCGGCATCGCGTCCGCGGAAGACGCCCTGGAATTCCTGGTCGCCGGCGCGAGCGCCGTCGGCGTCGGCACCGCGCTTTTCTATGACCCGCTGATCTGTCCGAAGATCAATCGCGGCATCACTGACTATCTCGCGCGCCATTCCCTGAGAAACGTGCGCGAGATCATCGGCAGTCTCGCCACCGGCCAGCGTGCGGGCTGCGCGTGACCGTCCTCCGAGAATACCCTCATCATTCCAAGACAAATTCTTTTCCCGCTGTAAGATATGGCGCCTGTGGGTTACCGCGAACGCGCTGGTAATCCCTGTGCATGTTCAATCCGCCGCAGGGGCGCGGCAGCAGATCCGCCGGAAATGCCGGCACGACGATCTGCATTCGATGAGGGATGCGAGGGTTGGGTTTCTTCCGGAAAAAGCTGCGCAATGACGGCCTGACAGCCGTCGTCGTCGCGCGCGATCGCGGTCACATCGTCACCGTCGCGCGTCATCGTGCGCGCGCGCCGCGCGTCATCTTTCATCACGTCCTGTCACCCGGAAGCGACGCCGCCGACCTGCGGCGCGCACTTGAACGCGGCGCAGCGAAACGCTTTCCCGCCGGCACGCTGCTCGATCGCAACGACTACCAGCTGCTGCTCGTCGAAGCGCCCGACGTGCGGCCCGACGAACTGCGCGCCGCGATACGCTGGCGCATCAGGGACCTTGTCGGGTTTCACATCGATGATGCGGTCATCGATGTCTTCGAGATTCCGGGTCAGCGCCACGCAAACCGCAACCGCATGATGTATGCCGTCGCCGCGCGCTCACGCCGTGTCACCGAACGTGCGCAGATGCTCGATGACGCAGGCCTGCATGCCGACGTTGTCGACATTCCGGAGATGGCGTTGCGAAATTTCGCAACGCTGCTGCCCGAGGAGTCGCGCGGCATCGCGCTGATTCATCTCATCGCGGATGGCGGTGTCATCATCGTCTCCCGCCAGGGAACGCTGTTCCTCGCACGGCGGCTTGATGTCGGCATGCGCGCGCTGCAGGACGCCGATGGCGACGAGCAGTCGAGACTGTGCGAAGGCGTGCTGCTTGAAGTGCAGCGTTCGCTCGATTACTACGAAAGCCATTTCCCGCACGGACCGGTCGGCGCGATCGCGCTGACACCGACCGCGGCTGCAACCGCGCTCGCCGGCTACCTGCCCCGCCGGCTGGAAACGCCGATCCTGATGCCGCAGCTTGAAGACCTGCTGGAATTCGATGCAATGACGGGCGAGCCGGACGGCGAATTCATCCTCGCCCTCGGTGCGGCGCTGCGCCACGAGACGCGCTCGCCATGATGCAGCAGGTCAACCTCTACCAGCCGATCCTGCGCCGCGAGAAGAAGGTCTTCTCCGCGATCACCATGCTGTGGATGCTTCTGGTCGTCGCCGCGCTGATGCTGCTCGTGCATGCGTTCAGCCGCTGGCAGCTTGCCGCGCTCGAGCACGAGAACGTGCGGCTGCACGTTCAGCAACGCGAGCTCGCCGCACAGGTCGCAACGCTGTCGCGGAATCTCGGCGTACGCGCCGAGAGCCGCGAACGGCGTCGCGAAGCGGAAGCCGTGCAGCACGAGCTGCGGCTGAAACGCGAACTGCTCGCACGCATGCATGACCGGGCAACATCGCCCGCCGCCGGTTTCTCGGAATCCTTCGCCGCACTGGCGCGTCAGCAGGTGCACGGCCTGTGGCTGACGAACGTGGAACTTCACAACGACGACAGCGGGCGTCACGTTGCGTTGCGCGGCATGACGTTGCACGCGCAGTTCGTACCGCAGCTTGTGCGGCAGCTTGGCGAGGAGGCGGCGTTCCGCGGACTGCGCTTCCGTCAACTGCGTGTATTCCAGCCGGCGAATGCCGAACGCGAAGTGCTCGCGTTCGAGCTTTCCACGGCGGAGACGCAACCATGAACCTTCGTCAGCGCATGCAGCAGCTGACGGCGCAGATCGACGCACTGTCGCTGCGCGAGCGCGCGATATTGATGCTCGGCGCGTTCATGGTCCTCTTCCTGCTGTGGGACCGCATGCTGATGGCCGACATCACGCGCCGTGGTGCGGCGGTGAATGCCGAGATCACCACGACGCGTACGGACATCGGCAGGCTGAACACCGCGATTGCGAATGTCGCGCACGCGCGGGGCGACGATCCGGATGCCGTGCTTCGCGCGCAGATCGATGCCGCCCGCCGCGATATCGCCCGCATCGACAACGCGCTGGCGGAGCGCGCGGGACAGGTGATTCCGCCCGGTGAAATGGCCGATGTGCTGCAGGAAATCCTGCAGCGCCAGCAACGGCTGAAACTCGTCAGCATGACGAGCCTGCCGCCGGAAGCGCTGCTGACCGCGGACGAGGAACGCGAAGCGGGGCTTAACGGCTCGATCTACCGTCACGGTCTCGAGTTCGAGATCGAAGGGCGCTACCTCGATGTGCTTGGCTATTTGCGTGAACTCGAATCGCTGCAATGGCAGTTCTCCTGGGACGCGCTCGAACTCGAGAGCATCGAGTATCCCGTGAACCGCGTGCGCATCCGTGTGCATTCGCTGAACCTCGAGGAGGGCTGGCTCGGTGTCTGACGCATTCGCATACCGCGCACTCACCTGCGCATTCATCCTCGCGGCGCTTCCCGCAGCTGCCGGCGAACTCGCCGATCCGACACGGCCAGGTTACCTGCCGCCCGCAACCGCGCCGGCGACAGGTGTTCGCGCTCCGTCGTGGCGCGTGGAATCCATCATCGTGTCGCCCGGCCGGCGGCTCGCGGTGATCAACGGCCGTGTCGTTGCGGTGAACGATCGCGTCGGCGGCGCACGCGTCGTGGAAATAACGCCGTACGAAGTACGTCTCGAATACCAGGGCGAAACCCGCCGCGCCGCGCTGGTGCCAGCCCGGGTCAAGCACCCGGCGAACTCAACGGTGGAACAATGAAATCGCACGCACTACGCAGGGTGATGTGGGTGACGGCCGTGCTCCTTGCGAGCGGCTGCGCATCGGGTGGACGCGGCAGCATCGATACTCGCCAGGACATCGCCGATGCGCTTCAAGCCGAACCCGTGCACGAGGTCGTCGCGCCGAGCGAGGCGACGGCCGCGCTCATGCCGCCATCGACGCTCTCTCTCGGCCTGCCCGGCGTGCACGAGCCGCGCTTCGATGTGATCGTCGATGGCGCGGATGCGCGCAGCTTCTTCATGAGTCTCGTGAAGGACACGACGTACAACGTCGTCGTGCATCCGGATGTCAGGGGCCGCGTCTCGCTGACGCTGAAGAACGTCACGGTGCCACAGGTGATGTCCATCGTGCGCGACGTCTACGGCTACGATTTCCGCGAAACCGCAAGCGGTTTCATGGTGCTGCCCGCCACCATCCAGTCGCGCATCTACCAGGTCGATTACCTCGACCTCGAACGCACGGGGAAATCCGAAACGCGCGTCAGCTCCGGTGCGCTGAGCGGCGGACAGGGCCTGGACGATGACGCACAGCGCACGGGCGGCGTATTCAGCAATGGCGCGAACAATGTTGTCGTTCGCCCGAGCACGATGATTGAAACCAGCAATGCGTCGGATTTCTGGGCGACGCTTGCCGCCACGCTCAACACCATGATCGGCGATGCAGCCGATCGCAAGGTGGTGGTGAACGAACAGACGGGCGTGATCATGGTGCGCGCAACGCCGGAAGAACACCGGCATGTCGCCGAATACCTCGGAACCATCCAGTCGAGCGCGCAGCGCCAGGTCGTGCTCGAAGCGAAGATCATCGAGGTCGAACTCAACGAAGGTTTCCAGGCCGGCATCAACTGGGCCTCGCTCGATACCAGCGGCAGCCGCACGGTCACCGCCGGAATGATCGGCGGTGCCGACATGCTCGATGGCGGCGCGTCCGACCTTGCAGGATTGACGCGCCTGGTCGGGCCCGACACGCCGCCCGTCACGGCGCTGCCGACATCATTCTTCGGCGGTGCGTTTGCGCTCGCCGTCAATGCGACGAATTTCGATGCATTCATCGAAGTGCTCGAATCGCAGGGCGACGCGCGCGTGCTTTCCAGTCCGCGCGTTTCCACGGTGAACAACCAGAAGGCCGTCATCAAGGTCGGCTCCGATGAATTCTTCGTCACCGGCGTGCAGAGCAACACCACCACCGGAACCGCGACGAACACGAACAACACCGTGCAGCTGACGCCGTTCTTCTCCGGCATCGCGCTGGACGTCACCCCGCAGATCAGCGCGGCGGGCCATGTGATCCTGCACATCCATCCGTCCGTCAGCGAAGTCACCGACCAGCGCAAGCAGGTGCAGGTCGGCGGCGAGGTAAGCGCGCTGCCGCTCGCGTTCAGCAATGTGCGCGAGTCGGACAGCGTGATCCGTGCGCGCAGCGGACAGGTCGTGGTGATCGGCGGGTTGATGAAATCGTCGACGCGCAAGGAAGAAGCCGGCGTACCGCTGCTGAGCGACATCCCCGTGCTCGGCAATCTCTTCCGGCATCAGCGCGAACGCGAGGTGAAAAGCGAGCTTGTGATACTGCTGCGGCCGCTCGTCATCGGCGCGGATGCGGACTGGAACGGCGTCGTGAACAGGTATCGCGGCCTGCTCGGCGGCGAATGACGGAGCACGCGATGTACCTGCAACATTTCGGATTGCGCGAACTGCCCTTCTCGCTGACCCCCGACACGGATTTCTTCTTTGCGTTCCGCAGTCACCAGGAAGCGCTCAACGTGCTGCTGGTTGCGCTCGACGGCGGCGAAGGCTTTCTCAAGATTACCGGCGAGGTGGGGCTCGGCAAGACACTGCTCTGTCGCACACTGCTGAACGCGCTGCAGGCGCCGTTCGTCACTGCGTACATTCCCAATCCGCATCTTTCGCCGGCCGCGATGCGCCAGGCGATCAGCGATGATCTCGGGATCATGCCCGCCGCCGGCGCCACGCAACATGACGTCGTGCGCGCGATGACCGCGCGCCTCATCGCACTTGCGCGTGCGGGCCGGCGCGTGGTGGTGATTCTCGACGAAGCGCAGGAACTTCCGGAGAAGACGCTTGAAGCGGTGCGCCTGCTCACCAATCTTGAAACAGGGAAACGCAAGCTTCTCCAGGTGGTGATGTTCGGCCAGCCCGAACTCGACCGGCGGCTGCAGCAGGACAGCCTGCGGCAGCTTCGCCAGCGCATCACGTTTTCCTACACGCTCGCGCCGCTCGACCGGCATGCAACGCAGAACTACGTGCGGCATCGCCTGCAGGTCGCGGGCCATCGTGGCGCCACGCTGTTCGAGTCGCGCGCGCTTGGCAGGATCCATCGCGCGAGCCATGGCATTCCGCGGCTGGTGAACGTGCTGTGCCACAAGGCACTGATGGTCGCGTACGGGCGCGGCGCCGAGCATGTCGAAGCGCGTCATGCGCGTCTTGCCATTGCGGATACCGAAGGCGCGCACTGGCCGCGTGCTGCGGACGCGCCGTTCTCGATATTCGCACCGCTGTCTTCCTGGCTTGCGCAACATGTCCCGGAGCGCTGGCTGCCATGAGTCTCATCAACGAAATGCTCAAGGACCTCGAAGCGCGCGGTGACCGCACGAACATCGCACGCGATGTGCACTGCATCGCCGATCGCGGCCGGCCGCGGATGAATCGCGCACTGCTTGCCTTGTGCGCACTGCTCGCGCTGATGCTCGCAGCGCTGATCTACCGCTCGCATGCAAGCGCGCACGCGGGTGCGCGCGCCGCAGAAACGTCCAACGGTGTTGCCGTCACCGAAACGGCAGCGGCGACGGAAGTCCCCGAACCGCTGCGTGCAACGCCGGATACCTCGGTCGACACCACGGCACCGATCGCCGCAGACACGCCGGACAAGGTGCTGCCGGTCGCGCAGGAAGCCGCCCCGGCATCGCGCACACCAGCGACCGGGGAATCGCGCGTGTCCGAGCCGGATGCTGCCGCGAAGGATGCCGATGCAACGCTGATCGTGCGCCGGCACGAGGCGAGCGACGCGGACCGTCGCGCGCGCGCTGCCCGTGACGGTTTCGCCGCGCTGCAGGGCGGTGACTGGAACGTATCCGCCCGCCTGCTCGCGGAACTTGTTGCCATCGAACCCGCGAACGACGATGCGCGCGAAGGCCTTGCGATTTCGCTCATGCAGACGGGACGCGTCGCGGAAGTCGAAGGCGTGCTGCTCGACGGTCTCGCCGTCGGTACGGCGCCCGCGCGCTTCGCGAAATTGCGCGCGCGCGTGCTGGCGTCGCGAGGAGATGTCGGCGGCGCCTTGCAGGGTCTTTCGGTGGCCGTACCGGATGTTGCCGACGATGCGGAGTTTCACGCACTGCGCGCCGCGCTCGCGCAGCGTTCCGGCGATTTCGCGCTTGCCGCACAGACCTATCGCCGGCTCGTCGCGCGCGAGCCGGCAAACGCAACCTGGCAGGCGGGACTCGCCATGGCACTGGATGCCACGGGCGATCACACGGGTGCGCGCGATGCTTACCAGCGCGCGATGGCAGCGGGCGGGCTCGACGCCGCGCTGCGCGCGCACGTCGAGCGGCGCCTTCGCGCGCTGCAGGAATGACGAACGGCATGACCGACACGACCCCGCGCAGGCAGCGAATACGCATCGGCGATCTTCTCGTGCAGGAGAGGATCATCTCCGAGGCGCAACTGCAGACTGCGCTTGCGGAACAGAAGAAGAGCGGACGCAAGCTTGGCCGCGTGTTCGTGGAGCTCGGTCTTGCGACGGAAGACAAGATTCTCGACGTGCTGTCCGTGCAGCTCGGCATTCCGTTCGTCGACCTGCGGCATTTCAATTTCAAGCCGGAGATCATCAAGCGACTGCCGGAAACCCATGCGCGGCGCTATCGCTGCCTGGTGCTCGAGGAGCGGGCCGACCGGTTCATTGTCGGCATGGCGGATCCGACCGATATCTTTGCATTCGACGAACTCGGCCGGCTGTTGCCGAAACCCGTATCCATTGTGCTCGTGCGTGAAGCCGACCTGCTGCTCGCCATCGACACGGTGTACCGGCGCACGCAGGAGATCGTCAGTCTCGCCGAGGAACTCGGCGAGGAACTCGGTGAAGGCGACTACGACATCTCGCACCTTGCGATCGATGAAGGCCAGCCCGATGCGCCCGTCATCAAGCTTCTGCAATCGGTGTTCGAGGATGCGGTGCAGGTGTCGGCATCGGACATCCATATCGAACCCGACGAAAACCTGCTGCGCATCCGCCAGCGCGTGGATGGCCGGCTGCAGGAACAGGTGATCGACAGCCGGCGCATCACCGGCGCGCTGGTCACGCGCCTGAAACTGATGTCGGGTCTCGACATCGCAGAGAAACGCCTGCCGCAGGACGGCCGTTTCACCATTCGCGTCAAGGGCAGGACACTGGATGTGCGCGTATCGACCATGCCGGTGCAGCACGGCGAGACGGTCGTCATGCGCCTGCTGGACCAGTCCGCCGGGCTGCTCGAACTCGACGAACTCGGCATGCCGCCGGCAATGCTGCGCCGGTTCGTGAACCTCATCCAGCGACCGTCCGGCATGCTGCTCGTCACAGGGCCGACGGGTTCCGGCAAGACAACGACCATCTACTCCGCGCTGAACCGCATCAATCGCGAAGACACGAAGATCATCACCGTCGAAGATCCCGTGGAGTACCGGCTGCCGCGCATCAACCAGGTGCAGGTGCACGCGAGGATCGGGCTCGATTTCGCGCGCGTGCTGCGCACTGCGCTGCGCCAGGATCCGGACGTCATCATGGTCGGCGAAATCCGCGACCGGGAAACCGCGGAGATCGCGCTGCGCGCGGCGATCACGGGCCACTTCGTGCTCTCCACGCTGCACACGACGGATGCCGCGGCGACCGTGAGCCGGCTGATCGACATGGGCGCGGAAGGTTACATGGTGGCAAGCGCGCTCGACGCCGTGATCGCGCAACGTCTCGTGCGGCGCGTGTGCGCAAGCTGCGAACACGAATTTGCGCCGACCGCGAAGGATCGCGCGTTCGTCGAAGGCATGCTCGGTGCGCCGACTCCCGCCGACGCCGTCTTCCGGCGCGGCGCCGGCTGCGCGTACTGCAGCCACACGGGTTACCGCGGCCGCATTGGCGTGTACGAATTCCTGGAGATGAACGCAGAGCTTGCCGCCGCCGTGCGCGCAAGCGACAGCACCGCGTTCGCACAGCACCTGCATGCGGACGCGCAATACCGCCCGCTCGCACAGGTTGCGCTCGATGACGCGCTCAAGGGTCTGACCACGCTTGATGAAGTGCGCCGTCTCGCCGGTTCGCTGGATGAGTTCCGTGACGCCGGGCTGCTCGGCGATCCCCTGCAGCACGGCGCGTCGTAACGTCATGCCGGTCTTCGCGTACAAGGGCAGAACCGCGCAGGGCGATCTCGTCAACGGCCGCATGGAGGCGGAATCGGCGGACGCCGTCGCCAACCAGCTGTTCAACACCGGCGTGACGCCGATCGACATCGCAACCGCCTCGGCACCGAATCCGGTATTCGCGCAACTGCGGCGCGCCGTCGGCGCACAACAGCCAGGGCTCGACGATGTGTTGCTGTTCACCCGGCAGATGCACAGCCTCGCCAAGGCCGGCATTCCGCTCGTGCGCGGGCTGCTGGGACTGCAGGAATCCACGCGTCATCCTGCGCTGCGCGATGCGATTTCCGATGTCGTCGAATCACTGGAATCCGGCCGCGATCTCGCCGCGTCGCTTGCGCGTCATCCGGCCATCTTCAATGCGCTGTACGTCAGCATGATCCGCGTCGGCGAAAACTCCGGGCGGCTGCACGAGTCCTTCGACCAGCTCCACCGGTATCTTTCCATCGAAAGGGAAACGCGCAGGCAGGTGAAGGCCGCACTGCGATACCCGGTGATGGTGATCGGTGCGATCGTGGTCGCCGTGATGATCCTCACCGTCAAGGTCATTCCCACCTTCGCAGGAATCTTCGAGCGATTCGATCTCGAACTCCCGCTTGCGACGCGCGCCATACTCGCCGTATCCGCATTCATGACCGAGCGGTGGGTCGCGCTCGTCATCGTCGCGCTCGCCGGTGTCGCGGCGTTTCGCCTCTGGCTGCGAACGGATGCCGGGCGCTATCGCTGGGACAGGATGAAGCTCGGCTTTCCCGTCGCCGGCGGCATCATCCTGCGCGCGACGCTTGCGCGCTTTGCGCGCGCCTTCTCCATGGCCTACCGCTCCGGCGTGCCGATGATCCAGACGCTGTCGCTGTGCGCGCGCGCCGTGGACAACGCATTCGTCGGCGCGCGCGTCGCGGACATGCGAAACGGCGTCGAACGCGGCGAATCCGTATCGCGCACGGCAACCGCCACCGGCCTGTTCACACCGCTCGTGCTGCAGATGATGGCGGTCGGTGAAGAGACGGGCGCGCTGGACGACATGCTTGACGAAACCGCGGACTTCTACGAGCGGGAAGTCGATTACGACGTGAAGAACCTGGCCGCGCTGATCGAACCCGCGCTGACGGTCGCGATTGGCGTGATGGTGCTGATACTCGCGCTCGGCATCTTCCTGCCGATGTGGGACCTGGCGCAGCTTGCCGGACGATGACGACATGCAACAGCGCGCGAGCAGCGGCTTCACGCTCTGGGAACTCATGGTCGTCGTGGCGCTGGTTGTTGTGCTGTTCGTGACCGCGCTCGAGAACCTGCTGCCGCTGCGCGGTGAAGCGGAGAAGGCCGCGCTGCTCGCCACCATCGGCAGCCTGCGAAGCGCGACCGGGCTCGAGGCGAGCCGCCGCGCGATCGTCGGCGCCGAGGCGCTGCGTGCCATGGACGGCGCAGACCCGATGGCGTGGCTTGCAGCAAAGCCGGAACGTTACGTCGGCGATGTCGAGCGCAGCCACGACGTGCCGCGCGGCGGATGGGGATATCTCGCCGGCGAAGGCGTGCTGTTCTACCGGATCCGCTATCCGGAGTATTTCCGCGGCGGCTCCGGCGAACCGGCGGGACTGCGCTTTCGCGTCGACGTGACGTTCGCCGGCACTCGGGTTTCAGGCATTCGCCTGGCGGAACTGGATCACGGGCAGTGGCGCACCGGAGGCAAGGAACGCGCACCTGCTCGAACAAGGCGATGAACCGCGAGGCGTTATGCAGGATCACGGTGCAAACGCACCGTGACGGGTGATTCATTCAGGAGAAGTCTCAGAAGGAGAAAATGTCCACGTCGAACTTTCTGTGTGAAGGGTGTCTGCGTGGCTGCGGCCACAAGGAATTTTCATTACGCAACGCAAGGAGCATTCCATGAAGCACGTTCAAAGCGGTTTTACCCTCATCGAGCTGGTTGTTGTCATCGTCATTCTCGGCATTCTCGCCGTCACCGCCGTGCCGCGGTTCATCGATCTTTCCGATGAAGCGAATCTCGCCGCCGTGAAGGGCGTTGCCGGATCGCTGGCGTCCGCCGCAGCGATCAATTATGCGGCCGGTCTTGCCGACGATCCCGCGGCAACGGCCGTCGCGGGCGGCAGTTGCGAGGACGCGGCAACCGCGCTTCTCGCCGACGGCGTACCGCAGGGTTACACGGTCACAGGTACGCTCGGGCCGCAGGGTGAAACAGCACCGTGCACCGTCGCGCGCGACGGCGCCTCGGTGGTGACGCAGGTGATCGCGTACTGAACGCACACCGGTTGAAGAACGAAATGGCCCTGTCGCACACGGGGCCATTTCCATTTGCGGGCAGCGCAGTCACGGAAATGACAACGCGTCCTTCGAACACGGGTTTCACGTTCATCGAACTCGTCGTGATCGTCATGATCCTCGGCGTGCTTGCGCTTGCGGTCAGCGGACGTTTCGCTGAGCGCGGGGCATTCGATGCCCGCGGGTATTTCGACCAGCTCGTCGCTGCGACGCGCTATGCGCAGCGTTACGCGGTTGCAAGCGGTTGCACGGTGCGCATCGAGATCAATGCGGACAGTCACGCACTCACGACGCAGGACGCCATCTGCGGTTTCGGTACGGTTGTGCAGTCGCCCGCGGGCGGCGCGTTCACAGGCAACGCGCCCTCGGGCGTGAGCGTGACGGCCGGCGCAGGCAGCTACGATTTCGATGCGCGCGGCAACGTCAGCGCCGGTGGCGGTGTGACCGTTGCGGGCGGCGGCAACGCGATCAGTTTCACCATCACGCCGGGCAGCGGCTTCGTGGAGACGCCATGATGTCGCCGCGCATGCACGGTTTCACGTTCGTTGAACTCGTGATCAGTCTCGTCGTCATCGGGCTTGCGGTGTCCGGCGTGCTGCTGATCTACACGACCACGGTCACGCGCAGTGCGGATCCGCTTGTCCGCCAGCAGGCGCTCGCAATTGCAGAAGCGTACGTCGAGGAAATCGTCTCGCGGCATTACGGCGATCCGGATGGCGCGGACGGCGAAGCAGCGCGCGCGGAGTTCGATGACGTGAACGATTACGACGCGCTGAGCGGTGCGCCCACTCGACCGGACGGTTCAACGGCGGGACTTGCGGCACTTGCGGATTACACGGTGGATGTCAGCGTCAGCGATGGCAGCGCAGCGCTCGGCGTCACCGCCTGGCGCGTGGATGTCACCGTCACGCACACAAGCGGCGTTTCGGTTTCGCTCTGGAGCTATCGCGCGAGTTATCCATGAAGATGCGTCATGCAACATCGGGCTTCACGCTGCTCGAAATGCTGCTCGTGATACTGATCACGGGCGTGCTTGCCGCGCTCGTCGCGCCGCTCATCCGCGAACCGGTGAATGCGTATTTCGCACAGACGGGGCGCGCTGCGCTGGTCGATGCCGCGGAGATGGCGCTGCGCCGCGTGGCACGCGACGTTCGCCGCTCACTGCCGTACAGCGTGCGCATCAACGCCGCGCAGTCCGCTGTCGAGTTCGTGCGTATCGTGGATGTCGCGCGCTATCGCGAATCGCCGGGCGGCGGTGTCAGCGCTGCGCGACGGCTGCGCTTCAACGGCAGCGACGACAGCTTCAACGTACTTGGAACATTCGGCGTGCGCGGTACAGGCACGCTCGCGGGCAACGAACGGCTGGTCGTGTTCAACCTCGGCTCCGCGGGGTATGACATCTACCAGGGCGATGCCGTCGCCACACCGCCGGCGACAACGGTAACCATCAGCGCCGATGGCAACGAACACAACGTCACGATGAATCCGCCGCACCCGTTCGCCGGTTCTTCTCCATCGCACCGCGTGTACATCGCGGAAGGCGCAACGAGCTACGCGTGTTCCGGCGGCGGGCTGTATCGCGCATCCGGTTACGGTTACCTCGCCGCGCAGCCGGCACCGGCGACGGTCGCCTCCAGCGGCGTTCTGCTGGCAGACAACGTGGTGGAATGCCGGTTCGATTACGACCCCGGCAACTCGCGCCGTTCCGGCCTGCTCGTGATGAGCCTCACGCTCGCGCGAAACGGTGAACGCATCACGCTGCTTCACCAGGTGCACGTGCCGAATGCAACGTGATGCCGTCATGAATGCGCGCCGGCAGTCGGGATTCTCGCTGGTCACCGCGATATTTCTCGTCACGGTTCTTGCCGCGCTCGGCGCTTTCCTGCTCGTGATGAGCAGCGTCGCACAGCAGACGCCTGCGCTCGGGCTGAACGGCGCGCAGGCATACCATGCAGCGCGCAGCGGGCTTGAGTTCGGCATCTCGCGGGCGATCGGCAATGCAGGTACCGGCTGCAACACGAATCTTTCATTGCCGCCCTACGAGGTGCAGGTGAGCTGTGCAGGGCCCGAGCTGCACAACGATGGCGGCGTGGTCGTCGACATGTTCACCGTCACGGCGGTTGCGACGCGCGGCAGCCCCGGCGAGATTGCGTATGCGCGCCGCGAATTGCGCGCCGTCGTGAGTTCGTCCGGACCGAACTGATTCGTTCCTTCAAGTTCAGGCAATCCGTTCATCATTCTCCGGGACATGGCCATTCTTCCCGCGCAGCAGGTCCGGATGATCACCGCTTCCGCGGTCATCCGGAGCTGCCATGCGTTTTCCTGCCTGCGCGATCCTGCTTGCGTTGCTGTCGTCGCCGCTTCACGCTGCGTCCGGCGACATTCTCTGGCTTGATGATTTCGAGGACGGCGCGCTCGCGCCGCAGTGGGTGCTGGATGCGCATTCGCAGCACGGCACCGCGGGCGTCAACGCGCTCACCGCGCAGTCCGGCGCGCAATCGATGTACCTGCGCAGCGGTTATGTTGTCGTGCTCTCGCAGACGATCGATCTTGAAGGAATTGCCAGCGCGCGGCTCGCCGTGTGGATTCGCGCCGGCGCGACTGCCTTCGGCAGCAACCGTGCGGAAGCCGGCGAGAACCTCGTGCTCTATTACCGCCGCAACGACGGTGCGTGGAGCAATCTCGAGGCATTCCAGGGCGGGGGTGTCGCCGGCGACGTCATGCTGCGCGAGTACGACCTGCCGGCGAATGCCATGCACGCAAACTTCCAGCTGCGGTGGATACAGGTCGATGGCGACCACTTGGCGAGCGACAGCGACTGGTGGCATATCGATGACGTGCGCATCACGGATACGACCGGCGCACCGCCGGACATCGGCGCGCTGTGCGATGCATTCGGCGATCTCACGCAATGGACAGTGACGGGTTCGGGCGCCGCGCAGGTGAGCGCTGCGACTTTTCTCAGCGGACCTTCAAGCCTCTCGCTCAATGGCGGGCCGGTATCCGTCACCATGTCATCCACGCTTGGTCTTGCCGGCACGGTGGCATCGCTGTCGCTGTGGGTGCGCCGTGGTGCAAACGATTTTTCAGATCGTCCCGAGGCGGGTGAGGATCTTGTCATCAGCTACCTCGACAACCAGGGCAACTGGGTGACGATCTGGCAGCTTGCAGGCGCCGGTACGGCGGGACAGGTCTACAACCTCAACTACAACCTGCCCGCGGCCGCGCTGCATGACGGCTTTCGCCTGCGCATACGGCTGTTGAACGGCACGAGCGGTGCGATGGATTACTGGCACGTGGACAACGTGTGCCTCGACATCGAACGCGTCATCGATCATTTCGCGTTCCAGCACGACGGCGCCGCCGTGAACTGCCAGGCGGAACCCGTCGCGCTGCTTGCACACGATGTGAACCATTTCGTGATCGACGATTACGCGGGCACCGTCGCGCTCGCCACCAGCACGATGCACGGCGACTGGAGCCTGCTTGACGGTGATGGCGTCCTCGCCAGCAACGGCGCGGGCGCCGGCAGCTACACCTTCAGCACGGCGGATGGCGGCGCAGTGCTGCTCGGCCTTCGCGATACGTTCACGGAAAGCGTGAACGTCAACGCAACCAACGGCATGGAAGCCGAATCTCCGCTGGAAGATGCCGGCATTGCCTTTGCGTCTGCAGGTTTCAATTTTCTCGTCAACGGCAGCGCGGTTCCGATTGGCACGCAGATCGCGGGCAAGCCGAGCCATGCAATGCCGGGCGCATCGCTCATCGAGCTCCAGGCGATACGCAGCGATGATGAAACTGGCGCATGCGAAGCGGCGTTGACCGGTAACGTCACGATCGACCTTGCGTTCAGCTGCGAGAATCCAGCGAGCTGTCATGGCGCGAACGTCGAGATCAATGGCAGCGCGATTGCCGCAAACGCGGGCGGTTCGCCTGCGATGTTCACGAACGTTGCGCTGGATTTCGGCGATGCCGCGGACGATACCGCACCGATCGCGTTTCGTTATGACGATGCCGGCATCATTCGCCTGCACGCGCGATACGCGCTGCAGCCCTCGGGCGAAATGCTCTCGGGCGCATCGTCGGGAATCGTGGTGCGTCCGTTCGGTTTCCATGTCGATGCCATCGGCAACCCCGGCGCCGCAACCCCTGACGGCGCTGCGTACGCTGCCGCCGGCGCGGATTTCGACGTGACCGTCCGCGCCATTGCGTGGCAGGCGGCGGACGACAC
The DNA here is from genome assembly GCA_964599565.1 of uncultured Gammaproteobacteria bacterium. GTDB lineage: Bacteria > Pseudomonadota > Gammaproteobacteria > Natronospirales > JAJUFS01 > JAJUFS01. The sequence continues at coordinate 55,834 of CAZRFE010000006.1, forward strand.
CGACCAGGATGGCGTCGCCGATGGATACGCGGATACCGATGCAACGAACAACGCGGATCTTTCCGACAACATCACGCTCGCAGGCTTCGGCGCGGAATCACCGCCCGATGCGGTGAGTCTTTCCGCCGCACTCTCGCTTCCCGCCGGTGGCGTGCATCCCGGACTTGCAGGAAACCTGGCCGTCACGAATTTCAGCGGCGGCGTTTCGCAGACGACGGTGAATTATTCCGAGGCCGGCATCATCGAACTTCATGCGCAACTCGCCGACAGCGATTACCTCGGCGCGGGCAACGTCGCATCGCGTTCCGGTCCCGTCGGCCGTTTCATTCCGCATCACTTCGATGTGGACATCACGAGCCATGGCTGCAATGACACTGTGGCGTTCACGTACTCCGCGCAACCGTTGCGCGCGCTGACGGTAACGGCGCGCAATGGCGCGGGCCAGGTCACGCAGAACCACGACGGGACCGCGGGTTTCGCGCGCGATGTTCAACTCGACGCGATGACGGCCGCAGCGGGCGCGCTTCAGAACGGCGGCATTTCAGCCGCGGATTTTGCAGGGGGCATTGCGAATATCGCCGCGGAGCCTTCCGGCGTTGCGTTCGCATTCACGCTCAAGGAATCCGCGCCTGCCATGGTGCGACTGCGCGCGACCGACGCCGACGGCGTGTCGTCGGAGAACCATGCAGAGGCGCAGACGCAGGTTCGTTCCGCACGGTTCGCGATGGACAACGCCAACGCATCGTTGCTCGCACCTGCCATCAGCCGGCTTCGCGTGGATTCGTTCGATGGCAGCGAGTGGCGCGAAGAACCGGACGATGAATGCACGCTTACCGCCAGCGATGACCTTGCGCTCACGGATCACGCCGGCGGTCTTGATGCCGGCGAATCGGTTATCGACCTTGATCCGCTGCACACATTCTTCTCTGCGGGATCCGGCCAGGTGACGCTCACCGCACCGGGCGTGAACAACGAAGGCAGCATGCGGCTTCGCCATGACGCACCGGCGTGGCTTGAGTTCGACTGGAACGGCACGGGAACGGAAGATCCTTCCGCGCTGATCCGTTTCAACGATTTCTTTCGCACGGAGCCGGGTCTTGTCGACCGGCATGAAGTCGTCGACTGACGGTCATGCGTCGTCGATGCCGTACTGCTGCATCTTGCGCGTCAGCGTGTTCCTTCCCCAGCCAAGGCGCGCCGCCGCGCGCTGGCGATGCCCGCCGGTTTCCTGCAGGGCGCGCACGATGAGCGCGCGCTCGATGGTTTCCTGCGCGCGGTTTGCAACACCGTCGCGCGGATCGTCGAAGAACGTTTCCAGCCAGTGCGCGATGGTTGTTCCGCCTTTTGCGTTCTGCCCGCGCTCGTTCGCATCCGCACCGCTGATCTCGCGACCCGGCAGCAGCGCGGTCATGCGACGGCAGTAGTTGCGCAGCTCGCGCACGTTGCCCGGCCAGTCGCGCTGCTCCAGCGCGCGCGCCGCATCCTCGGAGAGATGCTTGCGCTCGACGCCGAGTTCCGCGGCGGCGGCGTCAAGAAACCGTTCCGCGAGCGCGCGGATGTCCTCGCGCCGCTCCCGCAGCGGCGGAATCTCGATGCGCACGACGTTCAGGCGATGGTAGAGATCCTCGCGGAAGCGGCCGTCGCGCACCTGCTGTTCGAGGTCCTGGTGCGTGGCCGCGATGATGCGCACGTCCGCGCGCAACGCCTGGTGGCCGCCCACGCGGAAGAACTCGCCTTCGGACAGCACGCGCAGAAGGCGCGTCTGCATCTCGAGCGGCATGTCGCCGATTTCATCGAGGAACAGCGTGCCGCCGTCGGCCTGCTCGAAACGTCCGTTGCGTTTCTGGTGTGCACCGGTGAATGCGCCGCGTTCGTGGCCGAAGAGTTCGGATTCCAGCAGCTCGGCGGGAATGGCGGCGGTGTTGATGGCGATGAACGGCTTGTCGCGGCGCGGACTGTGATCGTGCAGCGTGCGCGCAACCAGTTCCTTGCCGCTGCCGGACTCGCCGGTGATGAGCACGGTCACGGCCGCGCGCGACAAGCGACCAATGGTACGGAACACGGTCTGCATCATCGGCGAGTCGCCAATGATGCGCGGCGCTTTCGCCGGCGGCGTTCCGGATGCGGACGCGCGCACGGATTCCCCGGGTAACAGTCGCAGCACAAGCGCGAGCAGTTCCTCGACATCGAACGGTTTCGCGAGCAGCTCCACCGCGCCGCCTTCATACGCGCGCAGCACGCTGTCGATATCCGAATGCGCGGAGATCACGATCACCGGCGGCGGGTTGCGCATCGGTTTCAGCCGCGCGAGCAGTGCGTGTCCGTCCATGCCCGGCATGCGCAGGTCCGTGATGAGCACGCCGGGCGGTTCGTCGGCGAGCGCGTCGAGACAGGACTGCGCATCCGCGAACTGGCGAACGTGAATGTTTGCGCGCGCGAGCGTCTTTTCCACGACCCAGCGGATCGAAGCGTCGTCATCCACCACCCAGGCGGCGCGGTGCGCATCAGCCATGTTCGTCTCCTTCCGTTGCATCCGTCGCCACCGGCAGGATGACGGTGAACACCGTCCTGCCCGGCTCGCTGTTCCATTCGATGATTCCACCGTGGCGCTGCACGATGTCCTGCGCGATGGAAAGTCCGAGTCCCGTGCCTTCCGCGCGCCCGGTGACGAGCGGCAGGAAAAGGCTTTCCGCGAGATGCGCGGGCACGCCCGCACCGTTGTCCTCCACATCCACGCGGATGGCGATGCGGTGCCGCCGGCCGAGCGAGGTGTACTGGCGCTCGATGCGCGTCCTGAAACAGAGCGTGGCGTTCGCCGTGCCGTTCGCGGCGTCGATCGCGTTGCCGGCGAGATTGAGAAACACCTGCGTGAGCTGGTCCGCGTCGGCGCGCAGATCCGGCAGGCTCGGGTCGTAGTCGCGCTGCCAGGTGAGCGCCGGCGCCGCGGGCTGCAGCACGCCGCAGACATGCTCGAGTACCGCGTGGATGTTGATGGTCGCAAGGCGCGGTGCCCGCGCGGGACCGAGCAAGGCGTCGACAAGATCGCGCAACCGGTCGGTTTCGCGCAGCATGATGTCGAGGTATTCGTGCTGCGCGGGATCGCTGACCTGCGCGGCCAGCAACTGCGCAGCGCCGCGCAGCCCGCCGAGCGGATTTCTTATTTCATGCGCGAGTCCCTGGATCACCAGGCGTTGCGCCTGCTGGTTCTGCCAGAGGTCGGTTTCTTCCGCGGCGCGCTGGCGCCGGTCCAGTGCCTGCAGTTCGATCTGCATCTCGCCCGATTCCAGCGGCAGGATGTCGCAGGCGATACGCCGCCGCTGCCCCGGCGGCGGACCGCACGGCACGCGCAGTTCCGCGACCGCCAGCGGTTCGCGGAAGCGGGCAGCGCGCTCGACGTAGGCAAGAAGGTCTTCGGCGAGCGGCGCAAGCTCTGCCAGCGTCCGGCCGCGAGCATGTCGCGGGCTGGTGGCCAGCAGATCGGCGGCGGCGGGATTGAGAAAATTCACGCGTCCGGCGCCATCCACGCGAATGACGGCGGTGACGAGATTTTCGAGGATGTCTTCCGGCTGGTTCACGCGGGCCCCGAAGGCGGGAGAGCTGCACCATTATAGTGCGCCCGCACCTCCGTGGGCGAACGGGTTACTTGCCGCCGCGCGGGCGGGCGGTCTGCTGGGGAACCGCCTGCTGCTTGACGTGGAAGGTCACGGGCGTGGTCGCAATGATTTCCTTGCCGTCCGCGTCCGTGATGACGGCGCGCAGGGTGTGCGTACCGCGAACGACGCCGGTCAGCGTGGTGCCGAGGCCGGCGAGCGGGTCGGCGAGCGCGCCATCAACGTAAAGCAGCAGCTGGTCGCTGTTCCTGAGCGCGGGTTGCAGCGAAAGCTGCACGGGAATGTTGCCGGCGGTCGCCCAGAAGACCTGGTCCTGCTTTGGCGAGATGAAACCAAGCTGGTAGTCGGGCGCCGGTGTCTCGTCGCTGCTGTCCGCGCGGCCGCGTGGCCGGACGGGAACATCGGGTGCGTCGAACGTGGTCGTTTTCGGCAGTTCGACTTCCTCAGCACCTTCCGGCGGCGGCGTGTCGGAGTAATGCACGTTGCCGTTCTTGTCCACCCACTTGTAGGTTCCGGCGAGGGCGAAGGCCGGAAGCAGCAACATCACGATCAGGAAGGTGCGCAGTTTCATGTGCTCAAGGATAGCGCCGCGGCGGGCAGCTTCCAATCGGCGGCTCGTGAAAGCGTGCGACAGAACAATGTCGTATTGCATTTGCGCTCGCCGTCCGGCCACAGCGCATAACCCGGGATTTCCCCGCAACGCTGCCAGCCAAGGTATGCGTACAGGCGTTCCGCGTCGCTTCCCGTTGCGGTATCGAGCACGAGCAGCGTGCGGCCTGCGTGAATCGCTTCATCCTCGATCGCGCGCATCAGCGCACTGGCGATGCCGCGGCCGCGTGCGTGCCTGCGTACCTGCAGCTTCGCGACGTCCGCGCGATGCGGCTGGTTCTCGGGCGTATCGAGCAGGAGCTGCACGGTACCGGTGATTTCTCCGCTGGCGGTGTCGCGCGCGACCAGCACGATGCGCTCGCCGCGCGCAGCGCTTGCGAGCACGGCATCTGCGTAGCGTTCCGCGCGCTCGTGCGTGAGCGGTGAAAGAAAGCCGACCGATGCGCCGCCGTCGACAACATCAACGAGAATGGCGGCGAGCGCCGCGACGGTTGTGGCGTCGTGCGTGGCGCGGTGAATTTCGACGCTGGAGTTCGCTGCGTGCATGGAAGATGCGGGGGCGGCGGGGGCCGCCCCCGCGCTGTTTACAGCGAGTAGTACATGTCGAATTCGACCGGGTGCGTCGTCATGCGGATGCGCTGCACGTCCGCCATCTTGAGCTCGATGTACGCATCGATCATGTCGTCGGTGAACACGCCGCCCTTCTTCAGGAATTCGCGATCCGCGTCGAGCGCGTTGAGGGAGCCTTCCAGCGAGTAGCTCACTTCCGGCACGTTCTTCGATTCTTCCGGCGGCAGGTCGTAGAGGTTCTTGTCGAGCGGGCCGCCCGGGTGAATCTTGTTCTGGATGCCGTCGAGGCCCGCCATCATCAGCGCGGTGAACGCAAGGTACGGGTTTGCGGTGGAATCCGGGAAGCGCACCTCGACGCGGCGCGCCTTCGGGTTCGAGATGAACGGAATGCGGATCGACGCGGAACGGTTGCGTGCGGAGTACGCGAGTTTCACCGGCGCCTCGAAACCCGGCACGAGACGCTTGTAGCTGTTCGTCGACGGATTGGTGAACGCGTTCAGCGCCTTCGCGTGCCTGATGACGCCGCCGACGTAGTAAAGCGCGGTCTCCGAGAGCCCGCCGTAGCCATCACCGGTGAAGAGATTCCTGCCATCCTTGCCGAGCGACATGTGTACGTGCATGCCGGAACCGTTGTCGCCGACGATGGGTTTCGGCATGAAGGTCGCGGTCTTGCCGTAGCCGTGCGCGACGTTCTGCACGACGTATTTCAGCATCTGCACTTCGTCGCCCTTCTGCACCAGCGTGCCGAAGCCGACGCCGATCTCGCACTGGCCGGCTGTCGCGACTTCGTGATGATGCACCTCGACGGTCATGCCCATCTCTTCGAGCACGAGGCACATGGTGCCGCGGATGTCGTGCAGCGAATCGACCGGCGGGACGGGGAAGTAGCCGCCCTTCACGCCCGGGCGATGGCCGAAGTTGCCGTCGGGATACACGCGCTCGGAATTCCAGCCGGCTTCCTGGGAATCGATCTTGTAGAAGGAGCCGGACATTTCCGTGCCCCAGCGGATGTCGTCGAAGATGAAGAATTCGTTCTCGGGACCAAAGTAGGCAACGTCCGCGATGCCGGTGGACTTGAGGTACGCCTCGGCGCGCTTCGCGAGCGAGCGCGGGTCGCGCTCGTAACCCTGCATGGTGTTCGGCTCGACCACGTCACAGCGCAGGTTGAGCGTCTTTTCCTCGAAGAAAGGATCGATGACCGCGGTTGCGGCATCGGGCATCAGGATCATGTCGGACTCGTTGATGCCCTTCCAGCCGGAGATCGACGAGCCATCGAACATCTTGCCATCCTCGAACAGCGCCTCGTCGATGGTGTGCGAGGGGACCGTCACATGCTGTTCCTTGCCCTTCGTGTCGGTGAAGCGGAAATCCACGAAGCGGATTTCCTTGTCCTTGATGAGCTTGAGTACGTCGGCGGGTGACAGGGCAGATGACATCGGAGCCTCCGGGGCTGGGTTTTAAGGTGCTACCAAGGGAATGCAAGCGACGTGCCAGTGCAGGCGCGCGGCGCGATGCGAGCGTCTACAGCATAGCGGTCCCCGGCAACGCACCGTTTCAGTGCAACGCCGCTCGCGCTGCACGATCACGGTGCGCACCGGCCCGCACGGAAAAAGGCTATACTTCCGCGCCTCTTTATATAAAGAAATCAATGACAAGCATGACTCCCGCCACAAGCTTCCAGGCGCTGATACTGCGCTTGCAGCAATACTGGGCCGAGCAAGGCTGCGTGCTGCAGCAGCCGTACGACATGGAGATGGGCGCCGGGACTTTCCACCCCGCGACCTTCCTGCGCGCCATCGGGCCCGAGCCCTGGTCGGCTGCCTACGTGCAACCCTCGCGCCGCCCGACGGACGGACGCTACGGCGAGAACCCGAACCGCCTGCAGCACTATTACCAGTTCCAGGTCGTCATCAAGCCGTCGCCGAAGGACATCCAGGAACTGTACCTCGGATCGCTTGCCGCGCTTGGCGTCGATCCGCTCGTGCACGACATCCGCTTTGTCGAGGACAACTGGGAATCGCCGACGCTCGGCGCCTGGGGTCTCGGCTGGGAAGTGTGGCTGGATGGCATGGAGATCACGCAGTTCACCTACTTCCAGCAGGTCGGCGGGCTTGAATGCCGGCCGGTCACGGGCGAGATCACCTACGGGCTCGAGCGGCTGGCGATGTACCTGCAAGGTGTCGAGAACGTCTACGACCTCGTGTGGACGGACGGGCCGCTCGGGCGCGTGACCTATGGCGATGTGTTTCACCAGAACGAAGTGGAGCAATCGACGTACAACTTCGAGTACGCGGATGTCGATGCCTTCCTGAAATGGTTCGACTGGTGCGAATCGGAATGCGCCCGGCTCCTGGACGCAGGCCTTCCGCTGCCGGCGTACGAGATGGTGCTGCGTGCATCGCACAGCTTCAACCTGCTGGATGCGCGCAAGGCGATCTCCGTCACCGAACGCCAGCGCTACATCCTGCGTGTCCGCACGCTCTCCCGCGGTGTGGCGGAAGCGTATTACGCAGCACGCGAGCGGCTCGGCTTTCCGATGTTGCGGCAGGAGGCGGCGAAGTAATGGAGCGCAAGGATTTTCTCGTCGAGATCGGCACGGAAGAACTGCCGCCGAAATCGCTTCGCGCACTCGCCCAGGGTTTTCGTGACGCCGTGATGCACAACCTGTTCACAGCGGAACCGGAACTGAAGAAAGGCATTCGCGATTTCTGGTACTGCTCGCCAAGACGTCTCGCGCTGGTACTGCAGGACGTACCGCTCGCAACGCCCGATTCCGTGCAGGAGCGTCTCGGCCCTGCCGTGCAGGCTGCGTTCGACAAGGATGGCAAGCCGACGAAGGCTGCCGAAGGGTTCGCAGCTTCCGTCGGCACGACGGTCGATGCGCTCGAGCGCAAGGCAACCGACAAGGGTGAGCGGCTTGCCTTCGCCGTCACGGTGCCCGGCAAGCGCACGGCGGAGATCCTGCCGGGCATCGTCGAGAACGCGCTGAAGCAGCTGCCGATTCCCAAGCGCATGCGCTGGGGCGCGGGCGATGCGGAGTTCGTGCGGCCGGTGCAGTGGATCGTGATGCTCGCCGGCAACGATGTCGTTGATTGCGAAATCCTCGGCGTGAAGGCGGGGCGCGACACGTGCGGCCACCGCTTCCACGCGCCAGGCCCCGTGCCGCTTCGTGCGCCGGCGGAATACGCATCCACGCTCGAGAAAGCGTACGTGCGCGTCAACGATTCCACGAACACGCTCGCGGAATGGATTGGCGAACAGGTGAACAGCGCTGCGCGCGCACTCGGCGGTACCGCGCTCGGCGCAGAGTCCGGCAGCGAACTGCTGGACGAAGTCGCGGCGCTGAACGAATGGCCGGTCGTCATCGTCGGCAACATCCCGGAGCGGTTCATGTCGCTGCCGGAGGAAGTGCTGACCACGACCATCGAGACGCACCAGCGCTACTTTCCCGTGCGCGGGCCGGATGGAACGCTGCTGCCGTTGTTCATCACCTTCGCGAACATCGAATCGAAAGACCCGGATGTGGTGCGCAAGGGCAACGAGCGCGTCGTGGCGCCGCGTCTTGAAGATGCGATGTTCTTCTGGAACAGCGACCGAAGAACGCCGCTCGCGGAGCGCGTCGCGAAACTCGACCACGTGACGTTCCAGAAGGAGCTCGGCTCGTACGGCGACAAGCTGCGCCGCGTGCGCGAACTCGCGGTGCGGATCGCCACGCAGATCGGCGGCGATGCCGCAAAAGCCGAACGCGCAGCGACACTTTCGAAGGCGGATCTCGTCAGCGACATGGTCTTCGAGTTCACCGAGCTCCAGGGCGTGATGGGCCGCTACTACGCAAGGCACGACGGCGAGGATGAAGACGTCGCAAACGCCATCTTCGAGCAATACCTGCCGCGCTTCGCGGGCGACGCATTGCCGGAATCGAAAACAGGACAATCGCTCGCGATCGCCGACAAGCTCGACACCATCTGCGGCATCTTCTCCATCGGGCAGAAACCGTCGGGCAGCAAGGATCCGTTCGCGCTGCGGCGGCTCGCGCTCGGCCTGCTTCGCATCGTGATCGAGAAGGAGCTCGACCTTGACCTGGTTGTTCTCATCAAGGCGGCGCTCGAGCACCTGCCGGCGGGCAACACCGGCGTCGAGTCCCGGCATGAAATGATGGAATTCTTCTACGACCGCCTGAAGGCGTACTACCTCGAACAGGGCGTGCGCGCCGACGTGTTCGAAGCGGTGCGTTCGCGCCAACCGGGAAAACCGCAGGACTTCGACCGGCGCGTGAAGGCGGTCCAGGCGTTCATGCAGCGTGACGAAGCGGTTGCGCTCGCAGCGGCGAACAAGCGCATTTCCAACATTCTGCGCAAGTCTGAAACGAACGTATCCGGTGCGCCGGATCCATCGCTGTTCGAATCGGACGCAGAACGCGCGCTCGCGGCTGCCGTCAGTCGCAAGCATGAAACCGTGCATCAGCACATCGATGGCGGCGAGTATGAACGCGCGTTGTCGGAACTTGCCGACCTGCGTGGCGTGGTGGATGCGTTCTTCGACCAGGTCATGGTGATGGCGGATGATGCGCAGATCCGCGACAACCGGCTGAAACTGCTGAACGAACTGCGTTCGCTGTTCAACCACACGGCAGACTTCGCGGAAATCCAGGTCGATCCATGAAGGTACTGGTGCTCGATCGCGACGGCGTGATCAACGCCGACTCGCCGGACTTCATCAAGTCGCCCGATGAGTGGCAGCCATTGCCCGGCAGCATCGAGGCAATCGCGCGCGCATCAAGAGCCGGCTACGTGATTGCGGTGGCGAGCAACCAGTCCGGTGTCGGCCGCGGACTGTTCGATCTCGATACGCTGTCCGCAATCCACGATGTGATGATCGAAGCCGTGGAAGATGCAGGCGGTCGCATCGATCTCATCGTCTTCTGCCCGCACCTGCCCGATGACAACTGCGAATGCCGCAAGCCGAAGCCCGGACTGCTGCGACGCATTGAATCCGAGCTCGGTACATCGCTCGCAGGCCAGTGGTCGGTCGGCGATTCCGCGCGCGATCTTGAAGCTGCGCGCGCCATTGATGCACAGCCGGTGCTTGTGCGTACCGGCAACGGACGCAAGACCGAGGCCGGACTTGCGGATGAACGCGTGATGGTTTTTGACGATCTTTCAGCCGCCGTGGACGCGCTCCTGGAAACCCGATGATCCAGTACCTGAAATCCCTGCTCTATATCGTGTTCATGGTGACGTCGGTCGTGCTGTTCGCGCTCGCGATCATTCTCTTTTTCTGGGCGCCGTACACCTGGCGCTACCGGATCGCGCAGGGCTGGTGCGCGCTGCAGATCGGCGTGCTGAAACATGTGCTCGGACTCGACTACGTGATCGAAGGACGCGAGAACATTCCGGATCACGCCTGCGTTGTCTACTGGAAGCATACTTCCAGCTGGGAAACCTTCCTGACGCTGCCGATGTGGCCGAAGCAATGCTGGGTGCTGAAGCATGAACTCACGTTCATTCCGATCTTCGGCTGGGCGCTGCGCTTGATCGAACCGATCGCGATCGACCGCAAGGGCGGACGCTCGGCGGTGAACCAGGTGCTCGACCAGGGCAGGCGAAAACTCGCCGAAGGCTGCTGGATCAACATCTTTCCCGAAGGCACGCGCGTGCCCCCGGATTCGACGAAACGTTACGGCGTCTCCGGCGCCCTGCTGTCACGCGAAACCGGTACGCCGATTCTCCCGATTGCACACAACGCCGGCGACCTGTGGCCGAGGCATTCGGTGTTGAAGAAGAAGGGAAGGATCGTCGTTCGGATCGGCCCGGTGATCGAACCGGACGGCAAGACGCCGGAGGTGATCAACCGCGAAGCGCAGGCGTGGATCGAAGCGGAAATGCCGAAGATCAGCGCCGCGTACCAGCGGAAAAACAATAAGGCCGCGTAAGCGGCCTTTTGTTTTCAGTCGCGTTGAGCGTTACACGTCGAGATTGGAGACCTCGAGTGCGTTTCGCTCGATGAAGTCGCGTCGTGGTTCCACGTTGTCGCCCATCAGCGTGGTGAACACCTCATCGGCCGCCACCACGTCTTCGATCTTCACCTGCAGCAGGCGGCGCGTGTCGGTGTTCATGGTCGTATCCCACAGCTGCTCGGGGTTCATTTCACCGAGACCCTTGTAGCGCTGGATGTTCTGGCCTTTCCGCGCTTCATCCATCAACCACTGGATGGCTTCGCGGAACGTCGTCACCGGCATCTGCTTCTCGCCGCGCGCAACGTATGCACCATCGCCCAGCAGCCCGACGATCTTCTCGCCGAGCTTTGCAATGTGCTGGTATTCGGCGGATGCAAAGAACTCGCGGTGAATCAGGCGTTCATGCCGGATACCGTGATGCGCACGCGCGACCTGGATGTCGTGGCCTTCGCCTTCCGCGGAATTGATGATCTTCAGCGTGTAGTGCGTGGTGTCGTCCTGGCTGGCATTCAACCGGAGCTCGAGCTGGTTGGTCCAGTCGCCGAGCCACGCGCGATCGTCGTACTTCTCGACGGTGACAGCCGGCAGGTAGATCAGCTTGTGCAGCACGTTTTCGTCGTAACGTCGCGACCAGCGCCGGATCATGGACATGACGCGCGTGTAGTGCTGTGCAAGTTCCTCGAACGCTTCCGGCGCGATCGCCGGCGCGTCCTTTGAAAGGTGCAGCTTTGCACCGTCGAGCGCCTGCGCGAGCAGGTAGTTGTTCAGCTCCGCATCGTCCTTGACGT
>CAZRFE010000007.1:0-55859 GCA_964599565.1 uncultured Gammaproteobacteria bacterium
GATGAAGGCACGATCACGGGCGGTGCTGCACACATCGAGATCGGCGGCGTATCAAGTTATGGCAGTGGCGCGATGAACGTGGACATCGACGGCGACCTCACCGCCAGCGCGCCGGGCCAGGCGACGATCCATACCGCGGGTAACGACATTGCCGTGAGCGGTGCGATCAAGGCGACGGCGACGCGTGCAATGGTCGATGGCAGCTACACGGACTCCGATTCGACGGATGGCACGTTCACGAACGGCACAACGCAGGCATCCATCGGCATTGCGGGTGTCGAACTCGACGGCATGAAGGATGCATCGCACAGCGTCACCGTCGGCGGCGGCATCGTCGTTGAAGGGCCACGCGCGCGCTTCAATGCCAGCGGCGGCGACGTCACGCTCGGCAATCTTTCTGTCGTCTCGACGGGCTTCGAGATGAATGTCGATGAAGTCACGACGGACAGCAGCGAGGTGTTCGTCAGCGAACTCCATTTCGCGGGCAGCCATCTTGTCACGGGCGTCGGCGTGGAAGCCGAGGGCGATGCGGTTGTCGGTGACGTGAACATCAAGGGTCCGGGTATTGCGGGCATCATCTTCGAGGGTGCGACGATCACGACCGGCAGCATCAGCGTAACGGCGACCGCGGGCGAGTTCACGGTCACATCACCCGATTACAACGGCGGTGCGGAAGCGACGGTGGCGACGGGTGCGGCGCTGCTTGCATTCGTTTCGCCCGCGACCGCAACCGTGAACGGCGACATCACCATCAACGGTGCGCGCACGGCGCACTACGGCGGTGCCGTGAACGCGAGCGGCGATTTCAGCATCACCGGCGGCAAGGGCGTTCTCGACACCGTGCCGGCGTACGTGGACTTCCTTGACGGCATCGGCGACGACGGCAGCGACAGCGGCGACCCGCTGGTGCTGCCCGCAGCGAGAATCCGCGCGGCGAACATCACCGCGAGCGTGACGAACGGCGATCTCGGCGCGGGCACAGCGCAGCTTGCGACGACCGGTGCGCTCACGCTGAATGCAGGCGGTGCGGTGAACTTCCAGGACCGCACGCAGACCGCGGGCAGCATCGCGATCACCGCGGGCGGCGGCGTGAACGTTTCCGGCAGCACGCTGAACGCGGACACGATCCGGCTGGATGCGGGCACGAATCTTTCCGTCAGCAACGTCAACCTCACCGCGGACCAGATCGCGCTGATCGCCGGCGGCAACATCTCGAACTCGAACCCGGCCGGTGTGATCAAGGCCGACGCGCTCGCGATACTCGCAGGCGGCAGCGTGAACCTTGCGAACACCACGCTGATCGTCGGCGCCGGCAGCATCGAGAGCGTGCCGGGCGATACGCTGTTCCTGCAGCTGCTTGCCGCGGAAGGCATCGCGACACCGGAGGGCGGACCGAACCTCGTCATCCGCGCGGAGAATGTCGCGCTCGGCGGCGGCACGCTCAACGGCGATTACGTGTACCTCGAAACGAACAGTCTCGTGGTGAACGGCGCGTTCACCACGAGCAATCCCGACCTCCTGCTGCAGGTCGCGCCGCACGCGACGGATGCAAGCTTCAGCCTCGAGCAGTCAAGCGCGAGCGGCGGCGATGCCGCGTATGTGTATGACGGTGTGCTCGCGGCATTCAACGCCGGCACCATCGCGCTCGGCACCACCGCGCACACGGGCGATGCCGGCATCGGCGCGAACAGCACGGTCGACATCGGCGACACGAACCTGTTCGTGCTCACGCAAGGCGCGACGCGCGGCATCGAGCGCGTGCTCTCAAGCGGCGTCGTGAAGGATCTCGCCATGCTCATCAGCGGCGGCTTCGACGTGCCGCAGACGGGCGAGATCGATCCGAACCAGGACATCGTGCAGACCATCCACGAGCATTACGCGCTGGATGGCGGCCGCGGCAGTGACGATGAGGAAGAAGGCGACGAGGAAGGTGAAGACACCGACACCGATGCCGATGTCGAGGAAGACGATGACGGCCTGATCCGGCAGGACACGGTCGACGAGGAAATGATGTGCAGTTGATCATTCCGCTCCAGCGAATTCCGGGGAATCCAGCATGCGAAGACTGACCGCCGTCCCGTTGCTTGTCCTGTGCCTTGCCCTGCTCTCGCCCGCAATGGCGGCGGAGCGCGCGGGCGACATCACGCTCCTTACCGGCCGGGCAACCGCCGCGGGTGCGAGCGGCGACATTCGCCCGCTCGCGAAGGACGGCGCGGTGTACGCCGGCGAGATGATCAGCACGGGGCCAAACAGCTATCTCAACATCCGCTTCACCGACGGCGGTCGCGTGCTGCTGCGCCCGAACAGCCGCTTCCAGATCGAGGAATACCGCTACACGCCGGATGCAGATGCGAATGCTGACGCAGGCGCATCGCCGAACGTCGCCGCGGAAGAAGAAGGCAACGCGCTGTTCCGCCTGCTCAAGGGCGGCTTCCGCGCGGTGACCGGGCTCATCGGCAAGGAGAACCGCGACAATTACCGCGTGCGCACGCCCGTTGCGACCATCGGTATCCGCGGCACGGATTTCGAGGCGCGCTTCTGCCAGGGCGATTGCTTCGACATCGATCCCATGCCGCGCGACGGTCTTTACACCGGCGTCTTCCAGGGCGGCATCAACCTCGCAAATGGTGCGGGCAGCGTTGACCGCGACGCGGGACAGTTCGGTTTCGTGCCCGGGCTCGACCAGCCGCCCGTCGGCTTGAAACGCCGGCCAAAGGCGCTGTCGCAGGACCCGATGCCGGATCCTGAAGCCTGCGAGTAAGTCGCGCAAACTTCCGTGGAAGATCAAAGCGTGGATCCCCGCCTGCGCGGGGATGACACATAGTGTGTGTCGATGCGATGGCGGCGCGGATGAATGGTTTGCGCCGCTCGAGAAAAACGAAAGCACGGATCCCCGCCTGCGCGAGGATGACATACGGTGCGTGTTGACGTGATAGCGGCGTGGATGAATGGTTTGCGCCACTCGAAAAACAAACCGTCTCGACCGTCATCCCGGAAGCGTTCCGGCATTACCGCCAGGCGAAGCGACAACCGAAACCCGGAACGCTGTCCGGGACCCACGCTTTGAAACATGACACGCGGGAACACGATGACTGAGCCAAGGAACATCACGGACCTGCCGCTGCCGCCCGGCTACACCGCGCTGGAAGCCTTCAACCGCGAGAATTTCCGCGGCATGGGACGGCGGCGCGATGCGCCCGCGGCGTTCGTGCGCGAACTGAACGCGCTGCTGATCACGTCCGTGGAATTCTTCCAGGCCGCGCGCCACTACCCCATCGTGTTCGGCCGCGATACGGCGAACGGCGGTTTCGTTCCCATCATCATCACCGGGCTCGAGGATCGGCAGAACCTGTTCGTCGGTGAGGACGGCCGCTGGCGCGCGGGACGTTACGTGCCTGCCTACGTGCGGCGCTGGCCGTTCTTTACCGTGCAGCTGCGCGAGGAGCCGGAGAAGTCGCTGGTGTGCGTGGACCCGTCCGGCCTTGAGGCGAACGACAAGCCGTTTCTCGATGCGCGCGGCGAACCGACCGCGGCATGGAAGGACGCCGAGCGCCTGGTCAATGACATGGAGGCGGCGCGCCGCCAGACGGTTTCCATGCTGCGCACGCTTGCGGGCCTCGATATCCTCGAGCCGTTCGAGGCGCATGCCGTGGCAAAGCGCGGCGGCAGCATAAGGCTTGCGAACATGCATCGCATCAGCGAGGCGAAACTGAACGCGCTGCCGGAGAAGCAGCTTCGCCAGCTGATGTCGAAAGGTTTCCTGTCGCGCATCTATGCGCACCTGATGTCGCTCGACAACTTCCAGCAACTGCTCGACCTGCGCCTTGAGCAGGAACAGCACGAAGGTGTCGCGTGACAGGAGCAATGACGTGGGAGTAGAGATCAAGCTCACCGACCGGGAGATTCCCGTCTCGCCGGTGTTCGTGGATTTTCTCGTGCATGTCGTCGACCGCCAGCCGTTCGATGACGCGAAGTGGCACGACCAGCTTTCCGAGGAACTCTCCAACGAGCACCGCAAGGTGATCGAGCAGGCGCGGCAGAACGCCGAGCGCGTGATGGCGACGGAAGCCGGCCAGCGCTCGATCGCGCGCGCCTACCAGGTGTTTCTCGCGCTGCTCACCGGCAACCTTGAGCTTGTGCGCGATTTCCAGCGCCGCTTCCATTTCATCAACATCATCGGCGTGCCGCGCAACGGCGGCTCGTACCTCACCAAGGAAGCGTACCGCGCGCTCGGCTACGACCCGGAGAAGGTGCCGAACGTGATTGCGCACGATGGCTTCCCGGAAGCAGGACCGTTCCGCTTCGGCCCGGGACACAACAGCTGGACGATGAGCCTCGCGACCATGGCGGAGTTCCTCACCATGGTCGAGCTGTGGTTCGGCAGCGCGAAGACGCACATGGGCAAGATCGTGGTGCCGAAAAAACTGCTGAAGGGTTCCTACGCCGGCGGTTTCTTTCATCACGTGCTCGGCGAGGCGGTGGATCATGTCTTCACCGTGCGCCATCCCGCCACCTCCGCGATTTCCACGTACGAGAAATCCGGCGGACTGCCGGCGAACGGAAAGTTCGCGGTGCGCGGCAACATCGAGGAATGGATACGCCGCGATCTCGCCTACACCGGGCTCGATGCATCGCGCATTCTCGGCATGGATTATTTCGATGCGTACCTGCGCTACTGGGAGCAATACCATTACTACGTGGCGACGACGGGGCTTTCCGCGAACCGCAACATCGAGATCGTGCCGTACAACGCAGATGCGATGACCGCGCTCGCGCGCCGCTGGCACAACCGTTTCGAATCCGGCGCTGCGCCGACGGAATTCAAAGTGTTCGACAAGCGCGACCGGCATCCCGAATGGCTGCGGCTCGCGGAACCTGTCGTACAGCGCGTCGCCGCGGTCTGGGAGCGTGCCGGTCTTGCGTTCCCGTACGACGCCGTGATGGAAGCCTGGTAAGCCGTGGCGCGCATCCTGTTCGCCTGGGAACTCGGCGGCGGGCTTGGTCACCTCATGCCGCTTGCGGTGCTCGGCCACGAGCTGAAGCACGCAGGATATGAATGCGCCTACGCGCTGCGCGATCTCGTGCACGTGCACGGACTGCTCGGCGCCCCTGACACGCGGCTGTACCAGTCGCCGCTGTTCCTGCCCGACCATCGCACGGGCATGCTTGCGCGCACCTACGCGGACATCCTCGCGAACATCGGCTACCGGCGGCCGGACGCACTCGCCGGACTCATCGCTGCATGGCGGAGCATCTATGCGGACTTTCGTCCCGACCTGATCGTCTTCGATCATGCGCCGACGGCGATTGCGGCCGCGCGCGACCTTGACATTCCATTCGTGCACATCGCGCGCTCGGGGTTCACCATTCCGCCGCCCCGCAGTCCGCTGCCGCCGATTCGCGAAGGCGATGAAACCGCGAGCCGGGAACGCGAGAAGGCCGTGACGCGCGTGCTGAACGATGCGTTCGGCATCCTCGGACTTCCCGGAATCGATTTCACCGGACAGCTTTTCGAAGGCGGTGTGCGCGTGCTTTTGTCCGTGCCGGAACTCGATCCCTACGGGCCGCGCGACGATGTCGATTACTGGGGACCAATGGAGCACGGCCACGGCCTTGCGCCCGAGTGGCCGCCGCTGCCGGGCAGGAAGATCTTTGCGTACCTCAGAAATTTCCCGACGCGCGATGCGATGCTCGACATCCTCGCGCGCTGCGGCCATCCCGTGCTTGCACACGTCAGCGGCATGGACGCCGCGGAATGCGCGCAGCGTTCGACCCGGACGCTGCGCATCTCGCCGGGGATCATCGATGCACGCGCCGCACTCGCCCTGTGCGATCTCGTCGTGACGCACGGTGGCTCGCTCGTATCCTCCGCGTTGCTCGCCGGCAAACCCCTGCTCACCCTTCCCCTGCATCTTGAACAGCAGCTCACCGCCGCGAAGGCTGCGGCGCTGGGCGCGAGCCTGAACGCACCAGGGCTCGCACCCCGCGGCATGCAGGCAAAGCTCGAACGGCTGCTGCAAGAGCGTGCGTTCGCGGACGCCGCGCAGGCGTTCCGGCAACGCTACGCGAATGCGTTCGCGCCGCTGCCGGGACGGTTCGCGACACTTGTTGCGACGTTGCTCCGCGCGGTTTGACAGCACGCGAAGGCGGGGCGAGTATCGGCGGCCTGATTCGTCATGCCGCGGGAGATTCCCATGCCGTCCACCATGAAGTTCCTCATCGTGTTCATCCTTGCGCTCGCCACAGGCTGCGCGGGCACGAACGCAGACACGCGTCCGGCCGGCGCGTCCAATGCCGATGCGCTGCATGCATTGTTCGATGATTACTGGGAAGACTACCTGCGCGAATTCCCGACCGCGGCGTCATACATCGGCGATCAGCGCTACAACGACCGCTGGAGCGATCTTGGCACCGCAGCCTACGAACGGCGCGATGCGCGCAACCGCGAATACCTTGAACGCCTCGCCGCCATCGATCGCGCGGGACTCCCGGCGATCGACCAGACGAACTACGACCTCTTCCAGCGCGCCGTGCAGTCCGCGCTCGCGGATTACGCGAGCGGCGAATACCTGTTCCCGATGAACCAGAGCAACGGCGCGCAGCTCGCCTATGACACCGCGAGCCTCGTCAGCTTTGAAACCGCCGAGGATTACCGGAACTGGATTTCACGGCTCGAACGCTACGGCGACTACGTGGACCAGAACATCGCGCTGCTGGAAAAAGGCATCGATGCGGGTTTCACGCAGCCGGCGGTGATCGTGAAGCTGCTGCTGGAGCAGATCGAGGCGCAGCAGGTCGAGAAACCGGCGGACAGCGATTACTACCGGCCGTTCACGGACATGCCGGCAACCATTCCTGCGGCCACGCAGGCCGAGCTTCGTGATGCCGGGAGCGCCGCGATCCGCGATGTCGTACTGCCCGCGTACACGCGCTTCGCCGCGTTCATGCGCAACACCTACCTGCCCGCGGCGCGCCCCGCGGTCGGCGCGTGGTCGATGCCGGGCGGCCGTGCGTATTACGCGAAGCGCGTGCGCCATTACACGACGACGGATCTCACGCCCGATGAGATTCACGCCATCGGTCTTCGCGAAGTGAAGCGCATCCGCGGGGAGATGGAGAAGATCATCCGCAAGGTCGGCTTCAAGGGCGGCTTCCGCGCCTTCCTCGACCACCTGCGCACCGATCCGAAGTTCTATTACAAGGACCCGCAGGACCTGCTCCGCGCGTACCGCGACACCGCGAAGCGCATCGATCCCGAGCTTGTGAACCTCTTCCACGTCCTGCCGCGCACGCCGTACGGCGTCACGCCCATTCCCGATCCCATCGCGCCTTACACGTACACCGCGTACTACAGCGGACCCGCGGCGGACGGCACGCGCGCGGGCTACTACTACGTCAATCTCTACCGTCCCGAGGTGCGTCCCAAGTACGAGATCGAGGCGCTGACCATGCATGAGTCCGTGCCGGGGCATCACCTGCAGATCGCGCGCGCCATGGAGCTCGGCGAGCTGCCGGACTTCCGCCGCTACGGCGAGTCGTACACCGCGTTCGTCGAGGGCTGGGCGCTTTATGCCGAGTCGCTCGGCGAAAGCATCGGCCTCTACCAGGACCCGTACTCGAAGTTCGGCCAGCTCACCTACGAGATGTGGCGTGCCGTGCGGCTGGTGGTGGATACCGGCATGCATCACAAGGAATGGACCCGCCAGCAGGCGGTGGACTTCTTCATGGAGAACGCCGCGAAATCGGAGAAGGACATCAACAACGAGATCGACCGCTACATCTCCTGGCCGGGGCAGGCGCTGGCCTACAAGATCGGCGAGCTGAAGATCAAGGAACTGCGCGCGCGCGCGGAGGCCGCATTGGGCGAGGATTTCGACCTCAAGGCCTTCCACGATCACGTCCTTGCGGCCGGCTCCCTGCCGCTGGATGTCCTGGAAGCCCGCATGGACCGCTGGATCGCGGACCAGCGCTGACGTTTTGCCATCCCACGAGAAGCGGGAAACGGCAGTTTGCCGCTTTTTTTGATATTTACCGACTTTTCTTTGCGCGATCCTGGCTTTTCGCCGAATTTGATGCGGCGGCGCGGCGCGCCTGCGGGGCACAGGTGGCTTCACAGCTACAGGCGCAGCCGGGCGAACTGGTACAATTCGCGGCTCTGACGAGGTGAAAAACCGATGGGAAAAGGGACGAAATACGTCGCAAAGACGCCTGATGCGCAGGGCTACATCCAGTACTCGGATGACGAGCACGCCGTCTGGAACGAGCTGATCACGCGGCAGCTGCCCGTGGTCGAGAAGTACGCGTCCGATGAGTACCTGAACGCGCTTGATCGCATGAATTTCCCGACAGACCGCATTCCCCAGTGCACGGAGGTATCCGCGGTCCTGAAGAAGGCCACGGGCTGGGAAGTGGCGCCGGTGCCCGCGCTGATCCCGTTCGGCGAATTCTTTTCCCTGCTCGCGAACAAGCGTTTTCCCGCGGCGTCGTTCATCCGCTCGCGCGAGGAAATGGATTACCTGCAGGAGCCGGACATCTTCCACGAGATCTTCGGCCACACGCCGCTCCTGACCGACCAGCGTTTCGCGGACTTCACGCACGCCTACGGTCTCGCCGGACTCAAGGCGAGCAAGCAGGACCGCGCCATGCTCGCGCGCCTTTACTGGTTCACGGTGGAGTTCGGCCTGATCAATACCGTCAAAGGCCTGCGCACCTATGGCGCGGGCATCGTCTCGTCCATGGGCGAGACGCCGTACTCCATCGAATCCGACATCCCAGAGCGGCGGCCGTTCGATCCTGTCACCGCGCTGCGCACGCCGTATCGCATCGACATCTTCCAGACCGTGTATTACGTCATCGACAGCCTGGATGACCTGTTCGATGTCTCGAACATGGACCTGTTCGCGCTGATCGACGAGGCGCGCGCCAGGGGCATGCTGCCGCCGACATTTCCGCCGCCGGACGAGAACACGCCGAAGTGGGCGTGATGAACCGACAACAAGAACCGGAGAAGACCATGACCGAAGTTGCCCATGAACTGGCAGAGAAGCATTGCGCGCCGTGCGAAGGCGGCATCAGCCCGCTGACGCGCGAGGAAGCCGAGCGCTACCTGAAGAAGATCGCGCCGGAATGGACGCTGTCGGCGGATGCAAAGGAGATCTACCGCGAGTTCAAGTTCAAGGGTTTCCAGAAGACGATCGGGTTCGTGAACGCGATTGCGTGGATGGCGAACAATGAAGGCCACCACCCGGACATGGAGGTGGGCTGGGGCCGCGTGCTGATGAAGTGGTCCACGCACGCGATCGGCGGGCTGTCGGAGAACGATTTCATCTGCGCGGCGCGCACGGACCGCATCCACGACGGCAAGTGAGTGCCGGCAATGGCAGCGAAAACCCCGCCGCGGCGGGGTTTTTTCTTTTCCACCTGCATGTTTCGTCGGCAAGTATCCGGCATCGCCGGATCGCACACGTCGCGTGCCGCCACTAGATTGGCGCCTCCTGAACCGAAACGGAGGTCGTCATGACAGATCAGGCAGACAACACCAGGCGCTTCAACGTATGGCTCACGGTCGATGCGCTCCAGGGCATCACGGAAGCCATTTACCGGGAGCTTACGGAAGGTTCCGCGTCCGAAGCGTCGTTCGATCGCGAGACGCACGCGCGGCTCGTCGGTCTCAGCTACGCCGCGTGCCGTCTCGCGCGCGAACTGAACGAGTACTTCCGCGCAGCGAGCGAAGCGGGTCTCGAACTGCCGGACATCATCAACGGCAAGTTCCCGGGCGTCGAGGAGCCGTCGCCACCGCGGTTTCGCAGCGTCAACTGACGCAAGGAAAAAAGGCCTCGCAATGCGAGGCCTTCTCTTTTCCCTTCCACCGGTTCCCGCCGATCGATTCGAATGCCGCCGCTACCTTGCCAGCCGCGGCAGGCCATCCCGCAAACCCATCGCCTGCCGCATGACGGCCTGCTTCACCGGGCCGGTGCGGTCGAACATGCGAAAGCCGAGGTTGCGCAGGTTCGCGAGCAGCGAGCTGTCATTGCTGAACAGGCGGTTGAATCCTTCCATCGCCCATTCCGTCGCGAGGTTGTCGCCGCGCCGCCAGCGTTCATAGCGGCGCAGCACCGCGGGCTGGCCGAAATCGCGACCATCGTCGCGCGCCTCCGCCAGCGTTTCGGCAAGTGCGGCAGCATCCAGGAACCCGAGATTCGCACCCTGCCCTGCAAGCGGATGCACGACGTGCGCGGCATCGCCGATCAGCGCGGCACGTGGCGCGATGTAGGTTTCGGCATGCTGGCGGCGCAGCGGGAACGTACCGCGCTTGCCGCATTCGGTGACGCGGCCAAGCGCTGCATCACTCGCGACGGTGAGCGCCGTGCAGAATTCCTTGTCGGTGAGCGCCATGAGCCGCGCCGCTTCCGCATCGTCCGCGGACCACACGATGGAAATGCTGCCATCGGCGAGCGGCAGGAATGCGAGCGGTCCCGTCGGCAGGAACCGCTGCCGCGCGATCTTCCCGTGCGGCTGCTCGGTGCGGATGACGCACACGATGCCCTGCTGGTTGTAGTTCGCGGAGGTGACGGAAATGCCGAACTGTTCGCGCAACGGCGAAGCGGCACCGTCGGCCGCGACAAGCAGGCGTGCGCGCAGGCGCTGGTCGTCTTCCAGCAGCGCATCGATGCCGGTCGCATCCGCGGTTGCGCGGACGACCGCCGAAGGCGCGAAGATGTCCGCGTCCTCTTCCACGCCGAGCCGCTGCCACAGCGCGGACTGGATCACGCGGTTCTCGACGATATGCCCAAGGCACGGCTCGCCAAGATCCGCGGAATCGAAATGCACGCTGCCCGCGCCGCCTGCGTCCCATACATGCATCTCGCAGTACGGGCTCACGCGCACGGCCTCGATCGCATCCCACGCGCCCAGGTTGCGTAAAAGCCGCTCTGAGGCGCGTGAGAGCGCGGACACGCGCAACTCCATCGCCGCATCGGGCGCAACGGGATGCGGCACATGACGCTCCACCAGCGCGATGCGGAATCGCTTGCGCGCAAGCGCAAGCGCGCATACCGCGCCAACCATGCCGCCGCCCGCAACGATCACATCGAATTCATTCGCTTTCATAACCGCAATCCTCGTGCGAGTCGCGGCAGCCTGCCGGCGCGTCCCATCGCGTGCCGCGAGAATTCCCGGCGAAGACCGGGAAACAGATCCATGCCAAGCAACCCGAGTCCACGCGCGTGCGCCGCGACGCCGAACGGAATGCCGAACAGCCGGTTCAGGATGTCCGTGAACGCGACCACCTTGCGCTGGTCCTGCCGGCGCCAGTGCGCGTAGGCATCGAGTGCCGCCTGCGCCCCGGGATCGTCGCGATGTGCGGCAATCACTTCCGCGAGCACCGCCACATCGCGCAGTGACAGGTTGAATCCCTGCCCGGCGATGGGATGCAGGCTGTGCGCGGCGTTGCCGAGTATCACGGCGCGCTCCGCCGTCTGCTTCGCCGCGGTAACAAGCGCGAGCGGGTAGCCTGCGCGCGCACCTGCCCGCGTCAGCGCGCCGAGGCGCGTACCGAAACGCTGCTCGACACGCGCGAGGAACGCTGCGTCATCCAGCGCGAGCACATCGTTCGCGACATCGCTGCGTTCGACGAGCACCAGCGCCATGCGCGTGGCATCGAGCGGCAGCAGCGCCATCGGACCTTCGGGCGTGAAGCGCTCGTACGCGGTATTGCCGTGCGGCTGCTCGGTCTCGAGATTGCTCACGATTGCCGTCTGGCCGTAATCCCAGTGCCGCGCACCGATGCCGAGCATTTCGCGCAGCGGCGAACGCGCGCCGTCCGCAATGACAACGAGCCGTGATCTGATCTGGCGGCCTGCGGTTTCAGATTCAAGGACGGCGGTCACGCCGCCTCCTTCCTGCTGCAAGGCCGTGATGCGCGCCGGTGCGATGAACTCGACGGACGGCGAGCGCTCAATCGCGGACATCAACGCCTGGCCGAGCACGTGGTTGGGGACGACATAACCCAGCGCCGGAAGATCCTCCTCCGCCGCGTGCAATCGCGTCACGCCAAGGCGGCGCTGCTGCGAGACGTGCACATGCGCGATGGGATTCGCGGCGGGCGCGATCGCGGACCAGGTATCGATCGCTTCAAGAATGCGGCGGCTCGTGTACGCAAGCGCCGTGGAGCGGTCGTCGAAACTCGGTTGCACATCTGCGCGCGGCGACACCGCTTCAACGACCGTGACGCGCAGTCCCGTGCCGTTCAACGCAACGGCGAGCGCGCTGCCGACCATGCCGCCGCCGGCGATGAGAATGTCGGTGTCCGTTGCCGTCGTCATGCGCGCGCCGCCATGAAGGATTCGAGCGCGTCCGCTTCCTTCACGAGACCTTCGCTCAGTATCTCGGGCGCGCCTTTCGTCACCAGCACGTCATCCTCGATGCGTATGCCGATGTTCCACCATTTTTTCGCGACACCTTTCGTGCCCGCGGCGATGTAGATGCCGGGCTCGACCGTCATCACCATGCCGGGTTCGAGTTCGCGCCAGTTGTCGCCGACCTTGTAATCGCCGACATCGTGCACATCCAGGCCGAGCCAGTGCCCGGTCTTGTGCATGTAGAACGGGCGGTACGCGCCGTCCCTCATGATCTGCGCAACACTGCCTTCAAGAATGCCAAGCCTCACCAGTCCCTGCGTGATGACCTTCACCGCCGCCTCGTGCGTCTCGTTCCAGTGCGCGCCCGGACGCGCGCGCGCGATGGCGGCGTACTGCGCCTCGAGGACGATCTCGTACAGCGCGCGCTGCTCCGGCGTGAAGCGACCGTTCACGGGATAGGTACGCGTGACATCGGATGCGTAGTTGCCATATTCGCAACCCGCATCCACGAGCAGCAGGTCGCCGTCCTTCAGCACGCGGTTGTTTTCGACGTAATGCAGGATGCAGCCGTTCTCGCCGCCACCGACAATGCTCGGATAGGCGGGCACACCGCCATGCCGGCGGAACTCATGCAGCAGCTCCGCCTCGATCTCCCACTCCATCATCCCCGGCTTCACGGCGCGCATGCCACGCTCGTGTGCGGCAATCGAAATTTTCGCGGCCTCGCGCATGGCCTTCAGTTCGCCCGCCGACTTGTACAGGCGAAGATCGTGCAGGAACGGATCGAGCGAAACGAACTCGTGTGGCGTGCGCGCCTCGGAGCGAAGCTGCTCGCGCAACCGCTTCACCCAGCCGATGACGCGACGGTCGAAATCCGGATGCGCGCCCATCGTGTAGTGCACGCGTTCGCGGTTCTCCATGAGCCCCGGAAGAATCTCGTCGATGTCCTCGATGGGGAACGCGTCGTCCGCGCCGTAGTGTTCCACCGCGCCTTCCTGGCCCGCCCGTCGGCCATGCCAGGTCTCCTTTTCGAGATCGCGTTCGCGGCAGAACAGGATGTATTCCGCCGCCTTGCGTCCGGGTACGAGCACGGCGACGGACTCGGGTTCGGGGAAGCCGGTGAGGTACCAGAAATCGGAATCCTGGCGGAACGGGAAATGCGTGTCGCGGCTGCGGATCTTCTCGGGCGCGGATGCAATGATCGCGATGCCGTCCTCGCCCATCATGCGCATCAGCTGGCGGCGGCGTGCAGCAAATTCCTTCACGGTCTTCTCGCTTCAGTGCAGGCCGGGCGGTGCACGGAACGGCACGCCGCGCCCTGCGTTGAGTTCATCGTGCACGAGCTGCGTGCCGACGCGCAGGTATTCGGAAAGCTCCATGAAGGCTTCCTCGTCTTCCTCCGCGTTCTCGCCGAGCGCGAGGCCGCCACGGCCGATGTCCGCGAAATCGCGCAGCACTTCGGCGACGTCGGGCGGCAGCTTGTCGAAGCTCGCCACTTCGGCAAGACCGAGTCCGTACATGAAACCGTCGCACCAGCCGGACATCGCCTCGACGCGATCGGCGAGCGCCGCACCCGACTCGGGCAAGAGTGGTTCGAAGGAAAATTCATCGCCGGCCAGCGCATCGTGCGTTCCGTTCCAGAGACGTTCCAGCAGGCGGCGGCATTCGATCACGGAGGCATTGGAGGGATCGGCATCTTCAAGCGTCTGCGCGAGCCACTGCTGCTTGAGCCCCGCCTTGCCGGCGGCGATCAGTGCGCACAACGTGCCGTGGCTTTCCGCGGCATCGACGAGCACGTTCGCCCGGCGCAATGCGTCTTCGGTTTCCTGGAAAGTGGGAAGGGTCACGAAGGGATCCGGAAGATTTGCCTGTCCCATCCTAACATTGCGTGCAATCGTGTCCCAAGCGCGACAACGTGCGTCGATTGAACTTCCCCGGAACGGGCTCTATAGTTCGCCGCATGCCGAACGAACCCGCATTCAGACAGGAACTCAAGCGCCTCGAGGAACGTCTTCGGGAAGTGCTCGACCTGTGCGGACGCCTGCAGGAAGAGAACCGCTCCCTGCGCGACAGCCAGGAGCAACTGGTCGCCGAGAAGGCGAACCTGGTCCAGCGCAACGAACAGGTGAAGACGCGCGTGGAGAACATAATCACGCGCCTTCGCTCGCTGGAGCAGAGCCAGTGAGCGCACTGACCTCGGTCACGGTAAGAATCCTCGAGAAGGAATACCAGGTCGCCTGCCCGGAAGAAGAACGCACCGCGCTGCTCGAATCCGCCGACATGCTCAATCGCCGCATGAAGGAAATCCGCGACAGCGGCAAGGTCGTGGGACTTGATCGGATGGCGGTGATGGTCGCGCTCAATCTTGCAAACGAACTGCTGCAGCTGCGCGAATCGTTCGCGGAGATCGACAATGAAGTCGGCGAACGCGCGCGCGAGATGCGGCAGCGCATGGACGCCATCCTTGGCGCAGTGCGCCAGTTCGAGTTCTAGAATTTCCGCATCCGCTCTTTTCGTGCCCCCCGTTCGAGGTGATATCATTTTTCCGTACGGTCGATCGCGACCGACAGCGTTAGCGGCATCTCCTGCGGTGTTCGAAACAGGCTGGGGTACCTTAGAGCCTAATCAAATCCCCCGGAGCTCACACCGGGACAGCGGTGCGCAAGTCCACCTTCGAGTGGAAAGCCTGAAGCGACCCGGCCAGCTCCACCTGAACCAAAGGTTCTAGGGCGATAGTCTGTTACGGCACATGCGGGAGATGTCTCTTCATATGAACGAGACGAACGATCACGCCGAACGCAAGCGCATCCGCCGTCTCATGCGCGAACGCAGGCGCAACCTGAACGCCGGCGAAAGACGTATCGCCGCCGAACACCTCCGCAACCGCCTGCTCGCACTTCCCCGCTTCCGCCATGCCCGCAGCATCGCTGCCTATCTTGCCGTCGGCGGCGAGATGTCGTTGCATCCTGTCATCGAAACCGCGTGGTCGCTGAACATCCCGGTCTATCTTCCCTGCCTGCGCGGACTGCGCATGGAGTTCCGGCGCTATGAATCCGGAACCCGCCTGCAGGCAAACCGGTTCGGCATCCCCGAACCCCAACCCATGCGTGATGCCGCCATCCGCCCGCGCTTTCTCGATATCGTCTTCGCGCCGCTCGTCGCATTCGATTCGCGGGGCGGGCGCCTCGGAACCGGCGGCGGATACTATGACCGCACGTTCGAATTCCTGCGCGAACGGAAACACTGGAAGCGTCCCGCGCTGATCGGCGTCGCCTACGAGTTCCAGCATGTCCCGGCGCTGCCTCTGGCGGCGTGGGACATTCCCATGAGTGCCGTCGTGACGGATGCCGCCACGCGCACGTTCTGAGTCCGGCACGGAGACGAGTTCCATGCAGTACTGGCTGATGAAGTCCGAACCCGATGTATTCAGCATCGACGATCTCAAGGCGCGCGGTGCGAAAGGCGCGCACTGGGATGGTGTCCGCAACTACCAGGCCCGCAACTTCATGCGCGACATGAACAAGGGCGACGAGGTGCTCTTCTATCACTCGAACTGCGCGGAGCCAGGCGTTGTCGGCGTGATGAAGGTGATCCGTGAAGCCTACCCCGACCACACGGCATTCGATCCCGAGGATCCGCACTTCGATCCGAAGAGTGATCCGGACAGGCCGCGCTGGCATATGGTGGATGTCAGATACGTTCGCCGCTTCGGGCGCACGCTCGGACTCGCGGAGATGCGCGACATTCGCGCGCTCGCGGACATGCTCGTGCTCCGTCGCGGCAACCGGCTGTCAGTCACACCGGTAACCGCGAAGGAGTGGACTGCAATCCTTCGCGCTGCGGATTCGAACTGATGTCGGCAACGATGCAGCAGGTTCGTGCGCGGACATTCGAACGCGTTTCGATGTCCGCAATCGATTCATGAAATTGACGTTGCTGGAAATTTGACTTTTCTGATATATACTCAACCCCGAGTGATCGGTCACTTTGGGAGGATCAACAATGGCTGCTAAAAAGAAAGCCGCTGCAAAGAAGAAATCCACCGCGAAGAAAAAGCGTGTGGTTCGCAAGAAAGCCGGAGCGAAGAAGACCGCTGCCAAGAAGAAGGGCACGGTGCGCCGGAAGAAGGTCGGAGCCAAGCGCAAGAAGGCTGGCGCCAAGAAGAAGAAAGCCGGTGCCAAGCGCAAGAAGGCCGGCGCCAAGAAGAAGGCCGGTGCCAAGCGCAAGAAGGCTGGCGCCAAGAAGAAGAAAGCCGGTGCCAAGAAGAAGGCCGGCGCCAAGCGCAAGAAGGCTGGCGGTCGTCGCAAGAAGACGGCTGCTGCTGCTCCTGCTACCGCTGCGAAGCGGAAGAAGACTGCTTCCCGCCGCAAGAAGACGGCTTCCAAGTCGTAATCTCTGCACGGTGCAGATTGGAAAGGCCCGGTATTTACCGGGCCTTTTCTTTTGCCGCCATTCAACGCGAAAATGACTTTCCGCCATCAGCAAGAGGACCTTTCCGCCAATGACCTCCGATGACAAGAAGCGCGCCGCGGCAATCGCGGCGATCGATCATCTCGATGACGCCCGCATCATCGGGGTCGGTACCGGCTCGACGGTGAATCACTTCATCGACGCACTCACCGGCATTCGCGACCGGATCGATGGCGCCGTTTCGAGTTCGGAGGCATCGACTGCACGTTTGAAACAGGCGGGAATCCGCGTGCTGGAGCTGAACAGCACGGGCGATCTTGATGTCTATGTCGACGGCGCGGATGAAGCGACGCGACACCTTCAGCTCATCAAGGGCGGCGGGGGCGCGCTGACGCGCGAGAAGGTCGTTGCCGAGGCGAGCCGCCGTTTCATCTGCATCGCCGACGACAGCAAGCTCGTGGATGTGCTCGGTGAATTTCCCCTGCCCGTCGAAGTGATACCGATGGCGCGCAGCCTGGTGGCGCGCAGGCTCGTCGCGCTGGGCGGGCGGCCTGAACTCCGCGAAGGATTCATTACCGACAACGGTAACGAGATTCTCGATGTCCATAACCTCAAGATTCTCGAGCCCGCGAAACTTGAATCGCGCATGAACGACATCCCGGGCGTCGTCACGTGTGGAATCTTCGCGCTGCGTCCGGCGGACGTGCTGCTGCTGGGAGGCAGTGCGGGCGTGAACGAGATTCGCCGCTAGCGAGACGTCCGCCACTGCCGCATGTAATGTTCAATCACGAACCTGGCGGCAGACGGCATCTCCGCTAATCCATGTTCAATGACGATGACCGACTGATCAGTCTCCAAGGTCGCGCTGTCGCGCATCACGACGAATTCCAACGAGCGTTTGAAATCGGATCATCCTGAGACGATGACAGCGCGCGACGTACCGCATCGCGCATGGTCGATCCGATGCTCGCTGCCCGATATCCGCCGCCAGCACCAATGCATCGCGCGCGCACGAAACGGATCCGCAGTTAATGCTCAGGCAGCCGGGGCGACGATGCTCGATGCGGTGTGCTGTCGCGAATGGAGACGAACAGCGCGTGATCGGAAATCCGACCAGCAGGGTTTCTCGCATGCGGCGAAACCAGGCTGTTGCTCCTGGTATCGGGGAGCAGCGTGCGTATCTGCAGGAGATGCTTCCGCCATCGCTCAACGAGGAAACGTGGCCAGGCTGACTGGTCTTTGAACCGACGCGCACGTTGGCGTTGCCGTATCGAAGAACCGGCAATGTGTTTGGCCAAAAAAAAAGGCTCCGCTTTCTGCGGAGCCTTTCTTGTTTGGCTGGGGGACTAGGATTCGAACCTAGATTGACGGAGTCAGAGTCCGTAGTCCTACCATTAGACGATCCCCCAGGAGCATCGCGGAAACCGAGGCGGGTCTCCGCGAACGTCCGGTTAACGCTTGGAGAACTGCGGCTTGCGGCGGGCCTTGTGGAGACCGACCTTCTTGCGCTCGACTTCGCGCGCGTCACGCGTCACGAATCCAGCCTTGCGCAGCGGCGAACGCAGCGCTTCGTCGTACTCCATCAGGGCGCGGGTGAGACCGTGGCGGATCGCGCCGGCCTGACCGGTGTTGCCGCCGCCTTCAACGGTGACGACCACATCGAACTTGCCCGCCATATCCGCGAGTTCCAGCGGCTGGCGCACGATCATGCGCGACGTCTCGCGACCGAAGAATTCGTCCAGCGGACGGCCGTTCACCGTGATGTTGCCCGTACCCGCGCGCAGGAACACGCGTGCCGTGGAGGACTTGCGGCGGCCGGTACCGTAATTCTGAGTCGTTGCCATCTACTTTGTTTCCCGTTCGACAGTTGCCGTCGTCGTTGATCAGATTTCCAGCGCCTGGGGCTGCTGCGCCGTATGAGTATGTTCGGGGCCCGCGAAGACCTTGAGCTTGCGGAACATCGCACGGCCCAGCGGATTCTTCGGCAGCATGCCCTTCACCGCCAGCTCGATGACCTGCTCCGGGCGCTTCTCGATCATCTCGCGCAGCGATGCGGACTTCAGGTTGCCGATATAGCCGGTGTGCCAGTGATATGTCTTGTTTTCCATCTTCCTGCCGGTGACGTGGATCTTCTCCGCGTTCACGACAACGATGTAGTCACCCGTATCGACATGCGGGGTGTATTCCGGCTTGTGCTTGCCGCGCAGGCGCTTGGCGATCTCGGAGGCCAGGCGGCCCAGGGTCTTGCCGTCGGCGTCGACGACATACCAGTCGCGCTTCACAGATTCCGGCTTTGCAGAAAACGTATTCATTTGGATCCGCTCCAAACACTCGATGATTCAAGGCCCGCGAAACGTCCCGTGGGCGAAAGGCGCGCAATATTACGGGAGAAATTCCGGATTTTCAACAACTTCGGAGACTTGCGACAAACGCCGCGCCGGCCGGTGGCCGCCTTCCCGGACCGATTTAAGCCTTGTTCAACAAGGACTTGCCGTCATCCGATTTTCAGGCGTTCGACAGGGACACCATCCCGCAGGTGCGACGTCACGATTTCCTCGACATCTTCCTCGTCGACGTAGGTGTACCAGATGCCTTCCGGGTAGACGACGGCGACCGGACCTTCCTCGCAACGATCAAGGCAACCGGACGTGTTGACCCTCACGCCGCCCTTGCCGGCCAGGCCAAGCTCCCTGGCGCGCAGTTTCGCAAAATTCCGCATTGCTTCACTGCCGCAACGGCCACAGCTTGGCCGGTCCGCGCCCTCGGGACGGATGTTGGTGCAGAAGAAAATGTGGCGCTGGTAGTAGCTCACGGCTCAGAAGCTGTACTGGATGCTGACGGTGGTATAGGTATCGACGTTCTCAAGACCGTCCGGCACTTCACTGTTGCGCTTCAGCGTGTAACTGACGACGAGGTCAAGTTCGCCGATCAGCTGCGACGTCAGCGCACTGATGGACTCTATATAGGTATTCAAACTGCCTGACTCAACGACAACTTGCTGGGAAAAGTCGGAATTATCGCCAAATTTCCATAAATAGTTGCCCGCCAGCCGGCCGATCGTCTCGTGCTGCTCGTTGCCGTCGACCAACTCGCTCTGGCGTGCACCCACACCGATTTCGAGATCGAGCACGTGCGCTTCACTGTCCAGCAGGCGCCGGCCGTAACCGACCGCTTCCGTGGTCCTCGCGTCGTAGCCGCTGAATTCATCCTGCTCCCAGCTCAGTGAGCCGAACAGGTAGTTCCGCTCGCCGATCTTGCGATCTGCCTTGTAGCCGGCACGATAATTCTCTGCCGTGGTCGCAACGTCATTCTCGGAATAAATGCTGGAGGCGATCACGGCGTGCCGCCAGTCGATCTGCTCCCAGCCGAGTTCGACCTTTCCGTTCAGGTTGGTGGACTCGGTGTTTCCGGATGCGGCGATGTAGCCGAAGCGCAGCCGGCCGGCGAACGCGTCTTCCGATTCGAGCGGAA
This sequence comes from uncultured Gammaproteobacteria bacterium, assembly GCA_964599565.1. GTDB lineage: Bacteria > Pseudomonadota > Gammaproteobacteria > Natronospirales > JAJUFS01 > JAJUFS01. The sequence goes on from CAZRFE010000007.1 coordinate 20,241, forward strand.
CGCTTTCTGTATCGAGGGAGTCGAATTCGCCCCAGATGGAATCGGCATGCGCGGGGGCGGCGGCCAGCAGCGCCACAAACATCGCCAGGCGCTTGCAGGTCAGTTCCATGGTTGCCTCATTTATAGGTGGAATCGGAGAAGCGGACATGCCGTGAGGTTCGGTCCGCAATGCGAAGGCGTATTATAAACACTCTGGATGAATGACCTCATGCGCAAATCCCCCGCTGTGCCCGCTTCGGGCCGTGATGACTTTCACGATTTTCCGCTTGCCGATGCGGATCAGTGCGTGAAATGCGGCCTGTGCCTGCCGCACTGCCCGACATACAAGCTTTCGCAGCACGAAGGCGATTCGCCACGCGGCCGGATCGCGCTGATGCAGGGACTCGCGCAAGGAATCATCACGCCCGAAGGTGCCGCGTTGCCGCATCTGGACGGTTGCCTCGTCTGCCGCGCCTGCGAGCCGGTCTGCCCCGCCGACGTACCGTATGGACGCCTGATCGACAAGGGTCGTGAAGGATTGTGGCGTGCGGGCCATCGGCCAGGCTGGATGTGGCGCGTACTCGCCTGCTTCCGGCGCACGCCGCGACGCCTTGCATGGCTTGTGCGGCTGCTGCGCCTTGCGTCCGCGAGCGGCGCTGCAATCGTTGCGGCGCGATTGCCGCTTGGACGCGTTGCGCGCGCTGCGCGCTTTGTCGAACACGCCGGACATCCCCCCTCGCCCGGTTTGCACGCACCACCAACCGGTGCGCGTGACGATGTCGCACTGTTTCTCGGCTGTGTCGCGCGGTCGCTCGATTCCACCGTGCTGCATGCGGCGGTACGCGTGCTCAATGCCATGCAGTTCAACGTTCATGTTCCCGATGACCAGGCGTGCTGCGGCGCAATGGACGCGCACGCCGGCGATGCGTGCAGCACGATGGAACTTGCGCGCGCAAACATGAACGCATTCGATGACGATTTTCCGGTACTGACCAGTGCAAGCGGCTGCGGCGTGCAATTGAAGGACTACCATGAGCTGGCGGGAAGGCCGGGCGCTCCCGATCCCGAAAGGACGCATGCGTTTTCCGCACGCGTACACGACGTCATGCATTTCATTGCGGCAAACGCCGATCGCCTGCCACCGCTCGCACCGATGCATGCGCGCGTGGTTGTCCACACGCCGTGCACGCTCCGGAACGGCATGCGCGAAAGCGGCGCGCTTGATGTGCTGAAACGGATTCCGGCACTCGAAGTTGCATCACTGCGCCATCTCGATTGCTGTGGCGCCGCGGGAAGCTACCTGTTCGAACACGCGCAGAGCGCGGACCGTCTCGGGGGGAAACTGCTGGATTCGCTCGACGGAAACACACCCGGAATTTTCGCAACGAGCAACGTCGGCTGCGCACTGCACGTTCGCCGGCTGGCAACGGAGCGCGGTCTCGCCATGACCGTCAGGCATCCGGTCGAACTGCTCGCGGCGTGTCTTGAAATTCCGAAGACGAAAGCCACGACGTTATAATGCACGCCATGCGACGTTCACTCACACCACTTGATCAACTGCTCGCGAGCGCGGACAACGCGCTCCGTACCGTCATCGGCAGTCACGCACATCACGCCGGCCGGCCAAACCCCGCGGGCAATACGGCTGACGGCGTGCAGGATGCCGGCGCGCGGCGCCATGCTGCGGGGCTCATGCGCGTCAATCATGCCGGCGAGATCGCCGCGCAGGCGCTGTACCAGGGACAGGCGGCCTTCGCGCGGGATGTTCACGTCCGCGATGCGATGCAGGAAAGCGCGCAGGAAGAAATCGATCACCTTGCCTGGTGCGAGGACCGTCTCGCGGAGCTCGGCAGCTCACCGTCGAAGCTCGCGCCATTCTGGTATGCAGGATCATTTGCGATCGGTGCGTTCGCAGGTATCGCGGGCGACCGCTGGAGTCTTGGCTTCGTCGCGGAAACCGAGCGGCAGGTGGAATCGCATCTCGATGGTCATCTCGGGAAGCTTCCCGAGGGTGATGCGCGCAGCCGCGCGATCATCGAGCAGATGAAGGAAGATGAAATCCGCCATGGTGCAAAAGCGGTTGCCGCCGGTGCGCGCGTACTGCCATGGCCCGTGAGACAGATGATGAAGCTCGCCTCGAAGGTGATGACGACGACCGCCTACTATCTCTAGTGGCCGGTCACTCGCCTTCGATTTCCCCGCGCTCGCCCCGCTTCATGTTGCGCCCGTAGAAGATCTCGAACATCTCGCGTTCCACGCGATCGCTGATCTCCGCCTGCTCATCCGCGGCCAGTTCATCCACGCCGGTACCGAACAGGTAATTGTCGAGATCGAACTCCTTGAGAATCATCTTGGTGTGGAAGATGTTCTCCTGGTAGACGTTCACGTCCACCATCCGGTAGGTCTCGCGCGTGTCATCGGAGAGGAAGTTCTGGATGGAATCGATGTTGTGATCGATGAACAGCTTGTCGCCGTTCACATCGCGCGTGAAGCCGCGCACGCGGTAATCGACGGTGACGATGTCCGACTCGAGCGCGTGGATCAGGTAGTTCAGCGCCTTGAGCGGCGAAATCTTTCCGCATGTCGAGACATCGATGTCCGCGCGGAACGTCGAAATGCCGTTGTCGGGATGCATCTCGGGATACGTGTGCACGGTGATGTGCGACTTGTCGAGGTGCGCGACCACGGCGTCGGGCAGCGGACCGGGCGACTCGATGAGCGCGTCCTTCACTTCCTGCTGCGGAAGAACGGGCTCCTCGGAAATCAGCATGGTGACCGATGCGCCCTGCGGATCGTAATCCTGATGCGCGATGTTGAGGATGTTCGCACCGATGATGTTCGAGACGTCGGTGAGGATCTGCGTCAGCCGCTCCGCGTTGTAGACCTCATCGATGTACTCGATGTACTCCTTCTGGTGCTTCTCGGTCTTCGCATAGCAGATGTCGTAGATGTTGAAGCTCAGGGTCTTGGTAAGGTTGTTGAAGCCCTGAAGTTTCAGCTTCTTTTCCGCCATCTGAAGCTCCGGCCGCAGTGCGGCAATGTCGTTGATCCCGGGCCCGGGAAGGAAAGCCGCGGATTATCCTCCATTTGGCCGGATACTGAACACCCTTGACCCGGACAGCCTTGCCTTCGACCGAGCCATGGTTTACAAGGTCTCCTTGACGCAAGCTCCCGGCCTTACGGATAAGTGCATGAACGACAAAGAAAAATCTTTCAAGCCGTTCCAGAACCCGCCGATCGACCGGTTCCTCGCGGTCTGTCATGTCCGGCAGGTGCCGAGCAAGACGGTGGTCATCCACGCCGGCGATGTCCCGGATACCTTGTACTTTCTTGTCGAGGGGTCGGTTGCCGTCGTGATCGAGGACGAGGACGGCAACGAGATCGTCGTCACCTATCTCAACCGCGGCGAGTTCTTCGGCGAGATGGGCATGTTCCTCGAGGACTCCAAGCGTTCCGCGTGGGTGCGCACGCGCACCGAATGCAAGCTTGCGGAAATTCATTACGACAAGTTCAAGCGGCTCGCGCACGATGACCCGGATCTGCTCTTCGAGCTTTCCGCGCAGCTTGCAACGCGGCTTGGCCGCACCACGCGAAAGGTCGGCGACCTTGCGTTCCTGGACGTGACGGGCCGCATCTCGCGCGTGCTGCTCGACCTTTGCAAGGAGCCGGACGCGATGACGCATCCCGATGGCATGCAGATCCGCATCAGCCGCCAGGAACTCGGTCGCATCGTCGGCTGCTCGCGCGAGATGGCCGGCCGCGTGCTGAAGGCGCTGGAAGAAGGCGGTCACATCAATGTTTCGGGCAAGACCATCGTCGTGCTCGGCGCAACGCCGCGCGGCGACGAGGATTCGGAAATGACCGCGGGACTTGCGTTCAAGTAACGGCGCGCACCGCAGAAACAAAAGGGAGAAGGCAGGCCTTCTCCCTTTTCTTGTTTCTACGTCCGGTCCATGAAGTTCTTCAGCAGCGCGTGTCCGTGCTGCGTGAGTATCGATTCGGGATGGAACTGCACGCCTTCCACCGGATGCTCGCGATGGCGCACGCCCATGATCTCCTCGATGCCGCCATCCGCGTTCTCCGTCCACGCCGTCAGTTCGAGACAATCCGGCAGCGTTTCCTTTTCGATCACGAGCGAATGGTATCGCGTGACTTCGTATGGCGACGGCAGCGACTGGAATACGCCCATGCCATCGTGATGCAGGAAGGATGTCTTGCCGTGCATCACGTGTCCCGCGTGCACGACACTGCCGCCGTAAGCCTGGCCGATCGCCTGGTGACCCAGGCAGACACCGAGCAGTGGAATGCTCGCGCCGCAGCGCTCGATCAGCGCCAGTGAAATGCCCGCTTCGTTCGGCGTGCAGGGCCCGGGCGAAATCACGATGTGCGAAGGCTGCAGCGCTTCTACCTCCGCGACGCTGATCTCGTCGTTGCGCTTCACGAGAACTTCCGCGCCCAGCTCACAGAGATACTGGACAAGGTTGAACGTGAACGAATCGTAGTTGTCGATCATCAGGATCATGTGGCGCTCGCGGTATCGAAGTGCGCGCGAAGATCATGCAGCGAATCGATGACCAGCGCCGCGCCAAGCGCGCGTACATCGCGACCCTGGTTGTAGCCATACGTCACGCACGCGCAATCGATTCCCGCGGCGCGTGCTGCGGCGATGTCATTGATCGAATCGCCGACCATCAGCGCCTCGCGCGCCGTCACGCCGAAATGCCGCAGGCATTCACGCAGCGGCAGCGGGTCGGGTTTCCTTGCGGGAAGACTGTCGCCACCGAGCACGAGATCGAACAACGCACGCAACTCGAGCGCGTGCAGCAGGATCTGCGTATGTTCCAGCGGCTTGTTCGTCACGCAGGCGAGACGGCACCCTTGTGTGCGCAGCCACTGCAGTGTCTCTTCTGCGCCATCGTAGACGCGGCTCGCCTCGCACGCGTGCTCCGCGTAACGGTGCAGGAAACGCTCCAGCAGTTCGTCTGCCTTGCGGGGATCGGCGGTATCGCGATCGCTGCGTGCGATCGCGCGGCCGCACAGCACGCGTGCGCCGTTGCCGACCCAGCGCCGCGTTTCGGCTTCCGTGACGGCCGGCAGTACGACGTCCGCGAGCGCTGCGTTCAGCGCAACCGCGATGTCGGGAACGGTATCGACGAGCGTGCCGTCGAGATCGAAGATGACAAGTTTCGCCAGCAAGGTCTGTGGATCGTCTTCAGCCGCGCGCCTTCTTCAGTTCATCGCGCATGCGGCGAATGACGTCCGCGTAATCCTTCGCACCGAATATTGCTGAGCCCGCCACGAACGTATCCGCGCCCGCAGCCGCGATCTCGCGGATGTTGTCCACCTTCACGCCACCATCGATTTCAAGGCGGATGTCGCGACCGGACTGGTCGATGAGCCGGCGCGCGGTCTTCAGCTTGTTCAGCGCCTCGGGGATGAAGCTCTGCCCGCCGAAGCCCGGGTTCACCGACATGATCAGCACCATGTCGACCTTGTCGAGCACGTGATGCAGATGCGAGAGCGGTGTTGCGGGGTTGAACACGAGACCCGCCTTGCAGCCCGATTCACGGATGAGTCCGAGCGTGCGGTCGATGTGCTCCGATGCTTCCGGATGAAAGGTGATGTAGCTTGCGCCCGCCTTCGCAAAATCCGGGATGATGCGGTCCACGGGCTTGACCATCAGGTGCACGTCGATCGGCGCTGTCACGCCATGCTTTCTCAACGCCTCGCAGACCAGCGGACCGATGGTGAGATTCGGCACGTAATGGTTGTCCATCACGTCGAAGTGCACGATGTCCGCACCCGCGGCGAGCACGGCGTCGACTTCCTCGCCGAGGCGGGCGAAATTCGCACTGAGAATCGAGGGAGCGATGAGATCGGCGGCCATGGCGTCTCCGGTCGGCAGCAGGTGAAAGCGGCGGGAATTATAGCACCGGGATCGCGCGGTTCACCGGCCGCTGCTAAGCTCCGCGCCGGACTGGACAGGAATGCATGGTGATGAAGAAAAGCCCGTTTCTCCGGTGTTGTTCGCGATTGAAATCGCCGCCGCATCGTGACGTTCGCGCCGGTCGGTGAATGAAGCTTCCACTCGCACGAGCCCTGCGGCGCGCCCTTGCCGATCATTCGGATGAAGACGTCGCCGCCGGCCAGTTCGCGTACATGAAAGGCATCCAGCCTTTCCGCGGCGTGAAGACTCCACAACGCCGTGCGCTGCTGCGCGAATGCCTCGCGACGTACCCGATCGACGATTTCGATTCATACACGGCAAGCGTGCGCGAACTCTGGAACGGAAGATTCCGCGAGGAACGCTATCTTGCGCTGGATCTTGCTGCGCGCGTGAAACGGTTTCGCACCGGTGCGCTGCCGCTTTTCGAGGGCATGCTTGTGCAGGCGGACTGGTGGGACGTGCTTGATGCGCTCGCCGCGGATCTTCTCGGCGGAGCGCTGCGCGAGAAGCGGAACCGGCTTGCGCAAAAGGCCAGGCAGTGGCGGCGGAGCGATCACCTGTGGACACGCCGCGCCGCACTGCTCGTACAGCTCAAGTACAGGAATGAAACGGACGCAGAGCTGTTGTTTGAAACCGTATTGAAACTCGGCGCAGAAACGGATTTCTTCATTCGCAAGGCGATCGGCTGGGCGCTGCGGGAATACGCGAAAACCGATCCGCTGCGCGTCCGGCATTTCGTGCAGGAACATGGCAGGCAGCTTTCGCCGTTGAGCCGGCGCGAAGCGCTCAGGCGACTGTCCCGCTGACATCGCCTGTCATTTCATGCCGCGCGCCTCGCGAATCTGCTCGTACGCGGCAAGAATCTCGCGCGTCTTTTCTTCCGCAACCTCGCGCATGTCGTCGGGCAGTCCTTTTGCTGCAAGCTTGTCGGGATGATGCCGGCTCATCATGCGCCGGTATGCTTTCTTGATCTCCGCGTCGCTCGCCTCGCGCGTCACGCCAAGCAGCGCATAGGCGTCATCCAGGTTTTCCCGGGCAGGCGTGCGCGGCGCGCCGCCCGCGCGACCGTACCCCGCACCGCTTCCCGGTGCGCGACGGCGTGCGGCGATGATCAAGGCTTCAAGCTGGCGGAGTTCCCACGGCGGAACGCCGAGATGTCTCGCCACCCTTTCCAGCACGAGGCGTTCGGCATCGCCGATGGCGCCGTCGGCGAGCGCGGCCTGCAGCTGTATCTCGATGAAGATGCGATGCAGGTCGCGCCGGTAGCGGCAGGTGCGCACGAAGTTTCGCATGACGTCATCCAGCGGGAAGTCCGCACGCTTGCCGTCATTGAACAGGTGCATCGCCGCTTCCGTGCGCGCCGGGGAAAGGTGCAGGTGACCCATGATCGCGCGCGCCACGCGTATCTCGTTTTCCGACACGCGCCCGTCGGATTTCGCGACATGCCCCATCACGCTGAACGTCGTCTCGAAGAACGCCTTCTGCACCTCCACGGCATCCGCGCCGATGAAACCGCCGCCGCGCCGGTCGAACAGGAAATGCCCGATGACCATGCCGAGCAGCGCACCGAACAGGCTGCGCGTGAACAGCATGCCGAGAATGAAACCTGCGATCTTTCCCCAGCCCATGGTGATCATCCGTTACTCGAAGGTTCCGCGCACGAACACGGTGAGCGCGAGCGGGTCGCCATCATAAAGGCTCTCGAGTTCGCGGGGGAGGAAGGCCTGGCTTGCGATGAAGCCTGCGCCGAGCCTGCCCCTGTCGCTGATGATGAAATCGTGGAGATAGCCGGCGGACAGCTTGCCGACACCGAATACCGGCATGGCATGCGCATGCCCTGGCGCGGGAACGTCATGATGGTCCTCGATGAGTTCGTCCTTCTCCACGCGCTCGGCGCGCACGAGCAGCGTGTGGCGCATCGCGAACCGGTACGCGGACTCGACGATGAACGCATCGAGCGTGTTTCCCGGCTCGTTGATGTTGCGGCCCCATGCAAGCAGCGTCTGCCAGTCGCCCGATGCAGTCGATGCGTGATGAATCGCGGAGGCCGTGTAGCGGCGCGTGTCGATCTCTGGCGCGAGCGCTTCCGGGCTTTCGAGCCGTCCTGCGCTCACCTGGAACGACCAGCGTTCGCTCGGGTTCCAGCTCGCGCGCATCGCGTACGAGTCCGGCGTTCCCGTTTCGATGTTCCAGCGATGCTGGTCAGGTTCGCGGCCGCGGAAGGCCGACGCCTCGAACTTGAAATCACCGCGCACGTAACCTGCGGTGAACACGCCGAAGGTGATGTGCGTGCTGTCCAGCCAGTGATGCGAGATCGGGCTGTCGGGAAACTCCACGCCCGAGAAGCGATGCATGAACGCCGGAGGGCCGAGCGCGGGCTCGCCCGGCAGGCCGGCGTAGACGAACGCGGACGAGTCGTCGTCCAGCGCATGGCTGTATGTCGCGGCGAGTTCCATGAGCGCGTCGTGCGGATGCTGTCGGTCAAGCAAATGCGTCTCGCCGTCCGCTGTCTCGCCCGTCTGCAGCAGCGACGGGTAGCCTTCGGTGCCGATGGTTTCCGGCTCGAGCGAGACCATGCCGCGCAGGCCGAGCACGCCATCGCCAAGCGAGCGGTTCCCCATGGCCATGAACATGTTGCTGGCGTAGAAATCCGAATCGCCGCGCGGGCCCTGCTGGTCGGTGTACGCAAGCTGCACAAAGCCGTGCAGCATCCCCTGCCATGCGCCGGCGCTGAACATCCGGCCTGCATGCGGTGCGGCGTCGGGCTGCCAGCTCGTGCCGGACGCTTCGCGGCTCATGGCGTGCGCGCCGTAGAACGCGCGCATGGCGTGTTCATCGTGCGCCGCCTCCCCGTGCATGGAGTGACCGGTGTGTTCTTCGGCGGAAAATGCCGCGGGCGTTGCGAGCAATGCGGGAATCGCAAGAAAAATTGCTTTCATGTCGGTACCTCGAATGTCGTCTGCCACACGCCGTGCAATGCGGCGTGAACAATGTGTCATCGCGAGGCAGCGCTATTCGAGCAGGCGGCAGTATCGATGCCGCGCGGGCCGCTCGTGCGGCGCGGCGGGAAGCGGCGGCGCATGCTGCGCGCGAGCAACGCGCACAGCGGCGGCGGGATGACTCGCCGGCAACGCCGGCTGCCAGTCGGGCGACGTGTCGTGCGCGGCAATCGCATCCGCGGGAACATCGCAGGCCTGTGCGGCAACGACCGGTTCGCAGTGCGGGCAATCGTGGTTGCCGTGGCCGGCATCCGGAGCGGCCATGAGGCAGGGCGCGATGCCGAACATCAGCCACGCGGCGACGGCGGCCGTGGCGGTCGCGGCGCGGAAGCGGCGGAGTGTCAGGCGAATCTCGTGCAGCATGAGCAAGGGGATGTTCCGGGGAGCGGCAACGCTACGCGCACTCGCCGCGTGCCGCAAGCGATGCTGGACTCGACGCAGCGATTTCCCCAAGATACGCGCCTTCGCATCTTCAAGACCGTCGAGGTTTCCGTGGTCGACGCCCTGTTCCAGTCCAACCTTCACAGCGTGGAATTGATTCACCGCGGCAAGGTGCGCGATGTGTATCGCATCGATGCGGAGCGGCTGCTGGTCGTCGCCTCGGACCGGTTGTCCGCGTTCGACGTGATCCTGCCCGATCCGATTCCCGGCAAGGGCCGCATTCTCACGCAGGTGTCGAATTTCTGGTTCGACAAGACAGACCACATCATCCCGAACCACCTGCTCGGCACGCCGCTCACCGACGTGCTCACCGCGGCGGAAGCCGCCGAAGTCGAAGGCCGCGCGGTGATCGTGCGCAGCCTGAACGCGCTGCCCGTCGAAGCCGTCGTGCGCGGCTACATCATCGGTTCGGGATGGAAGGAGTACGAGCGCGACGGCGCGGTGTGCGGCATTGAACTGCCGCCGGGATTGCAGCTTGCCGACAGGCTGCCGGAAGCGATCTTCACGCCCGCCACCAAGGCCGCCGTCGGCGATCACGATGAAAACATTTCCTTCGGGAAAGTGGTCGAGCTGATCGGGCGCGACCTCGCGGAACAGGTGCGTGATGCAACGCTTGAGATCTACGCGTTCGCATCGAAGCATGCGCGCGAGCGCGGCATCATCATCGCCGACACGAAGTTCGAGTTCGGCACGGACAGCAACGGCAGGCTCTACATCATCGATGAAATGCTGACGCCGGACTCCTCGCGCTTCTGGCCGGCGGACACGTACCGTCCCGGCATTTCACCGCCGAGCTTCGACAAGCAGTTCGTGCGCGATTACCTCGAGACGCTCGACTGGAACAAGACCGCGCCAGGTCCGCGCGTGCCGGAAGAAATCCGCACGCGGACCGCTGCAAAATACCAGGAAGCGTTCGACCGGCTGACGCGCGCGTGAACGACCGTGACATCCTGTTCCTGCTGAAACCCGGTTTCGAGGAAAACGGCGAACGCTGGTTCTGTCCGTACTGCGCGCAGCTTGCGGGCTTTCTCGAATATTTTCCCGCCGCGCGCGCAACGCTTGATGTCCGCGAAGTCGATTTTGCAAGACCGCGCCGCGAGATCGTCGAACTGATCGGCGAGGAATGGCAGAGCTGCCCGGTGCTGGTGCTCGCGGCGGATTCAAGGGTTCCGGAAGAACTCGAAGGCGATGTCGTCACATCACGCGGCCGGCGCGCGATCAGCGCGACGAAAGCCATCCTGCGCTATCTCGCCGTCAGCCGCGGACTGCCGCTGCCGCACTGAAGCTCACGGCGTTCGTTTCGCCCAGTCCCGGATGCGCGCGTGCAACGCGCGCACGCCGTCGGTGAGCGCCGCAGGGCCGGGCTGCAGGATGATCGATGACTTGATCTCGTGCAGCTCGCCATCACGCACGGCAGGAATGTCCGCAAAACCTTCGCGCGTCGCCACTTTCTCCGGGCGGAATTTCTTTCCGCACCACGAGCCGAAGATGATGTCCGGCGCGCGCGCGATGATGTCGCTGCCATCGGCGTGAATGCGGTTCTTCGCCAGCGCCTCGCGCGCATGCTCGGGAAAGATGTCATCGCCGCCTGCGATCTCGATCAGTTCCGAGACCCAGCGGATGCCGGAAATCATCGGTTCGTCCCATTCCTCGAAATACACGCGCGGCCGACGCGGCAGTGCGCGCGCGGATTCATGGATTTCCTGCAGGCTGTATTCCAGTTCTTCCGCAAGACGGCGCGCCTTGCCCTCGCAGCCGATCATGCCGCCGAGCATGCGGATCATGCGGAAGATTTCCTCGATGGAGCGATGATTGAACACGTGCACTTCAATGCCGCGGCGAACGAGTTCCGCGGCGATGTCCGCCTGGATGTCGGAGAAGCCGAGCACGAGATCGGGTTCAAGCTCGAGGATCTTCCCGATCTTCGCGCTGGTGAACGCGGAAACCTTCGGCTTCTCGCGGCGTGCCTTTGCCGGGCGCACGGTGAAGCCGGACACGCCGACGATGCGCCAGTCCTCCTCGAGAAGGTAAAGCGTCTCGGTCGTTTCCTCGGTCAGGCAGACGATGCGTTCGGGGTATTTCATCGGCGATCCGGAGCGGTCTGTTAGCATCGGGCGCATGGAACGTAACACACATCCCTATGACACGCTGACGCCCGATGTCGTGCTTGATGCCGTGGACAGTTGCGGGTACGTGACCGACGGGCGCCTGCTCGCGCTCAACAGCTACGAGAACCGCGTCTACCAGGTCGGCATCGAGGAAAGCGCGCCGCTGGTCGCGAAGTTCTACCGGCCGGCCCGCTGGAGCGAGGCGCAGATTCTCGAGGAACACGCCTTCGCGCTGGAACTCGCCGCGGCGGAAATTCCGGTCGTCGCGCCCCATGTGCTGGAAGGACGCACGCTGTTCGAACACGCCGGCTTTCGCTTCGCGCTTTATCCCCGCCGCGGCGGCCGCTCGCCGGAGCCCGGCAACCTTGACCAGCTCGAATGGCTCGGGCGATTCATCGGACGCATTCATGCCATCGGCGCGACAGACCGCTTCATCGAACGCCCGCGCCTGTCCGTGCAGCAGATGGGCCGCGACAGTGCCGACGTGCTCGCCGCCGGCGGCTGGCTGCCGGATTACCTGCGCGAGAATTTCCTCGACGCCTGCAAGCGTCTTGTCGACGCCGTCGACGCCGCGTTCGACATCTGCGCGCCGCAGGCCATCCGGCTGCACGGCGACTGTCATCCCGGCAACATCCTTTGGACGGACGCCGGTCCGCATTTCGTCGATCTCGATGACTGCATCGCCGGTCCCGCCATCCAGGACATCTGGATGCTGCTCGCAGGGCCACGGCATGAACGGGAAGCGCAGTTGCGACTTTTCCTTTCCGGCTATGAGCAGTTCCGCCTGTTCGACGCCGCGGAACTCACGCTCATCGAGCCGCTGCGCGCACTGCGCATGATCCACTACATCGCCTGGATCGCGCGGCGCTGGGATGATCCTGCCTTTCCGCCGGCCTTCCCGTGGTTCGGCACGCCGCGCTACTGGGAAGAGCAACTGAACGATCTGCGCGAGCAGGTCGAGGCACTGGAGGAGCCGGCGCTGCGTTTGCATCCGTAGAACCCCTCATCGGCATCCCCGTTTGCGCGACCGGAATATTTTTCTCATGCTGGGCGGCGACCACTTGAAAACGTGCGCCAAGCTGCGATGATGCGCGCGCCTGCCGCCCGCCCACGGGCACCGAGGTGAGGTTTGATCCGATCCGCCACCGTTGCCGATCTCGACCGGCTCGCCGCGCTCGAGGCGCGCTGCTTCGACAGTGACCGCCTGTCGCGCCGGAGCTTTCGCCGCATGATCACGCAGGCGCACGCGGACCTGCTCGTGCATGAAACGAATGATGTGCTCGAAGGCTACGCGCTCGTGCTGTATCACAAGGGCACGCATCTCGCGCGCCTTTATTCCATCGCTGTCGATGCCGCCGCACGCGGCCGGGGCATCGGCAGGCTGCTGCTGACGGCCGCCGAAGCCATGGCGCTGGAGCGCGGCTGCATCACCATGCGGCTCGAGATCCGCAGCGACAACGCCACCGCCGCGAATCTCTATCGCGATGCAGGCTATCGCCAGTTCGGCACCTACCTCGACTACTACGAAGACCATGCCGATGCGCTGCGCATGGAGAAATCGCTCGTCAAGCATCTGAAGCCCGACATCGCGCGCGTTCCCTACTATCGCCAGACCACGGAATTCACCTGCGGACCCGCCGCGATCATGATGGCGATGAGCGCGCTCGATGCCGCGGTGTCGCTCGACCGCCGGCTGGAATTCCGGCTGTGGCGCGAAGCAACGACTATCTTCATGACGGCGGGACACGGCGGCTGCGGACCCTTCGGGCTCGCACTCGCGGCGCATCACCGCGGTTTCGGCGTGAAGCTGTGGGTGAACGATCGCGACGCGCTGTTCCTCGACAGCGTGCGCAGCGAGGAAAAGAAGGAAGTCATCCGCCTCGTGCACGAGGATTTCTCCGAGGAAATCGAGCAGGCCGGCATTGAAGTGGAGTACCGCGCGGTCACGCTGGAGGAGCTGAAGGCGGAGTTCGATGCTGGCGCGATTCCCGTCGTGCTGATCAGTTCGTGGCGCATCTACGGCGAGCGGTTCCCGCACTGGGTCGTCGTCACGGGCTTCGATCAGCGTTTCGTGTACGTGCACGATCCCTACGTCGACGTGGAGAAGGACAAGAACCAGCTTGATTCCATGAGCATGCCGATACAGCACGAAGAATTCGCCGGCATGGCGCGCTACGGGCGCAGCGCGCAACGTGCCGCCATGGTCATACGGCCGCGCGATGACGCGCGGGGAACTCACGACAAAGACTGACGAGAGCCATGCACGAGCAGCACACGCAACGACACCTGATCGTCATCGAGAAAGGCAGCGACTGGAGGCCGGAGTTCCCGGACTATCCCACCGTCACCGCGCGGGAATATCTCTCGAACCCGGACTACGGGCGGCGCGGCATCACCGTGCTCAACCTGTGCCGCAACTTCGGCTACCTCACCACCGGCTATTACTGCTCGCTGCTCGCCGAAGCGCGCCGCCACCGCATGATTCCATCGGTGCGCACGCTGTCCGATCTCACGCGCAAGTCCGTCTACAGCCTCGATGCCGAGGATCTCGATGACCGCGTGCAGAAGGCGCTGCGCGGCGAACACACGACGAAGTTCGAGATCCTGCTTTACTTCGGCCGCCAGGACGACCCGCGGCTCACCGAGATCGCGCGCCAGATCTTCGATGCCTTCCCCTGCCCCATCCTGCGCGTGGAGTTTCGCCGCGAAGGCCGCTGGACGCTCAACCGCGTGCGGCCCGGGAACCTTGCACACCTGAAAGGCGAGCAGCGCGCAGCGTTCATCAACGCGCTGGAGGCGTATCTCAGCAAGCCGTGGCGCGCGCGCAAGAGCCGCGGCGCGAGCCGCTACGATCTCGCGATCCTCTACAACAACGACGATCCCATGCCGCCGTCGGACAAGAAGGCGCTGAAGAACTTCGAGCGCGTCGGCAAGACGATGGGTTTCGACATCGACATCATCGGCCCGAAGGATTACGCCCGCGTCGCGGAATATGACGCGCTGTTCATCCGCGACACCACGCGCATCAATCACTACACCTATCGTTTTGCCCGCAAGGCGGAAGCGGAAGGCATGGCGGTGATCGACGACCCGGTCTCCATCATGCGCTGCACGAACAAGGTCTATCTCGCGGAACTGCTGCGCGCAAACCGGATTCCGCATCCGAAGACGCTGATCCTGCAGGAAGGCCAGATCGACGCCGCGGAAAAGGAACTGGGTTATCCGATCGTGCTGAAGATTCCGGACGGCTCGTTCTCGAGAGGCGTGTTCAAGGCCGCGAACCGCAGCGAACTGGAGGAAATCTCCGCCCGCCTGTTCAAGGAATCCGATCTCATCCTTGCGCAGGAATACCTTTATACCGACTACGACTGGCGCATCGGCGTGCTCAACCGGCAGCCGCTTTATGCATGCCAGTACTTCATGTCGAAGAACCACTGGCAGATCGTGGATCACAAGAGCGGCGGCGGTTACAGCGAAGGCCGCTTCCGCACGCTGCCCGTGCAGGAGGCGCCGAAGGAAGTCGTGCAGACCGCGCTGAAGGCTGCGAACCTGTTCGGCGACGGTCTGTACGGCGTGGACGTGAAGCAGAACCAGGGCGGCGTGTACGTCATCGAGGTAAACGACAACCCCAACCTCGAAGCCGGCGTCGAGGACGCATGGCTGAAGGACGACCTTTATCGTGCAATACTCGCGGAGTTCGCGCGCCGCGTGGATGCCAAGCGCGGCGGCTGAAGTTCTTCGGGCGGGGTCACGATGTCGGCTATCAAAGAGGGAATCGCGCGGTTCGAACGCTTCGTGTGGGAGGGCGATACGGCATCGCTCCCGCACGGCAAGCGCACGCTGACGCGCCTGATGCGCTTTGCGTACGTGCTGGTCCGCGATCTCGCGGCAGGACAGCTCAACCTGCGCGCCATGAGCCTTGTCTACACCACGCTGCTTTCGCTGGTGCCGCTGCTCGCATTCAGTTTCTCGGTGCTGAAGGGTCTCGGCGTTCACAACCAGCTTGAGCCGGTGCTTTTCAACGCGCTTTCCTATCTCGGCCCGCGCGGCGACGAACTCGGCCAGCGGATCATGGGCTTCGTCGACAACGTGCGCGCCGACGTGCTCGGCTCCATCGGTCTTGCGCTGCTGATCTACCTCGTCATTTCGCTGGTGCAGAAGGTCGAGTCTTCATTCAACTACGTCTGGCACGTGCAGCAGCCGCGTAGCTTCGCGAAACGCTTCAGCAACTACCTGAGCGTGATTCTCATCGGTCCGCTGCTGATCACCGCCGCGCTCGGCATCACCGCCACCGTCTCCAGCAACGAAGTGGTGCGGGACCTTGCCGGCATCGAACCGTTCGGCACGCTGCTGCTGCTGCTTTCGCACCTGCTGCCGTACCTGATCGTGATCGGCGCATTCACGTTCGTCTACATCTTCGTGCCGAACGCCGACGTGCGCTTGGGCCCCGCGCTGATCGGCGGCATCGTTGCCGGCCTGATCTGGCAGACGACGGGCTGGATATTCGCGACATTCGTCGCCGGCTCGGCGAAATACGTCGCGATCTACTCGAGCTTCGCGATCGTGCTCACGTTCATGATCTGGCTCTATCTCAACTGGCTGATCCTGCTTGTCGGCGCGCAGGTCGCGTATTACGTGCAGAACCCCGGTGCTGTCGAGAAGAACAGCGGGCGGCTGACGCTGAGCGGCCAGCTGCGCGAAATCCTCGCGCTGGAAATCATGTATCTCGTCGCAAGGTCGTTCCTCGAGCGCGGCCGCGCGTGGAACGTCAAGGCGCTCGCGAATCACCTGCAGGTTCCCGGCGAGGCGGTTGCGGTGGTGACAGGCCGCCTCGAACGAAACGGCCTGCTGCTGATGACGGATGAATCCGAAGGACGCTTCGTGCCCGCCACGGACCTTGAGCGCATCACGCTGCTCGACATCCGCGCCGCCGTGCGCCGCGCGGATCCGCTGCTCGATCACGACGAGCGGCGCGTACCCGTCAGCACGGCGGTCGCCGAGGCAGCGGAAGATGCGGATGTGTCGGTGCGGGAAAAGCTTGCGGGCCGGACGTTGCGCGATCTCGCGACCGGCGAGAAAAAATAAGACCCGTCCCTGGGACCCGTCGTCCTCGACAGGTGTCCTCGACCCGTGCGCGGGTTCGTTCAGATCACGACGTGTTCGTATTCGTACCAGGCATCCGGACGGCCGTCGCGCAGCGCGGCCAGCATCTGGCGGCGATGCGCGAGCAGGCTTGCGTAGACGCGCTGCATGGCCTGGGCGCGGCTGTCTTCCGGCTCCGCTGCGTGCCCGATCCGCGTCTCGAAGTAGCGGATGTCGGCGAGCAGGTTGGATTCCGTCACGCCGGCTGCAATGGCGTTGCCGGCGGAGTGGTTGCGCGCGATTTCCTCGATCATCCTGGCAAGTCCTTGTTTCGCGATGTCGTTACCTTAACGATGCACCGCCCCCGGCCACAGCGGTCGAATCGGATATGCTTGTCAGCCTGGGCTTACAGACGTGGAACGGGAAAATTCCATGAAAAGACATGATGTTGAGATCGCGCTTGCGGATGTGCGGCAGGAATTCGCGGGCCTTGATGGCGACTGGAGTTGGTTCGACAACGCCGGCGGCAGCTTCACGCTGCAATCGGTGATCCGCCGCGTCACCGAATACATGCAGTCCTCGCCCGTGCAGCTTGGCGCCGGCTATCCGCTGTCGCAGCTTGCGGTCGCGCGCCAGTCCGAAGCCGTGCAGAAACTCGCCGCGTTCATCAACGCGCGCGATGCATCGGATCTCGTGCTCGGCGGCTCGAGCACGGCGCTCACCTGGCAGACAGCGAACGCATTCCGCGCGCTGCTTCGTGAAGGCGATGAAATCATCATCACGGTGATGGACCACGAAGCGAACCGCAGCCCGTGGCTTTCGCTGCGTGCGCACGGTGTCGTCGTGCGGACCTGGGAGATCGATCGCAGCGATTTCTCGCTGTCGCTTTCGCACCTCGATGAACTGCTGAACGAGCGCACCCGGCTCGTCGCCTTCAGCCAGTGCTCGAACCTTCTCGGCAGGATCGAACCGGTCGCTGACATCACGCGGCGCGTGCACGACGCCGGCGCGCGCGTGTTCGTCGATGGCGTGGCATACGCACCCCACCGCCGCGTCGACGTGCGCGCACTCGACGTCGATTTCTACGTGTGCAGCCTCTACAAGATCTTCGGCCCGCACATCGGCATGCTGTACGGAAAGCGCGACGCACTCATCGAGCTTGGCAACATCAACCACGAATACTTCGGCGCAGACGCATTGCCGCACAAGCTGCAGCCGGGCGGTGCAAGCTATGAACTTGCGTGGGGCGCGGGCGGCATCCCGGAATACTTCGATGCGTGGCGGGCACGCGCGGGAGCGGATCCGTTCGAGATCATTGCGCGGCACGAAGCGGAGCTGGCGCGCCCGCTGCTCGAAATGCTGGACGCGCATCCGGCCGTCACGCTGCTCGGCTCCGCGGATGCCGATCCGGATTCGCGCCTGCCGATCATCGCGTTTCGTCATGCGAGGAAACAATCTGCGGACATCGCGACCGCGCTTGCCGAGCGGCGGATCGCGGTGAAGCACGGCCACTTTCACTCGCGGCGCCTGCTGGAATTTCTCGGCATTCCGCCGGATGACGGCGTCGTGCGCGTTTCATTCGCGCACTACAACACCGCGGAAGAAGTGCGAAGACTGATCAGCGCGCTGGCGGCAATTCTCTGACAGGAAGGCCATTGATCGAATGCAGGAAGGCCGGAAACTTTCCGGCCTTCTTGTTGCTTCCCGCTTTCCACGCGTCACTCTTCTTCGTGGTAAATCGCCGTCTGCATCTTTCCGTCCACGTCGATGAAACCGCGATACATGCCCGAGGTGTTGAACGGCATCGCGATGTGGCCGTTGGCGTCGATCGCGATCACACCGCCACCGCCACCCATGTTCTTCAGCAGATCCATGACGACGGCATCCGCCGCCTGCTGCACGCTTTCGCCCTTGAACGCCATGCGTGACGCGATGCTGTGCGCCGCAACGGTGCGGATGAAGTATTCGCCATGCCCCGTCGCGCTGATCGCCGCGGTTGCGTTGTCCGCGTACGTGCCGGCGCCGATCACCGGCACATCGCCGACACGGCCGTAGCGCTTGTTCGTCATGCCGCCGGTGGATGTCGCCGCGGCGAGGTTGCCCGCAGCATCCAGCGCGACAGCGCCGACCGTACCGAAGCTCAGCGGATCGAAGCCGCCGAGTGCTGCAACGGCGTCGCCGCAGCCTTCAACATGCTCGCGCGCCTGCAGGGCCTTCAGCTGTTCCCAGCGTTCCTGCGTGTGAAAGTACGCGGGATCGACCATCTCGATGCCGTGCGCTGCGCCGTAACTCTCCGCACCTTCGCCGATGAGCAACACGTGCGGCGATTTCTCAAGCACAAGCCGCGCCAGCAGGACGGGATTCTTCGTACGCCGAAGGCCTGCCACGGCGCCGGCGTCGAGCGTTGCGCCGTTCATGATCGCAGCGTCAAGTTCATTCTTCCCCGCGCAGTTGAACACCGCGCCCTTGCCGGCGTTGAACAGCGGCGAATCTTCCAGTGTCGTCACGGCCGCCGTCACGGCATTCACGCTGCTGCCGCCCGCGGCAAGCACGGCGTGACCGGCGCGCAATGCCTTCTCCAGCACGATGCGGATTTCGGCTTCGCGTTCCGCGCTCATTTCATCGCGATTGATCGTGCCCGCGCCGCCGTGCACGGCGATGGCAACCGGCGCGTCCGGCTGCCTGTCGGCCGCAATCGCGGCGACGGGAAATGCGGCAAGCAGTACCGCTGCAAGAAATGTCTTCATCTTCTTTTCTCCTTGCGCTGCCGCGACGATGCATCACTCGCCGGCGATGGTCATCTCGTTCAGCAGCATGGAACCGACGCGGATGTTGCCGCGCGTGTCGACGTCATTGCCGACGGCAATCACGTTGGTGAACATGTCGCGCAGGTTGCCCGCGACGGTGATTTCCTCGACGGGCCAGGCAGGCACGCCGTCTTCCACCCAGAAGCCGGATGCGCCGCGCGAATAGTCGCCCGTCACGCCGTTGACGCCCTGCCCCATCAGCTCCGTCACGAGCAGGCCGCGATGCAACCGCCGGCACAGCGCGTCGAAATCCTCAGCGCCGGGCGCGACGCTGATGTTACGCACACCGCCGGCGTTGCCCGTCGTCTGCAGGCCGAGCCGGCGCGCCGAATAGCTGCTGAGCACATAGCCCTGCAGCACGCCGCCACGCACCAGCGCGCGCTCCAGCGTTGCAACACCTTCATCGTCGAACGGCGCGCTGCCCATCGCACCCTGCAACAGCGGCTGCTCGATGATCTGCATGAAATCCGGGAACACGCGCTCGCCCGCGGCATCGAGCAGAAAGCTCGTGCGACGGTACTGCGACGTGCCGCGAATCGCACCGAGAAAATGCCCGACCAGGCTCTTCGCCATTTCCGGAACGAACAGCACGGGCGCGCGGCGTGTCGACAGGCGCTTTGCGCCAAGGCGGCGAATTGCACGCGCACCGGCGCGCGCGCCGATCGCTTCGGGCGTCTCGAGCGCGCGCGGATCGCGCGCGGCCGAATACCAGTAATCGCGCTGCATATGTCCGTTCGCGCTCGCAAGCACCGTGCATGACAGGCTGTGACTGGTGCCGCGATACGCACCGAGAAAGCCGTGCGAGTTGCCGTACACGCGCAGCCCGCCGTGACTGCTCAGCGTTGCACCGTCGGAATTCGTGATGCGCGCATCCACGCTGCGCGCCGCTGCTTCGCAGGCGCGCGCCTTTTCGATCGCGTCGTCCAGCGAGAATTCCCAGGGATGCCACAGATCAAGGTCGGGAACGTCCGACGCCATCAGCGCTGCATCGGCGAGACCGGCGAACGGATCCTCCGCGGTGTAGCGTGCGATGGTGCATGCCGCGCTGACGGTTTCACGAATCGCATCCCGGCCGAGATCCGCGGTGCTCGCGCTGCCCTTGCGCCTGCCGAAATACACGGTGATGCCAAGCCCGCGATCACGGCTGCGCTCCAGTGTTTCCACCTCGCCGAGGCGCACGGTGAGTTCAAGACCGCTGTCGAGCGACGCACCGGCTTCGACCTGGTCCGCGCCAAGCCGCCGCGCCTCGTGGATGGCGAACTCGGTGCGTTCTCTGATGTCATCGTCGGTGAGCAGGAACTCGGCAACACTGCTGCGGGTCATTCGATTGCACTCGTGTAGCGAACGGCGGGTTCAAAACGGGACTAGACTGCGCATTTTACGCACATGAGCGCCGCATGCCACAGGACTTGACCCATGACTGACCATAACGAACCGGATGACGGGCAGCGCCCCTCCCGGACGCAACGAAAGCGTGAAGCCGAGGATCTCCAGGCCATCGGCGAGCGCCTGCTGGAATTGCCGGAGCCGAAACTCGCGCAGCTGCCGCTGCCCGATGCGCTGCTGCGCGCCGTGCGTGCCGGCCGCGAACTGACGCAACGGGGCGCGGCGCGGCGCCAGCGGCAGTACATCGGCCGGCTGATGCGCGAACTCGATACGGACGATCTTCGTGCGGCACTTCTGCAGCTTGAGCAGCAGGACATCCGCGACACGCAACAACTGCACGCCGCGGAAGCCTGGCGCGACCGCCTGCTCGATGAAGGCAGGATTGCGCTCGAAGCGTTCCTCGATGCGCACCCTCACGCCGACCGGCAGCGCGTGCGCCAGCTTGTGCAGGCAAGCATCGCGGAGGCGAAAGCGGACAAACCGCCGCGCCATCGCCGCGAACTGTTCCGCGAGATACGCCATGTACTGGAAAGCGGGCTATGAGTCGCGGGTGCACACGGGTAAAATGCGCGGATGAAAGCACTTGTCGGCGTCATCATGGGCTCGAAATCGGACTGGGACACGCTCCAGCACGCGGTTTCGATGCTTGAATCCCTGGATATTCCGCACGAGACGCGCGTGGTCTCCGCGCACCGCACGCCCGATCTTCTGTTCGAGTATGCGGAAACGGCGCGTGAGCGTGGTCTTGAGGTCATCATCGCCGGTGCCGGAGGCGCGGCGCATCTTCCCGGCATGGTCGCGGCGAAGACGTCGCTGCCCGTGCTCGGCGTTCCCGTGCAGTCGAAGGCGCTCAACGGCATGGACTCGCTGCTCTCGATCGCACAGATGCCCGCGGGCATTCCCGTCGGCACGCTCGCGATCGGCAAGGCGGGTGCAACCAACGCCGCGCTGCTCGCCGCGTCGATACTCGCGAACAGGCATGCGGCGGTGAAGACCGCGCTCGATGAGTTCCGCCGCCGGCAGACGGAAACCGTGCTCGGCAATCCCGATCCCCGCGACTGATCCTGCTGCCGGATACGCATCCAGCGGCGACAACCCATTCATCTGATGGCAGGCATGAACCCGGAATCCGCAAAACGTGTTGGCATCGTCGGCGCGGGCCAGCTCGGCCGCATGCTCGCGCTCGCGGGCTATCCGCTCGGCCTGCGCTTTGTGTTTCTCGACAAGAGCGCGGACGCGCCGGGCGGACAGGTCGGCGACATCATCCTCGGCGAGTTCGGGGATGCGAAGAAACTCCGCGAACTCTCCGAGCGCGTGGACGTCGTGACGTTCGATGTCGAGAACGTGCCCGTCGACGCCGTGCGCGCCGGCGTGACGAAACCGTTTCGCCCCACGGTCGAGCTGCTGGAAAAGGCGCAGGATCGCCTGCAGGAAAAGCAGCTTTTCAATGCGCTCGAAATCCCCACGCCCGCGTTCGCGAAAGTCGATTCGCTGGATGAATTGAAGGACGCGATTGCGCGTATCGGCTATCCCGCGGTGCTGAAGACGCGCCGCCTGGGCTACGACGGCAAGGGCCAGCGCGTGCTGCGCAGCGACGCCGATCTCGCGCCGGCGTTCGATGCCATCGGCGACGCGCCGCTCATCCTCGAGGCGTTCGTTGCGTTCGAGCGCGAGGTGTCGATCATCGGCGTGCGCAGTGTCAGCGGCGAGGTGCGCTTCTATCCGCTGTCCGAGAACACGCATCGCGACGGCATCCTGCGTCATTCGATCGCGCCGTACGAGAACATCGCGCTGCAGGGTCTCGCCGAACGCCATCTCGAGCGATTGCTGAATGCGTTCGATTACGCCGGCGTGCTCACCATCGAATTCTTTGTTGCCGACGGCACGCTGGTCGCGAACGAGATCGCGCCGCGCGTGCACAACTCGGGGCACTGGACCATCGAAGGCGCGGTCACGAGCCAGTTCGAGAATCACATCCGCGCGATTCTCGACCTGCCGCTCGGCGACACGGCGGCGAACGGTTTCGCGGCGATGGTGAATTTCATCGGCGATATTCCGCCGCTGGAAGACGTGCTCGACATTCCCGGCGCGCATTACCACAGCTACGGCAAGGAACCGCGTCCCGGCCGCAAGCTCGGCCACGCGACGCTGACAAGCCAGAGCCGCACGGAACTCATGACGCGGCTGGAACACCTGCTGAACCTTGAGCGCTGAACGCGCTTCGCAATGAAAAACGGGCGCTTCGGCGCCCGTTTTTCATTGCGCGCGGACACCGGCTATGAGGTGCCGCCGACCGTGAGACTGTCGACGCGCAGCGTCGGCTGGCCCACGCCGACCGGCACGGACTGTCCGTCCTTGCCGCAGGTGCCGACGCCGTCATCAAGTTTCAGATCGTTGCCGACCATCGATACGCGCGTGAGCACGTCCGGACCGTTGCCGATCAGTGTCGCGCCCTTCACCGGCCGCGTGATCTTCCCGTTCTCGATCAGGTAAGCCTCGCTCGCGGAGAACACGAACTTGCCGGACGTGATGTCCACCTGCCCGCCGCCGAAATTCACCGCGTACAGCCCCTTGTCGACGGAACGGATGATTTCCTCGGGGTCATGCGGACCGGCGAGCATGCAGGTGTTGGTCATGCGCGGCATCGGCAGATGCGCGAATGATTCGCGGCGCCCGTTGCCCGTCGGCGCAACGCCCATGAGCTTCGCGTTGTGCTTGTCCTGGATGTAACCCTTGAGGATGCCGTTCTCGATCAGCGTCGTGCATTGCGTGGGCGTGCCTTCGTCGTCGACATTGAGCGAGCCGCGGCGGTTCGCGAGCGTGCCGTCATCCACCACCGTGCACAGCGGGCTTGCGACGCGCTCGCCGATGCGCCCCGCGAAAGCCGACGTACCCTTGCGATTGAAATCGCCTTCAAGTCCGTGGCCGATGGCTTCATGCAGCAGGATGCCGGGCCAGCCAGGGCCGAGCACGACCGTCATCGTGCCGGCGGGCGCGTCGCCCGCTTCGAGGTTCAAAAGACCGGTGCGCACCGCCTCGCGCACGAAATCCATGGCGCGGTCGCCCTTCAGGAATTCCGCATAGCCGAAACGGCCGCCACCGCCGGAATAGCCGGTCTCGCGCCGGCCGTTCTGCTCGACGACCACGGACACGTTGAGCCGCACGAGCGGGCGCACGTCCGCCGCAAACGTCCCGTCGCTCGCCGCGATCAACACGGTGTCGTGAACGCCGGACAGGCTCACCATCACCTGTTTCACGCGCGGGTCGATCGCGCGCGCCGCCTCGTCCAGGCGCTGCAGCAGCGCAACCTTCTCGGCGGATTCCATGGCCGCGATCGGATCGTCGGGAACGTACAGCGAATGGCCCTGCGTGGCATGCCAGGCCTGCACCTGGTTGTTGCCGCCGGACCTTGCAATGGCGCGCGCCGCGCCCGCCGCTTCCAGCAGCGCAGGCATGCGGATTTCATCGGAGTATGCGAATCCGGTCTTCTCGCCGCTGATCGCGCGCACGCCAACGCCCTGCTCGATGTTGAAGCTCGCGTCGCGCACGATGCCGTCTTCCAGTCCCCAGGTTTCGTGGCGCGTGAGCTGGAAGTAGAGATCCGCGGCGTCGACGCGCGCAGCCATGAGCCGCGACAGCGTATCCGCGAGTGCGCCGTCATCGATGTTTCCGGCGGCGAGAAGGTCCTTGCGCGCGAGCTGCAATGCGTCGGTCATGTCGTTCTCACCTCATGGTCTGCGGTGGTCGAGCACCGGGAACGTGCGGCGCAGTTGCCGCTGCCGCTCGAGGTCGATCGCTGCCGTGGCGACGCCGCTGCCGCTTTCCCTGCGGGCAAGCACGCTGCCCCAGGGATCGACGATCATCGAATCGCCCCAGGTTTCCCGGCCGTTGGCAT
Organism: uncultured Gammaproteobacteria bacterium; assembly: GCA_964599565.1. Lineage (GTDB taxonomy): Bacteria > Pseudomonadota > Gammaproteobacteria > Natronospirales > JAJUFS01 > JAJUFS01. The sequence goes on from CAZRFE010000007.1 coordinate 44,885, forward strand.
GGAAGCCGCCCTGTGCGGCGGCGATCACGTAGGACAGGTTCTCGATCGCGCGTGCGCGCAACAGGATTTCCCAGTGCGCGCGGCCGGTGGCGGCGGTGAACGCGGCGGGAAGCGCGATGATGTCGACGCCGCGCGCGCTCATGTCGCGGAACAGTTCCGGGAATCGAAGATCATAACAGACCGCAAGCCCGAGCCGGCCGAACGGCGTATCCAGCACCGTGACGGCGTCGCCCGGCTCCGTCCAGCCGGATTCCTCGTAATGCTCGTCCCGCTCGGGGATGTGCACGTCGAACAGGTGAATCTTGTCGAAGCGCGCGACCTGCTCGCCTCCGCTGTCAAACACGAGGCATGCGCCGCGCACCCGGCTGCCCGCGGTTTTCATCGGCAGGCTGCCGCCCACGATCCACATCCCCGTCTCGTATGCCGTGCGGGCAAGAAAATCCTGCACCGGCCCGCTCTGCGGGCTTTCCGCGGCCTTCACCCGTTCCTGCTCGGGCAGGCCAAAGCCCGCGAAATACTCCGGCAGCACGGCGAGCCGCGCGCCGCGTTCGGCTGCAGACCGCAGCAGGCGCGCCGCCTCCGCGAGATTCGGCTCAAGACGCGGTCCTGATGCCATCTGGATGGCGGCAACGGTTGTGCTGGATGAGGACATGGAATTCCTTTCCGGAAGCGTGGTGTCAGGTGCCAAGCCGCAGTTCGAGACGATCGGCGCGGCTGCCGGGAACGCGTTCGATGGCGTCGGGAGGCACGCCGAGTGCAACAAGCCAGTCACGCAGCTCGGCTGCCCAGAGACTGCCTTCCTCGCCGCCGGCGTGCACCAGCACGAGCCGCGCATGCGGATGCTCGCGCACGGCAGCCTGCCAGGCACGGACGGCGTCCGCCACCGGCGCCATCTCGAGAACGGCGGCGCCGCTGCGCGGCCGCGACCACATCGAGGCCGGCAGGGTCCAGCTGTCAGCGGCATGAAGCGGCAGCGAAAGCGTCAGCGTCGCCGCGCACATGATGAGAATTTCAGCGATCGGACGGCGTGGTGTTCGTTGCATTGTTGTCCTGCACGCGTTGGACGAGAGGGTCATCCCAGCTGCCGGTGATGCGGTATTTCACCTGCGTCATGTCGGCGAGCGGGGCTTTCAGGAGTTGCGACAACAATAACAGCGCGGCACCAACGGTGGGACCCGCGGCAAGGTAGCCTGCAACCGGGATGGACGCGGATACATCCGGATCGACGATGGCGAGCTGGTCGTAATCGCGCGCCACGAGCCCGGTGCGGCCGACCAGCAGCAAGGACACGGACGGTCCCTGCAACTGGGTGTTCGTCGTGTAGGCGTTACCCGCCGTTACAAGGAATTCGCCGGACATGGTGTCGAAATGCAGCCCTTCGCCGAAGAAATCGCTGAAGTCCAGCATCAGCCGGCGCGGCAGCGCGGCAATGCTCAGGAGCCCGATCAACCGGCCCGCGCCGGGATTCACTTCGCGCAGCGAGCCGTCGCTTGCGCTGAACGTCACCGTGCCCTCCAGCAGCCCGTAGTCCGGCTGCATGGGCGCGGCGTGCCACGCAAGGTTCGCCTCAATGCGCCCGCTGTCGGCGTCCATGCCGGCGTCCTGGTAGCCGAGACGGCGAAGCGCGTCGCCAAGGTCGCCGGTCACAAGCTCGGATGTCACCGAGGTGTAGTGCTCATCCTTGATTACCTCCCAGCGGCCCTCGAGATCGATCGCGAAGCCCGGCGCGCGGGCGCGCAGGTCCTGCGTCGTGTAGCCGACCGCGGTGCGCTGGAGGCTGCCGGAGACGTGGCCGAGCTGCCGCGCCCCGATGCGAAGGTCGCCGATGTCGATCGAGAGCGCCGGCAGTTCGCGCGGATCCGGCGGTTCGTGCGGCGCGGCAGGTACGCCTTCCGTTTCTTCTTCCGGAATATGAAGACGCTCCAGCCTGATCTCCCAGGCGGAATCGTCTGCGGGTATGCGCAGGCTGCCGGTTGCGGGGCCCGCCAGGGAAATCTCCCAGCCGCCCTCGCCACCCGGCGGAGCATCGGCAACGGGCGGGAGACGAACGCCGCGCAGCGCCTGCTCGGCGAGCACGAGATCGCCGGAGAGAAGACGCACGGCGTGCAGGTCGAAGCCGCGCAACACGGCGTCCGAGCCTGCTTTGCCGCTTTCAGCGGCGGCGGCGGTGCTGTCGTCGAGCGCGAGCCAGCCGCGCACGTCGAGCGCCGGCACGCGCCCTTCCAGCAGCAGTCCCGGCTCTGCCGGCAGTTGCGGTGCATCGCGCGTGGCGGCCTGCACGCGGCCGCGCGAGAACCTGCGGCCATCCGGCGTATCGATGAATTCCAGCCGGGCCATCCCGAGGTTCGGCATGTCGATCGTCGCGTCGATGGGTCCGTCCCCCGGCAGAACGATCTTCGCGCTGGCCGGATGCAGCGCATCCAGCGGCGCGGGCAGCGTGCTGGTCACGCCATCCAGCGTGCTGTCGATGCGAAGCGCCGATGGCGCGCCGCCGCCGGGAATGCGCAGCTCGGCATTCCAGTCGAACGCGCCGTCCAGCCGCGAGAGCCAGGCCGGTGGCAGGAACTCGTCGAACGCCGTGACCGGCGAGCGGCCGCGCATGGAAATCACGCTGGATGAAAATCCGTCCGGCTCCACCGGGTCGCCGGCGGCGATGGCCGCCGTGAACGGCGCGCCGGTCAGCGCACCGGTCAGTTCGTCCGCCGTCACGGCGCTGTCTGTCACACGCACCAGTCCGCTCAGTCCCGTCACGCGCCAGGGCAGCGACACGACCTGCACGTCCGCGTTGTGCAGGTTTGCATCGACGCGCACCGCCGTGTCGTGCACAGTGCGCAGCGGAATGTCGAGCGCAACGGTTGCGCGCATGGCGCCGGCGGGTTCCAGCGCATCCAGCACGCCGTGGAGCGCGTCCTCGAGCGGGCTTGCCGAGAGGAATCGCCACGCGTCGGCCAGGTCGCCATCGACCTCAGCCGAGACCGCGAGCTCGGCGTCATGCAGGTCCGCGAAGTGCGCCGTGCCTTCGTTGACGGCGAGGTTTTCCACGCGCGCGGAATCGATGCGGATATTCAGCGCGGGACCGTCGAAATGCACATCCGCGCGCAGGCCGTGCACGGCCGGCCAGTCCGGTGCGTACGCGATCGCGGTGTCTTCCATCATGAAGCGGACATCGAACACGCCGCTGCCGTCGCGGTATGGGAATCCGCGCAGCGGCCCGCGCAGCGTCAATCGCGCTTCGGGCACGTGTCCTGCAAGGATTGCGGTGTCCAGCCAGTGCACCAGCGGCTCGGTCATGATGCCCGTCGGCAGCCAGCGCGAGCGCGCATCCAGGTCGACGTCGCGCGCCACCGCAGCGAGATCGATGGTCGGCACGCCCTCGGCCGGCAGGTTCAGCGCGAACTCCGCCGTTGCCGTGGCTTCGGGGTTGCGGATGAGAATGTCGGTGCCCGTAATCGTCCATCCCGCTTCGGCTGCCTGCCATTCCAGCGCCGCGCGCAGTTCTGCCGCCGGCAACGGCGAACGGAACAGTGCGCCGAAATCGAGCTGCACGTTGCGGCTGTCGATGTGGAACTCGCCGCGCGTTTCGTTGCCGCGAATGCTGCCGGAGATTCCGCGGAATCCCGGGACATCTTCGCGGGGATGCGCGCCGATGTCGCTGAAACGGCCGTTCACCATGAAACGCATCGGCGTCGCGTCGGCATCGAAGCCCGCCGTGAGTTCGTCAATCGTTCCGGACAGCGCGAGCGCGTTCACCGTCTTGCGCCATGCCGCGAGCTTTTCGTCGCCGGTATCCGGCAGATAGCGGACGACGTCCGACAGCGCCGCAAGCGGAAGGCGCGCACCGGCAATTTCGACGGGATAGTCCGCACCGCCCGTTCGCAGGAACATCGAGCCGTCGGCCTGGCGCACGCCGCCATGCTCGATGGCAAGTTCGCGCACGTCCGCATCGAAGCCTGCCGCGGTGACGCTGAAGCGCCAGTGGAAGGCAATGCGATCCAGCGCAGCTGTCGCATCGATGGGACCGGCGGCGGGTTCCGCGGGAATCGCATTCAGCGCCGTTGCCTCGGCCGTTCCCGTACCCGCAATGGTCTCGATGCCCGTACCGTTCAATGCGCCCGTGACATTCAGCGCGCCTTGCATGACGCGGTTTCCCGTCCACCCCAGCTGCCGGTACCACGTATCCAGCCGCAGTTCGCTGGCTTCAAGATCGAGCGTCCACTGCCAGTCTTCCGGCGTTGCGGCGGGGCCGTGCGCGGAAAAGGCGAGGCGCACGCGCTCGCCGAGTGCGCCGGGCGGAATGATGTCGCCATCCAGCTCGTGGCGTTCGCCGTCGGATGCCAGCGTCAGGTCCGAAAGCTGCAGCACCCAGTCGTCGATGCCCCGCGCGGTGTCGCGATAGTGAAGTTCGCCGTCGAGAATGCTCAGGCGACCGTGCCGCAGGCCGAGATCCAGCACTTCGCGCCAGTCGACGCGCGAGCCGTTGCCGGCCGGCAGCGCATAGCCGGAGAGAAAGAGTTCGCCGTTCTCGCCACGCTCGAGCGCGAGCGTGGGCTGGTGCAACCGCACGTGGCTCGGTCGCGGAATCCCCTCCTGGAAGATGTCCCGCGGACTGAAGACGATGTCGAGCTCGGCGGCGCTGACCAGCGGCTGGTGCGTATCGGGTGCAAGCAGCTGTATGTCGGTCAGGACAAGCTCGGGGCCGAACACCGCCCAGCGAAGATCCATGCTGCCGATATGCACGGGCCAGCCGAGCGCGCGCTCCGCCATCGCTTCGGCATCGGCGCGCCATTCCGGAACGAGCGGCACCGCGGCGCGAAACACGCCGACGCCGATGGCGAGAATGATGAGAACGCCGGCAAGCGCGGCGGCGGTCCATTTCCAGAGTCGGCGGGCGAATGAAGGCATGCGGAACCTGCGCTCAATGCCGCGCGGAAAGCGGCAGACCGTGCGCGATGCACACCCGTGCGCCTTGCGCTTGCGGATTTTCAGCAGTCGGTCCGTTCACATCGGCACCACGTCGAACTGCTCCGGCGTATACAGCGTCTCCGCCTGCAGCCGGATCGGGATGCCGATGTGTTCCTCGAGCTCGGCAAGGCTCGTCGATTCTTCATCGAGCAGCATGTCGACGACTTCCTGCGCGGCGAGCACGAGCAGCTCCTGCACCTTGAACTGGCGCGTCTCGCGCATCACTTCGCGGAAGATGTCGTAGCACACTGTTTCCGCGGTCTTCACCGAGCCGCGCCCCGAGCAGGTCGGGCACGGCATGCACAGGATATGTTCCAGGCTTTCGCGCGTGCGCTTGCGCGTCATCTCGACAAGACCGAGCTGCGAGACTTCCGTGAGCTGCGTCTTGGCGTGATCCTTCTCCAGCGCCTTTTCGAGTGCGGCGAACACCATCTGCCGGTGCTCGGCTTCCGTCATGTCGATGAAGTCGATGATGATGATGCCGCCGAGATTCCGAAGGCGCAGCTGCCGCGCGATCGCCTGCGCGGCTTCAAGGTTCGTCTTGAGGATGGTTTCCTCGAGATTGCGATAACCCACGTATGCGCCGGTGTTGATGTCCACCGTCGTCATCGCCTCGGTCTGGTCGATGATGAGATACCCGCCGGACTTCAGCGGCACCTTGCGCTCGAGCGCGCGGCGGATTTCCTCCTCGACGTTGTAGAAATCGAAGATCGGCCGGTCGCCGGCGTAATGCTCGATGCGATCCTTCATGTCGGGAATGAACATTTCCGCGAAGGCGCGCATGCGCTCCCAGGTCATCTTCGAGTCGACGCGCACCTGCTCGACGCCGGAATCGAGCAGGTCGCGCAGGATGCGCACCGGCAGCGGCAGGTCTTCGTGCACGAGCTGTCCGGCCTTTGCATTGCGCGACTGGCCCTGCACGGATTCCCAGAGCTTGTTCAGAAACATCATGTCCGCGCGCAGCGCATCGCGCGGCGCGCCTTCCGCGGCGGTGCGCACGATGTAGCCGCCGCTGCTTATCTCGAGCGGCGTTTCCTGGTGCGCAAGGGAAGCCTCTACCGCTTCGCGAAGGCGCGCGCGTTCCGCATCGTCCTCGATGCGCGTCGACATCGCCACGCCCTTGCTGTCCGGCATGTACACGAGGTAACGCGAGGGAATCGAGATGTGCGTTGTCAGCCGCGCGCCCTTGCTGCCGAGCGGATCCTTCAGCACCTGCACCATCAGTTCCTTGCCTTCGTGCAGCAGCTCGCGGATGTCCGCCGGTTTCTGCTCCTGGATTTCCTCGCTGCCATACGCGGTCTTCGCGATGTCGGATGCGTGCAGGAATGCCGTGCGCTCGAGGCCGACCTCGATGAACGCCGCCTGCATGCCGGGCAGCACGCGCGATACCTTGCCCTTGTAGATGTTGCCGACCAGCCCGCGGCGCTGTGCGCGCTCGATGAACACTTCCTGCAGCACGCCGTTCTCGACGAGCGCGACGCGCGTCTCGCGGGGAGTGACGTTGATGAGGATTTCCATGCTCATGATGCACCGTGGTTGCAAAAGGTTGCGCGTCGCGGGGTCAGATGTCGCTGATTATCCCGAATTCCCGCAGCAATGCCGCCGTCTCGTACAGCGGCAGGCCCATCACGCCCGAATAGCTGCCGGCGATGTGATGGATGAATGCACCCGCACGGCCCTGGATGCCGTATGCGCCAGCCTTGTCCGTGGGCTCGCCGGTCTCCCAGTATGCCGCGATCATCGCATCCGAAAGGTCACCGAATCCTACGCGGCTTGTATTCACACGCACCGCTTCCTTCGCACCGCGCACCAGCGCGACGGACGTCATCACCGCGTGTTCGCGACCCGACAGCCGTCTCAGTATGCCGAATGCGTCATCGCGGTCGCGCGGCTTGCCGAGGATCGCATCGTCAAGCACCACCGCCGTATCCGCGCCGAGAAAGACATCGTCCGTTCCCGCACGCTCGCAGCAAGCGCGCGCCTTGGCAAGCGCAAGACGTTCGACGTATGCCCGCGGCGTCTCGCGCGGCAGAACGGCTTCATCGATATCCACCGGCTGCACGCTGCAATCGACACCGATCTGCGCAAGCAGCGCGCGGCGGCGCGGTGAGGCCGATGCAAGCACAAGCTGCGGCGAATGGTTGCGGGATTGATTCATGGCTCTGCCTGTCATGACCCATTGCCGTTGCCGGCGAAGCGCCTGTGCTGCGCGTTCACCGGTCGTGCCTCAGGCCCGGTGATACGGATGGTTCCGGAGAATGCTCGTCGCGCGGTAGAGCTGCTCGGCGACGACAATCCGCACCAGCGGATGCGGCAGTGTCAGCGGCGACAGCGACCAGCGCCGCTCGGCGCGTTCGAGCACCGCGTCGTCCAGCCCGTCGGGACCGCCGATGGCAAGCGCAATATCGCGTCCGTCCTGCAACCACTGCCCAAGCTCCGCCGCCAGCTGTTCCGTGCTCCACGCCTTGCCGCGCACGTCGAGCGCGATCAGCCGTTCGGTGTTCGACAGCGCGGCCAGCATGCGCTCGCCTTCCTGTTCGACGGCACGTTCCAGCGGCCGGCTTTTCGCGCGCTGTGCAAGCGGGAGTTCGATGAGTTCAAGGCGGCATTCCGGCGGCATGCGCGCGGCGTATTCGGCGTACCCCGCACTCACCCACGCCGGCATCTTCTGCCCGATGGCGAGCAGGCGAAGCTTCATTCCACCGACCAGAGCTTCTCGAGGTTGTAGAAGTCGCGCACCTCGCGCAGCATCACGTGCACGACAACGTCATTGAGGTCGAGCAGTATCCACTCGCCGCTTTGCTCGCCTTCCACGCCGAGCGGCTTGATGCCGGCATCGCGCGCATCCTTCAGCACGTTGTCCGCGAGTGCCTTCACATGCCGGTCGGATGTGCCCGTCGCAATCACCATGAAATCGGTGATCGCGGTCCTGCCGCGCACGTCCAGCGTCTTCACGTCGACGCCCTTCACATCATCAAGTGCTGCGACCACCCGGTCGCGCAGTGCTTCAGCTTGCATTGTTCCTTCCATCGTTTCGATACAGTTTCTCGCGCCGGATGATTTCCAGCACGGCGTCCGGCAGCAGGAAGCGCGGATCGCGTCCCGTCGCCAGCAGTTCGCGGATGCGCGTGGAGGAAATGTCCAGCGCGGTGATTTCACAGAACGCGACGCGGCCGCCGGTTGTGTTGCCGTCGAACATCCGTTCGGGCAGGACTTCCACATCCGCCAGCCAGTCATTCAGCGCATCGGGCCAGACGATGTTCTCGTTGCCGGGACGGCGCAGCACGGCGATGTGCGCCAGTTCCGATACCGCCTGCCATTCGTGCCAGCGGTGGAAACCGCGAAATGCATCCTCGCCGAGCAGCAGCACGAACACCGCGTCCGGCAGTTCCGCGCGCAGGCTCTGCAGCGTGCGCAGGGTATACGAGGGCGGCGGCAGTTCGAGCTCGCGCGCATCGAGCGCGATGTGATCCAGGTTTGTCACGGCCGCGGCAATCATCGCCGCGCGAAGCTCGGCGTTCACGCGCGGCGCCGAGCGGTGCGGCGGCGAGGCGCACGGCACGAGGCGCACTTCATCCAGCCCGAGCAGTTCGCGCGTCTCGATCGCCGCACGCAGATGGCCATCGTGCACGGGATCGTACATGCCGCCGAGCACGCCGATGCGCCGCATGCTCATGCGCGCTGCCGTGCCGGTTGCGAAAGCGGACTGCCGGCCATTGCCGCAACCAGGCGCTCGAGGCTCTGCCAGGCATCGCCGCGACGCATGCCCTTTACCTGCCGGTCGATGAGCGCGACTTCAAGCAGCAGCCGCTCCCACACTTTCACCGAGAACCGCTGCAATGCACGCGCAACAACGGGCTGGCGTTTCTTCGGCCATACCGATGCGACAAGCCGCTCCACGCTCTGCCCGCCCGCCAGCTTGAACGACATCTCCGCGAGCGAACGGATTTCCTTTGCAAGCGCCCAGCTCACGAGCACCGCTTCGGTGCCTTCGGCACGCAGTGCATCGAGCATGCGAAGCGCGCGCACGGCATCACCGGCAAGCGCGACATCCGCAAGCTGGAAAATGTCGAACCGCGCGCTGTCGGCGACCGCATCGCGCACGGCATCGACATCCGCCTGCCGGCCCTGCAGGAGCAGCGCGAGCTTGTCGATTTCCTGCGCGGCGGCCAGCAGGTTGCCTTCAACGCGATCCGCGAGCAGTTGCGCCGCGTCGCGATCCGCCGCAAGACCCGCCGCCGCCATGCGATCCTGTATCCAGCGCGGCAACTGCGCGCCTTCGATCGGCCACACTTCGACGAACACGCCCGCCTTCTCAAGCGCGGCAACCCACTTGTTCTTCTTGTCGACCTTGCCGCTGATCACGAGCAGTACGGTGTCCTCGGGCGGCCGCGCGGCGAATTCAACGAGCATCTTCGCGCCCGCATCGCCCGGCTTGCCGGTCGGCAGGCGCAGTTCGAGCACGCGCCGCTCGGCGAACAGCGACAGGCTTTCGCCGGCGGAACGCAGTGCCTGCCAGTCGAAGCCGCGTTCCGCGAAAAACACTTCGCGCGATGCATAGCCTTCACGTCTTGCTGCGGCGCGCACCGCGTCCGCCGCTTCGCCAAGCTGCAGGGGTTCGTCACCGCAAAGGAGATACACCGGTGCGAGTGCGCCCTTCAGATGCCCCGCAAGCCGGTCGGCGTAGAGCTTCACTCCATGTTCTCCGGAAGAGTCGCGGGTTCGCTTTCCGGAGTGTCGTTCCCGTTGCTGCCCGGGTCGACGACAGGGGCAGGCAACGCTTCCGCTGCCGCGATGCGACCGAGCATGTCCCACACCGCATCCTCGCGCAGGCTCGCGACCGCACGCGCGATGTCACCGGAGTTGCCGAGCGGATCGACGGGATTGAGCTCGATGTTGCTGCGGCGGGATACCTGCGCCGGCAAGATGAGATCGATGCCTTCCGGTGTCGTCACGCGATAGTTCAGCGTAACGGTCAGCTCGTATTCGCGCGGCCGCCCGTCGGAGTCCTTCGACAGCAGGCGACGCGACGTCGCGGCGGACGGTATGTGCAGGATTGCGCTTGCATCCACAGCGCTGCGCTTTACGCGGATGCCGTTCAGGTTCAGTGCGCGAACCACGGTGCGCAGCATCGCGCCATCGCCGCCCGCGTAACTCACGTACGTGTCGGCCATCTCCGCGGGCAATTCGAAATTGCCGCGCAACTGGAAACCGCATGCGGCGAGCATGATGCAGAACGCCGCGATGACAGGCGCGCGGTTCATCCCACCACCACGTTGACGAGCTTGCCGGGCACAACAATCACCTTGCGTACCGTCATGCCGTCGACGAAGCGCTGCACGTTCGCATCCGCCATCGCGGCGGTTTCGATCTGCGCGCGATCCGCATCGGCAGGAACCGAGACGCGCCCGCGCAGCTTGCCGTTCACCTGCACGACGAGTTCGAGCGTGTCGCTGACAAGCGCCGCCGGGTCATGTTCCGGCCACGGTGCATCGACGATGTCGCCGTCATAACCCATCTCCTCCCACAGCGCGTGCGCGATGTGCGGCGTGATCGGCGCAAGCAGGCGAAGCAGGATGCCGAAACCTTCGGTAACGAGCGCGCCGTGCGCGCGTGCATCGGCGGTCTCGTTCTTCGACAGCGCGTTCATGATCTTCATCGTCGCGGACACGACGGTGTTGAACTGCTTGCGCTCGTAGTCCGCGTTTGCCTGGCGCAGCGAATCATGAACTTCACGGCGCGCATCGCGCACGGCCGTCTCCGCGGTGCTCCAGTCGAACGGTTCGCCGTGCGCAACTGCGGCATGGTTGTCCATGCCGAACTGCCACACCTTCTTCAGGAATCGCCACGCGCCCTCGATGCCGGTGTCCGACCATTCCAGCGTCTGTTCGGGCGGTGCTGCGAACATCATGAAAAGCCGTGTCGCATCCGCACCGTACTGGTCCACCATGCTCTGCGGATCGACGCCGTTGAGTTTCGACTTCGACATGGTGCCGATGCCGCCGTACTCCAC
>CAZRFE010000008.1:0-45498 GCA_964599565.1 uncultured Gammaproteobacteria bacterium
TCTCCTTTATCAATTGCAACGGAACGTGTCCCGGACCTTCGATCATCGTCTGCACGTCGTGTTCCCAGGCGATCTTCGTCAGTTCGCCGAGCGTGCGCAGTTCCGACAATTGCGCATCGTCGTTCGCATCCGCGATCGAACCCGGACGCAGGCCGTCGCCGAGCGAGAACGAGACGTCGTACGCCTTCATGATCTCGCAGATTTCCTCGAAGCGCGTGTAGAGGAAACTTTCCTGGTGATGCGCAAGACACCACTTCGCCATGATGGAGCCGCCGCGCGAGACGATGCCGGTGACACGCTTTGCGGTCAGCGGCACGAACGGCAGGCGAACGCCGGCGTGAATGGTGAAGTACGAGACGCCCTGCTCCGCCTGCTCGATGAGGGTGTCACGGAAGATTTCCCAGGTGAGTTCTTCGGCCTTGCCGTCAACCTTCTCCAGCGCCTGGTAGATGGGTACGGTGCCGATGGGAACGGGAGAGTTGCGCAATATCCATTCGCGCGTTTCATGAATGTGCTTGCCGGTGGAAAGATCCATCACCGTGTCTGCACCCCAGCGCGTCGCCCACACCATCTTCTCCACTTCTTCTTCTATGGAAGAGGTGACGGCGGAGTTGCCGATGTTCGCGTTGATCTTGGTGAGGAAGTTGCGGCCGATGATCATCGGCTCGAGTTCGGGATGGTTGATGTTCGCGGGAATGATCGCGCGGCCGCGCGCGATCTCGGCGCGCACGAACTCGGGCGTGATGTCATCCGGGATATTCGCACCGAATGCATTTCCCGGATGCTGGCTGAGATAGCCCGCGCCTGCGTATGCCTCGCGCAGTTCGGCAAGACGGCGCGACTCGCGGATGGCGACGTACTCCATCTCCGGCGTGATCACGCCGCGTCTTGCGTAATGCATCTGCGAGACATTCATGCCTGCCTTCGCGACGCGTGGCGTGCGCACATGCTCGAAGCGCAGTTCGGCAAGCTTCGGATCTGCTGCGCGCACGCGGCCGTACTGCGAGGTCGGACCATCGAGCGCCTGCGTGTCGCCGCGCTCCTCGATCCATGCGTCGCGAACGCCGGCGAGTCCTGCGCGCAGGTCGATCTTCGCCTTGGGGTCGGTGTACGGGCCGGATGTGTCATAAACCGTGATCGCCGGATTCCCGATGTCGCCGGTCAGCGCCTTTGTCGGCGACTGCGTGATCTCGCGCATGGGCACGCGGATGTCGGCGCGGCTGCCGGTGACGTGAATCTTCGCGGAGTTCGGAAAGGGTCGCGTGACTTCCTGGCCGAGTTCGCGGGCGCGGCGGGCAAATTCCTCGGGAATGGCGCTCATTCATATCCCCTGTGCGTGGGTGCGGCGCGGACAGCGCTGCGAAAGACGCGCATTGTAACCGCCGCGGCCGCCATTGAACGAGCCGCGGCTTGCCTCGCGCTGGCCGAGCCAATACCATTTGCTCCCCTTTTTTGCCGCTTTTCACCCGACCGGAACACGCCATGCAGACAGCCGTCGAACAGCCCATCGATCTCGAAACCGCCCGCGAATACATGGTGGAGCGCCAGGTGCGCACCTGGGAGGTGCTCGATCCGGCCGTGCTGGATGCGATGCGCGCGCTGCCGCGCGATCATTTCGTGCCCGCCGCATTCCGCAGCCTCGCGTACGCGGATGCGCATATTCCGCTCGGCAACGGCGAGACGATGATGCAGCCGAAGGTCGAAGGCCGGCTGCTGCAGGGACTCGACATCCATGCCGGCGACCGCGTGCTGGAGATCGGCACCGGCAGCGGCTGGCTCACCGCGCTGCTGGCGCGACTTGCCGTGCAGGGCGAAGTGCATTCCGTCGATATCCGCGAGGAATTCACGGCGAACGCGCGCACCGCGCTTGCCGCCGTCGGCATCGGCAACGTTCGTCTCGAGACGCGCGACGCGGCGACGCTGGAAGGTTTCGACGGCGACTACGACCGCATCGTGGTGACAGGCTCGATGCCCGTGCTGCATGACTCGTTCCGGAAGAAGCTGAAGGTCGGCGGACGGCTGTTCGCGATCGTGGGCACGGAACCGATCATGGAAGCCGAGCTGCATACGCGCATGTCCGCGGACGACTGGGCGAGTGAAAGCCTGTTCGATACGGCGATTCCCGCGCTTGTGAACGCGTGGAACCCGAAGCGTTTCCGTTTCTGACAGCGCATTGAACGGCGTCCGCGAGCTCGACCCGAAGGCTGTCCGCGAACGGTTGCGGACAGCGGCGGACACGGAAATGCAGTTGCTGGATGTGCGTGAGGCATGGGAATTCGACGTCGCCCACATCGCCGGCGCGCGCCTCATTCCGCTTGCGGAACTGCCGTCCCGGCTGCGGGAACTCGACGCCGCGCGACCCGTGATCGTTTACTGCCATCACGGTGTCCGCAGCTGGCACGCGGCTTGCTTCCTTGAACAGAACGGATTCGCCGAGGTCTACAACCTCGCCGGCGGCATCGATGCGTGGTCGCGCGATGCGGATCCGGACACGCCAAGATACTGATCGCGAAGCGGAACGAAATTGCCGCCCGGCAGTCTTACTTGGCGGCTCAACGCTTTGGTGATATATTTCACTATAACACCTAGGCCGGATGGCCGAATCGGGACAAACAGGCAGGACGACAAGCACATGAAAAACATCAAGATTTCGCTTCTCCTGGGCACGCTGCTCGGGAGCTTCGCAGCCGCCAGCCCCGCGCTCGCCGCGGATCTGCTGGACGTGTACCGGCTCGCGCAGCAGAACGATCCGCAGATCGCCGCCGCGGAAGCGACCTTCCGCGCGGCCGCCGAGCGCAGCCCGCAGGCACGCGCAAGCTACCTGCCGACGATCGACGCCAGCGTGAACTATGGCCGCACCAATTCGACCAGCGAAGGCGAGCAGTTCTTTGCCGGCCAGATCTTTCCCGATGATTCGGAGAACGAATCGACCTCGACCAGCTGGAGCGTGAATCTGCGCCAGACCATCTTCAACTGGGGCACGGTCAACCAGATCCAGCAGGCCGCCGCGGACGTGGCGCGCGCGGAAGCGGAATACCGCGCCGCGGAGCAGCAGCTGATCATCCGCGTCGCGGAAAGCTACTTCAACCTGCTGGCCGCTGCGGACAGCCTCGAAGCCGCAACCGTCAACAAGGAAGCCATCGGCCGGCAGCTCGACCAGGCGAAGAAGCGTTTCGAGGTCGGACTCATTGCGATCACCGATGTGCAGGAATCGCAGGCGGCGTTCGACCAGGCGACGGCGGAAGCCATTGCGGCAGAGCGCAGCGTGAACTCTGCGCGCGAGAACCTGCGTGCCGTGATCGGCGAATACGTGAACGATCCGGAAGCGCCGACGGCCGCGATGCCGCTGGTCAGCCCTGATCCCGCTTCCGCGGAGACCTGGGTCACGCAGGCGCTGGAACAGAACCTCACGGTCGTCGCGAATCGCTTCGCGCTCGAATCGGCGGAGCAGAACACCGACATTCGCCGCGCCGGCCATTATCCGACGCTCGACCTCGTCGCCGAGCACAGCGAAACGGATGGCGACTTCGACAGCCTCGATTTCACATCCGTGCCGGCTGCACCGGGTGCGGGCACCAGCGAACAGACGCGCGACTTCATCGGCCTGCAGCTGAACGTTCCCATCTTCAGCGGTGGCGCAACACGCAGCCAGGCGCGCGAGGCCGCATATCTCGAAAGCGCGGCGCGCTCCAACCTGAAGCAGGCCATGCGCACGGCCGAAGCGCAGACGCGCGACACGTATCTCGGCGTGATATCGGACATCGCGCGCGTGCAGGCGCTGAAGCAGGCCTATGAATCCTCGCAGACGGCACTGCGTGCGACGGAAGCAGGCTATGAAGTCGGCACGCGTACCGCCGTCGACGTGCTCGATGCGCGTCGCAACGAACTGACTGCGCTGATCAACTTCCAGCGCGCGCGCTATGACTACGTGCTGAACACGCTGCGCCTGAAGCAGGCGGCAGGCATGCTCACCGGCGATGATGTCGCGGAAGTCTCGAAGTGGATGGAGTGACACGCGGCACCTGACGCGCGAATGGTAAAAGCAGAAAGCCGGGCTTCGCCCGGCTTTTTCTTTTCCCGCGTCCCGCGTTCGCGTTCAAGGTCGCGCGCGCAATCACGCGTCGCGCGCCAGGAAACCCGCCATGTCCTGCATCACCTGCGCGAGCGTGCCGCGGTTCCTCTCGACGATGGCGCGCGCCGCCTGTCCGAGTTCGTCGCGGCGCGCGGGATCATCCAGCAGTTCGCTCCACGCGCGGGCGAGCTCCTCGGCACCGTTCACGACAACGATCGCATCGGAGTTGCGCATGTCGCTGAAGATGTCCGGCGCATTTCCATGCTGCGGGCCGGTGACGGTTGCGATACCGAGCGACGCCGGTTCAAGCAGGTTGTGCCCGCCGACGGGCACGAGGCTGCCGCCGACGAAACAGGCATCGGCGGCCGCGTAGAACGCGTTCAGTTCGCCGATGGTGTCGATGACATAAACAGCGGCGTCGGCGGGCGCTGCATCCGCGGTTCGCAGCGATGCATTGAAACCGCGTTCGCGCGCGAGCGATGCGATGTTCGCACCGCGCTCCGGATGGCGCGGCACGATGACAAGCCGCGCATCGGGGTGCGTCGTGCAAACGCGCGCGAATGCATCGAGGACGATCTCGTCTTCGCCGATGCGCGTGCTGGCCGCAACAAGCACCGGCGCGCTGCCGAACAGCAACCCGCGCAACGCCTGGCCCTGCTCGCGCAACTCGGCGGATTCCGGTATGTCGAATTTCAGGTTGCCGACGACGCGGATCGTTCCGCTGTCCGCGCCCAGTGCGCGAAAACGTTCTGCATCGTGCGTGGACTGCGCGCCGACGTAACGCACGGCGCCGAGTGCATCGCGCACCAGTCCACCCAGCCAGCCGTAGCGATGCTGCGAACGCTCCGTCATGCGCGCGGAAACGAGCAACAGCGGAATGCCGCGTGCGGCAACCTGGCGGTAGAGATTCGGCCAGACTTCCGTTTCCATGACGATCAATGCCAGCGGACGAATGCGATCGAGAAACCGGCGGTTGAACGCCGGCAGGTCGAAAGGCAGCGCGCACACCTGCACGGTCTCGCCAAACGCAGCGCGCGCACGGCTCATGCCGCTCGCGGTGAAACTGCTGAGCACGAGATGTGCATCCGGGTATTCGGCGCAGAGCGCCTTCACGAGCGGTACCGCCGCCTGCATTTCCCCGACTGACGATGCATGCACCCAAAGCACGTTGCCGCGAGGAGCAGGATCGACAAAGCCGAGGCGATCACGCGTGGAATCCGCGCTGCCGGTCTGCCGCTTCGCGCGCACGGCCGCAACCAGCAGGAACACCGGCAGCAGTACAAGCAGAAGGATGAAATAGAGCGCGCGCATGAGCATGCGGATGCTCAGTCGCCGCGGATCCGGCGGATGATGTCGGACGTGGATATGCCTTCCTCGAAGCGCAGCACGCGGACCTCGCCGCCGGCCGCGATCACTTCCTCGTAGCCTGCGATTTCCTGCGGCTGGTAATCGCCGCCTTTCACGAGGATGTCCGGCGCCACGTGCGCGATGAGTTCGCGCGGCGTGTCGGTGTCGAACGCGACGACCCAGTCGACGGCATCCAGCGCCGCCAGCACTGCCATGCGTTGCGCGAGCGGCACGACGGGACGTGTTTCGCCCTTGAGGCGGCGAACGGAATCATCGCTGTTGACCGCGACGACCAGACGATCGCCGAGCGCGCGCGCATCCTGCAGGTAGGCGACATGCCCCGCATGCAATATGTCGAAGCAGCCGTTCGTCATCACGATGCGCTCGCCGCGTTCGCGCGCCTGCTGCACCGCTTCCTTCAGTTCGTCCTGCCAAAGCACGCCGGCAGCGCCGCCCGTGCGGTGCTTCATTGCGAGTTTCAGCTCCGCGGGCGTCACGCTCGCCGCACCGAGCTTTGCAACGACGAGTCCGGCCGCGAAGTTGCCGAGTGCCGCGGCATCGGGCAGCGATGATCCCGCGGCAAGCGCGGCTGCAAGCACGGCGATCGCCGTATCGCCCGCACCCGTGACGTCGAAGACTTCCAGCGCCTGCGCGGGCAGATGGTGAACGTCGTGCGCGGTGATCAGCGTCATGCCGTGTTCGCTGCGCGTCACCAGCAGCGCATCCAGTTCAAGGTCTGCGCGCAGCTGCTGCCCTTTCGCGACGAGCGTTGCCTCGTCGCTGCAGGCGCCGACGATCGCCTCGAACTCGCCGAGATTCGGCGTAAGCAGCGTCGCGCCGCGGTAACGGACATAGTCGCGGCCTTTCGGATCGACGAGCACGGGAATGCCCGCCTTGCGGGCGGCGTTGATCAGCGCCTGCGGATCGCCGAGCGCGCCCTTCGCGTAGTCGGACAGCACGAGCACATCGTGCCCTTGCAGCGCGGCGATGACCTTGCCGTTGAACGCCGCGGCATCGACGGGACTTCCATCCGCCTCGAAATCGATTCGGATGAGTTGCTGGTGGCGGCTGATGACGCGAAGCTTCGTCGTCGTTTCCATGCCGTCGACCTGCAGGAAATCGCAGCGCACGCCCGCAGCGGTGAGCACGTCGCGGAGCTGTCCGGCGGCGTGGTCGCGTCCGGTTGCACCGATGACCGTTGCGCGCGCGCCGAGATTCGCGATGTTCGCGGCGACGTTGCCCGCGCCGCCCGGGCGGCCTTCCTCATTGCCGATGCGCACGACCGGCACCGGCGCTTCCGGCGAAATGCGGCTTGTCGATCCATGCCAGTAGCGGTCGAACATCACGTCGCCGGCAACCAGCACGCGCACCGCGGAAAAGTCGGGAATACGGATGTTCATGGACGTGAAACTGCCTGCTTCAAGTGGCGCCGATGTTAGCACAGTGCCGATGATGCCAGACGATGCGCCGCGGACGCGTGCGTGGTTCACCCGAACGTTCGCGGCCAGTAGAATGTGCTTCCCCTTGCCTTGCAGTCACACCGGAATCGATGTGAAGCATCCCGAGAAGATCCAGGCGAAACACATCGTCAATCCCGCCTACTGGCCGATCTGGCTCGTCGTCGGTTTCATGCGCCTTGCCGTGTACCTGCCGTTTCGCGTGCAGGTCGCGCTCGGCAGGTTCATCGGGCGGCTGATCTATCGCACCGCGAAGCGCCGCCGCGTGATCACGCACATCAATCTTGACCTGTGCTTTCCCGATCTCTCGCCAGCCGAGCGGAGGCGTCTCGCGCACGAGCATTTCAAGGCGCTCGGCATCGCGGTGTTCGAGATCGCGCTGTGCTGGTGGGGTTCCGACCGCAAGCTGCGCAAGCTCGTGCGCATCGAGGGACTTGAGCATCTCGATGCCGCGCTCGCGGATGGCAAGGGCGCGCTGCTGCTGTCCGCGCATTTCACCACGCTCGAGATCGGCGGGCGGCTGCTTTCCCTGTTCCGTCCGTTCCATCTCATGTACCGGCCAAACCGAACGGATCTGCTCGAGATCATCATCTCGGGCAGCCGCCGGAAGCATTTCGAGAAAGTGATTCCGCGCGACGATGTGCGCGCGATGATTCGCTCGCTGAAGGACAACCACCCGGTGTGGTACGCCCCTGACCAGGGCTATCGCGGCAAGAACTCCGCAATGCTGCCGTTCTTCAATGTGCCCGCACCCACCAATACCGCGACGTCGCGCATCGCTGCGTCCACGGGAAGCCCCGTGCTGCCCTTCATGGTCGAGCGCCTTCCCGGTGCGCAGGGCTACGTGCTGCGCATCAGTCCGCCGCTGGAAGATTTCCCGTCGGATGACATCGAACGCGACAGCACGCGCGTCAACGCCATCATCGAGGCCGATGCACGGCGCGTGCCGGAGCAGTATCTCTGGTGTCACAACCGCTTCAAGACGCCGTACAGGAAATGACCGGCGACGCGGCAGCAACCACGCCGCCCATCGGATTCGTCACCTACGACAGGGCAATCGCATGCGCATCCTCTTCGACGTCCAGCGCCTCTACTACCTGCCGCAATACGAACCGGTGATGCGCGCGCTGGCTGCGCGCGGCGCGGAATGCATCGCCATCGCGCGTGACGACGCCGACCCGCAGGGAAGGCTCTGCCGTGAAATGCTGGACGATGCGTTCGACGCCAGGGTGGCGGACGATGAACACGCGGCGATCGCGCAGGCACGCGCGCTTGAGCCGGAGTGGATCGTGCTCGGCAACGACAATCCGTATCGCGGCAAGGTAAAGGCGCGCAGCGCGCTCCTCTATCACGGCATCGGCGTGAAACAGGTCTATTACAGTGCGCACCTGATGAACGTGGATCTTCGTTTCGTCGAAGGTCCGTACCGCGAGCGCGAACTTGCTGCGCGCTTCCCGGATGTGCGTCTCGAAGCGATCGGGTTTCCGAAGCTCGACCCGCTGTTCAACGGCACAGCACCGCGTTTTGATCTCGCCGCGCATGGTCTCGATGCGTCGCGTCCGACGATCCTGTACGCACCGACGTTCTTCCCGAGTTCCATCGGCCGGATGCCGCTGGACTGGCCGGCGCGCGTTGCCGACTGCAACGTCATCATCAAGCCACACCAGTTCTCGCTGACAAAACCCGACTATCGCAACCAGCAGCGCCGCTTCGCGCACTGGTCGCGCTACCCGAATGTCTTTGTTGCGGATGCGAGCACGCAGAGTCTCGTGCCGTTCATGGCCGTGGCGGACGCGCTGATCAGCGAAGCGTCATCCGCGCTGTTCGAATTCGCGGCGCTTGACCGGCCGGTGATCTGGTGTGATTTCCTGGCGCTGCGCTGGTCGTATCGCGGACCGTTTTCGTTCCGGCTGAAACGCCGCATGGACCCCTCGATACTCGCGTATGCGGATGTCGGTGCGCATGCTTCGTCACCGTCGCACCTCATCGAACAGCTGCGGCGCGAACTTTCCGCACCGGAGCGCTTCGCCGCGGAACGTAAACGCGTCACCCGGGAGCTGATCGGCAGCACGGACGGATGCGCTGCTGCGCGTGCCGCGGACGTGCTGCTGGAGAACTGATCAGGAATCGAGCGCCTTGATCGCGCGCTCGAGATCGGCCTCGAAATCCACCTCGATGCACAACGCATCGCCGACCGGATACGGACGAAACACATCGCCCTCGTTCCCGATCAGCACTTCCATGCCTTTCTCGAAGTAATCCTGCGCATCGACGGATGCAAGACAGTCCTTGAACGCGGCAAGATGGCGCGCATCGATGCGGTTGATGCCGAGCGCCTCGCCCTCGGCGTTCTGCACCTGCTTGGAAATCTGCGTGATGTAGCCCGCGTCGTTCGTCACGTACTTCACTTCCTCTTCGGCAACGCGCGCGTTGTTCACGGCGACGATGGAGCCGGGTTGCGAAAGCACGCCGGCGAGCACGCGCTCCGCGAACACCACGTCGCCGTTCATCCACAGCACGTCACGATCATGCACCTGCCGCAGCGCGCAGCCGAGACTGCGTGCGGTGTTGGTCGTGTCGTAATCGGGGTTGTACGCGAACGCCGCATCGGCCGCCGCTTCCATGACCAGTTCCTTCTTGAAGCCGACGACGATCATGATGTCGAGGCCGGCCGCCTGCAGCATGCGCATCTGGCGGCGCAGGATCGTTTCACCATGCGGCAGCGGCGTCAGCGGTTTCGGATGCGGACGGCCAAGCCGGCTGCCCATGCCCGCGGCAAGAATGACGGCGAGCGGTTTTGCGTTTGCCATGCGACTCCCCTCGAACGAAACGGCAAGTGATTCAGCGGCGATAGGCAGCTTCGAGCGCTGCCCATCCATCACGCATGCAGGACTTCTGTTCGTCGGCGACGACCTTCTCCAGCGAGCGTCGCAGGCGCGCGAGATTCGCGTTGCGCCAGGCGGCATCCTGCGCGCGCAGCCGGCCGCGGTCGAAGTCGATGAGATGCACGAGCGGCTCGCCGGCCGGCTCGTGCACGAGAATGTTGTGTGCGTTCAGGTCCGCGTGCCATGCGCCGGCATCATGGAAGCGCCGTATGCAATCGCCGATCGCCTGCCAGGCGATCGTGGTCATGCGAGCAGCATTCAGCAGGTGCGCCAGCGATTCGCCGCGCACGGTAACGGTGATCAGCGCGGCGCGATACGACAGCGTTCCGCGCAGCACGCGCGCCGCGACCGGTCGCGGCACCGGCAATCCGCGTTCGTGCAACGTGGCGAGCAGCCGCCACTCGCGCCACGCGCGCGTTCCTTCAAGTCCCGTGTAGAAATACTTGTCGCGAATGAACCTGCCGGGCAATCCGCCGCGACGATACGCACGCAACACCCAGTCGATGTCGTCATCGTCAACCTGGATGCGCCACGCCGCGCCACGGCCGCCCAGCGGATCGCCGAGTGCGGCGCGCGCGCGCCAGTAACTCGGCGCGAAGACGTGCTCGTTCACTTTGCCGCCCTGCGCGGCGTCGTATAGGATGGCCCCGCCCTTCACGTCCATCGTCCGCGGGCTGATTGCCGCCTGCATCGTCTCTGGAGCCTCGCTTGATCGATCCGCCACGCAGCCTGTGCGTACTGAGATTGTCCGCCATCGGCGATGTCTGCCACACACTGCCGGTGGTCCGCACTTTACAGGATCACTGGCCTGAAACCCATATAACCTGGATCGTCGGAAAGCTTGAGCACAGCCTGCTCGAAGGCATTGAAGGCGTCACGTTCCTGCCCTTCGACAAGCGCGGCGGCATCCGCGCATACCGCGATGCATTCCGGCGGCTGTCGGCACAGCGCCACGACGCACTGCTGCACATGCAGGTCGCCGCGCGCGCAAGCATTCTTTCTCTTGGCGTGCGTGCAGACGTGCGGCTTGGTTTCGACAAGGCGCGCGCGAAGGACTGGCAATGGCTGTTCACCAACCGCCGCATCGCGCCGGGCGAACGCGAACACGTGATGGACGCGTTGTTCGGATTTGCAACCGCGCTCGGCGTGCCGCGCGGCACGCCGCGCTGGGACATTCCGGTGTCCGCGGACGATGTCGCCTTCGCAGCGAGTCATGTTCCCGGAGACCGCCGCACGCTCATCATCAGCCCGTGTTCAAGCCAGCGCGCGCGCAATTACCGCAACTGGCCGGCGCAGCGCTATATCGAGGTTGCACGGCATGCGATCGAACGCCGCGGCATGCATGTCATCGTCACGGGCGGCCCGAGCGAACTTGAACGGGAATACGGACATGCCATCACGGCGGCCGTTCGCGGCGTCGTGAATCTTGTCGGCGCGACATCGCTGAAGCAGCTGTTCGCGCTGCTCGGACGTTCGACGGTGCTGGTTTCGCCCGACAGCGGACCGGTACACATGGCAAACGCCGCGGGCACGCCGGTGATCGGACTGTATGCAACATCGAACCCGGAACGCACCGGTCCGTACCGGCGCGAATGGACGGTGAACCGCTATCCGGATGCCGTGAGAAAGTACCTGGGCAAGGAGGTATCGGACGTTGCGTGGGGACGTCGCGTACGTCACCCCGACGCGATGGACCTGATCGGCGTCGCCGATGTCACCGAACGGCTGGATCGCCTGCTTGAAGTGAAACGCTGAATCAGCCTTCGCGCCTTTCGTGCACGCGGGTTGCGTCTTCGCTGCGCTCGCCGTTGTCGCGACGCTTGTGCGATTCGCGCAGCTCGATCTCCCACAGCGCGGCATACTTGTTGAACGTGTAGTTCGCATGCAGCGCCGCGAGAATGAATCCGCGGCTGCCGTCGAGAAAGCCGAGACGGATGAAGTAGTTGTGCAGGAAGTTCAGCACGCCGCGCAGCGCTGCGCTGAACAGTCCCGAGCGCTTGCCGTTCCTGTAGCGTTCGTTCGCCTGCAGCCACGCGTACTCGCCGAACTTTGCCACCGCATGGTTATAGTCGCGGTAGGTTTCATGATAGAGCGCACCGCGCAGGCGTCCGAGCGTGCCGGATTTCAGGTCGACGCGTTCATGCACGGGAACGAGGGTGAATGCCGCTTCGCTGCGCCGGAACAGCCGCAGCGGCGACTGGCCGCTGCCGCTGAAATCCATGATGCGGCCGAACAGCACCACCGGCCGGTGGACGTCGTAACCCGTGTTTGCCGGAATGCCCGACAGCGTGTGGTCGATCTCCGCGCGCAGTTCGGACGTGACGCGCTCATCGGCGTCGATGGACAGCACCCATTCACCCGTGGCGTGATCCAGCGCGCGCTGCTTCTGGCGGCCGAACCCCGGCCAGTCCGTCACCCATACCTTGTCGGTGTACTCGCGCACGATGTCCACGGTGCCGTCCGTGCTGCCGGAATCAAGCACGATGATCTCGTCCGCCCAGCCATGCACGGATTCGAGGCAGGGGCGGATGCGATCCGCTTCGTTCAGGGTGATCACGATCACGCTCAGCGTCCGGTTGCGCGTGAACGTCTGGGCGAGAAACGCGCGCTCGTTGGCGCGCACCAGCCCGTAGATGACGGCAAGGCAGAACACGTAGAACGTGATCGGCATGGTGCGCTCGAAGATTGCCTCCGTCATGCCGAACTGCACGAAGCCGGCGATCAGCACCATGCCCGCATACGACAGCCCCGAGATGCGGCGATCGGCGTGCCGCACGCCCCACAGGAAATGCGCAAGCGGTATGCCGAGCACCAGCAGCAGCGCCGTCAGCCCGAACAGCCCGCGCGTTGAAAGCACGGACAGGAACTCGTTGTGCGGATGATCGAAACGCAGCAGGTATTCCGGCGCGATTCCCGCCTCGACCCATTCGCGCAGCACCTGCGCGAAACCGCCGACGCCGGTGCCAAGCACCGGGTTCTGCAAAAAGGCATCGAGCGCGATGGGCCACATCGCAAGACGCAGGCCGAACGGTCCGTCCGTCGCCACGCCGCTCATCACCAGCCGCAGATCCTCGAACAGCGACGCCACGCGCTCGGCGACGCCCGACTGCGGCACGAGATATACCGCCAGCGCGAACAGCAGGATGCCGCCGAGCATCAGCATGCGCTCGCGCACGCCGCGCTCGCGCGCGAAATACCAGAACATCAGCAACACCAGCAGCGGCATCGCAAGCCACGCGCCGCGTGCGCCGGAAACGAATGCGGCGAAAAAGCCGAACACGAACCCCGCGACAGGCAGCGCCACGAGCCATGGCGAGCGTTCGCGGAAATACCCGAACCCGCCGAGACACATGAACGCCATCACGAGCGAAAGGTCGCCGAACAGCACGATGCTCGTCACGCCGTCGTCGTCCATGCCGAACAGGTCTTCCCCTTCGCCTGCGAGCACGGCGCTGAGGCAGAACATGCCCGCGGATATTCCGCCGAGCGCAAGCCCTGTCCACCACACGCCTTCACTGTGCGGCATGCGCCGCATCACGAGATAGATCGGCACGAGCAGCAGGAAACGCAGGTAGCGGCCGAGCTTCTTGAAACCGAGATAGGTGATGTCGTTGGCGAAGTACGCGACCACCGCGATGGCGACGAAGAACACGGCGCTGAAGATCAGCAGCTTCTCATCGCGCGACAGCGGCGTCTGCGGCGCGCGTTCGGTGACGGTGAACAGCACGCCGAGCAGTGCAAGCAGCAGCAGCGAAACCGTCGCCGCGCTGTCGACGAGCAGCGTCGCAACCGGAAACAGCAGGATCAGCGCCGCCACCAGCACGGCGCGCACGCCGCTCAGGTTGTCGGTGACGATGCGTCTGGTTGGCATGCGCCGGCCGTCAGTCGATCAGTACGTATTCGGCGCTGCAGTACGGACAGCGGGCCTGGCCGTTGTCCTCGACGGGAATGAATACTTTCGGATGCGAGTTCCACAGGCTCATGCCGGGCATCGGACAGTGCAAGGGCAGGTCCTTGCGCGTGACTTCATAGCGGTTCTGCGCGTTGGGCTGGATGCTGCCGGTGGTGTTGCTACGCGATTCCTGCACGATGATCTCCTCGAAGTGCGATCGCGCGGATTATATCAAGGCAGACCGTGGAAGGCCTGCGAAACGCCACGTCAACCGCCCGCGTCAACGCCGAACTCCGCATGCCAGATCGCCGTCACGCGCTCGCGCGCGGCGCGATGCGCATCCTTCGGAACAAGCGCCGGCACGCCCTGCAGGGCGCGCGCATGTGCCGCCTGCCGCAGTTCACGGTAAGCGTCCGCAAGTCCGTCGAGCCGTCCGTCCGGCACGCGCCCGGAGGATTCGAGTCCTTCGATGAAGCGGATGGTGTCCGTGAATGCCAGCAGCGCCGGCGCGCGATGCGCTTCGCGCAACACCCAGTACTGCGCGAGAAACTCGATATCGGTGATCCCGCCTGGCCCGGCCTTCAGGTCGAACAGGTCATCCACCGGCTGCGTCGCGCGCATGCGTTCGCGCATTTCCAGCACCTCGCGACGCAGCGTTTCATCCTCGCGCGGCCGGGCGAGCATCTGGTGGCGCAACGCATTGAACGCATCCGCGAGAGGCTCATCGCCCGCCACCGGTCGCGCGCGCAGCAGCGCCTGGTGTTCCCACGTCCATGCCTGCTCGTGCTGGTATTTCTCGAACGCTTCCAGCGATGTCACCAGCAGACCGGCCTGGCCCGAAGGCCGCAGCCGCGTGTCGACGTCATACAGCACACCCGCGGCCGTCGGCGTGGAAAGCAGGTGGATGAGTCGCTGGGTCAGGCGCAGGAAGAACACGCCGTTGTCGATGACGCGTTCGCCGTCCGTGTGCTGGTCCTCGCCGCGCGAATCATGCAGGAACACGAGATCGAGATCCGAGCCGTAGCCGAGTTCCAGTCCGCCGAGCTTGCCGTAGCCGACAACAAGAAACCGCGCGCGATGCGGCTTCCCATCGACACGAAAGCGCGGCTCGCCGTGGCGGTTCACAAGGTGCGCTTCGGCGGATTGCAGCACGCGCTGGATGACCAGTTCCGCGACATCCGTCAGGCGATCACTGACCTTCATCAGCGGCAGCGCGCCGCTGATGTCCGACGCCGCGATGCGCATCACGCTGACCTGCTGGAATTCGCGCAGCGCATCCATCAACGCTTCAAGATCGCCGGCGGCGACGCGTGCGAGCTGGTCCTCGATATCCGCCGTCAGCGTCGCGCGCGTTGGTACATCATCGAACAGCCGCGAGTCGATGAGTTCGTCGAGCAGCAGCGGATGCCGCGCAACCAGCTGCGCGATCCAGTCGCTTGCCGCGCAGATTCTCGCAAGCTGTTCCAGCGCGCGCGGGTTTTCCAGCAGCAGCGCAAGATACGTCGTGCGGCCGAGCACGGCCTCGATGAGCTTGAGCATGCGCGCAAGCGCGGCATCCGGTTCCGCCTGCCGTGCGGCGGCCGCGATCACCAGCGGCATGAGACGGTCGAGCCGGCGCAATCCCTGCACGCCGGGCGGCTGGCGCTCGATGCGCTCGCGCAGCGATCGAAGATCCTCGATCGCGCCTGTCGCATCCTTGAACCCGGCGTCGCGCAGCGCATCCGATTCCTGGTCAGGTTCGTTCCACGCGTTCGCGAAAGGTCCGCTTGCCGGCCGCGGTTCCGGCCCGAGAAACGCCTGGTCGAAGAGTCGCCGCACGACCTGCCGCTGCCGCTCCCAGGCCGCGCTGAATTCGGCATCGCTCGCAAAGCCGAGGCTGAACGCGAGACGCTCGCGCTCATCGCCCGCGCGCGGCACCTCGTGCACCTGCGCATCGCCCGCTTCCTGCAGGCGGTTTTCCAGCCGCCGCAGGAACTGGTACGCGGCCTCGAGTTCCGCGGCGTCATCCGCAGCAAGGCATTCCAGTTCCACGCAGGCCGCGAGTGCCGCGGTGAAATTTCGCCGCCGCAGCGCAGGTTCCCGCCCGCCGCGAATCAGCTGGAACAGTTGCACGACGAACTCCGCCTCGCGGATTCCGCCGCTGCCGAGCTTGACGTGTTCGCGCAGTTCACGGCGCTGCACTTCCCGGTTGATGCCCGCCTTCATCTCGCGCAGCGATTCGAACACGCCGAAATCGAGATAGCGCCGGTACACGAACGGCTGCAGGTCGCCAAGCAGCCGCTCGCCGGCCGTGATGTCGCCGGCGACGGGACGCGCCTTCACGAAGGCATAGCGCTCCCATTCGCGGCCATGCTGCTCGTAGTACGACTCCATGCCGCTTGCCGTCATCGCGAGCGGACCGCCGTCGCCGAACGGTCGCAGCCGCATGTCGACGCGATACGCGAAACCATCCGCCGTCGTGTCATCCAGCACGCGGATGAGCTTCTGGCCGAGCCGCGCGAAGTACTGCTCGTTCGACAGCGGACGCGCGCCGTCGCTTTCGCCGCTTGCGGCGAACGCGAAGATGAGATCGACGTCGGAAGAAAAATTGAGCTCGCATCCGCCGAGCTTGCCCATGCCGAGCACGATCAGTTCGAGCGCATTGCCCTCGGCATCGCGCGCATCGCCGTGCGCCGCGCGATGCCAGTCATGCAGCCGGCGCAGCGATCCTGCGATGCACGCATCCGCCACCGCGCTCGTCGCCGCCAGCGTTTCGGCGACATCCGCCATGTCCGCGATATCGCGAAAGGCAATGCGCGCGAGCATCGCCTGTCGCATGCAGCGCACGCGCTGCATGAGTTCGGCTTCGCTGTTCGCCGCAGCCAGCGCGGCTTCGACCTTCCTCGCAAGTTCGGCGGCGGGAAGGTTGCGCAAAAGCGCATCCGCCCAGTCACCGTGAAGAAGCGCCGGCTGCCGGCGCAGCACGTCCGCGACGAATCCGCTCCATGCCAGCACGCGCGGCAGCGATTCGCCGAGCGCAGGCGGCAGCGGCGCGGCGGACATTTCGAGCGCGTTCCAGCGCTGCTCCGCGAGGCTTCGTGCAGGTTCGGGAAGCGACGAAAATTCCATGACGGCACCGTTCGAGTGACGGCGCAACATACCAAGCGATGACTTGCGCGCGCCAGCGACCCCCGCGCTGGCGCTCCCCGCGAAATCCCCCGGCGCGGAACATCCGCCGACAGGCGGAGTCAGATATCGTGCGGTCATGAGGTAGAATGCCGCCTTCAAATTCGAACGTACCGGAGTTGCCGATGTTGTCGAAACTGTCGCGAACCGCCGTTGCCCTGGCGCTGCTTGCCGCCGGTCCCGCGCTTGCCGCGCCCTTCGTGGCCGGCACGCATTACACCGTGATCGCCGAGCAGCCGACGGCGGAGCCGGTGGTGATGGAATTCTTCTCCTACGGCTGCGGCGGCTGCTTCATGTTCGATCCGTGGTTCCAGCAGATGAAGGCCGCCGTGGGCGACGAGGTCGACATCCAGTACGTGCCCGCGGATTTCGGCGGCGGCTTCTGGACGCCGTCGCAGGAACTGTTCCTCGTGATGGACGCGCTCGGGCGTCGCGAAGAACTGCACAACGCGGCGTTCCAGTTCATTCACGGCGAACGCAACGCGATCACTGAGGCCAGTGCGCGCAAGTTCATGGCGCGTCACGGTGTCAGCGAGGAAGCGTACGAGAAGACGCGCAAGTCGTTCGCGGTGCATGTGAAGGAGCAGCGTTACGATCAGCTTACGAAGCGGTACCGCATCAGCTCCACGCCGACCGTGATCGTCAACGGCAAGTACCAGGTCGACCAGACCAAACTGAACGGGCCGGGCGAATTCGTCGACCTGGTGAAATACCTGCTCACCAATCCCTGACGAAATACGAAAGAGCCGGGATCATCCCGGCTCTTTCGTTTGCCCGCCATCTTCGTGCGACGCTCCGCGGTCACGACTCGCTCTTCACCCGCTCTCCCACGACCCTCAGGTTCTTCGGCTTGAGCGTCGACGCCGGCACGATGCGGTTGCGTCCCGCCTGCTTTGCCGCCTGCAACGCCTTGCTCACGCGGTCGATGACGCCGGGCGTGCGCTCGTTGTGAATGATCTCGGCGATGCCGATGGATACGGTGACGGGAATGTCGACACCGCGAAACGGGCTGTCGTCGGACTCGATGCGCCGGCGGACGCGTTCCATGCACACCTTCGCGCCGTCTTCCGCCGTATCGGGCATCACCACGATGAACTCGCCCCCGCCGTAACGGCCGACAGCGTCCATGTCGCGCATCTCATCCTGCAGCAGGTCCGCGACGCGATGCAGGAGGCGGTCGCCCATGTGACTGCCATAGCGTTCGTTGACGCCGCCGAAATCGTCGATATCGAGCATCGCGACGGACAGCGTCGAAACCGTGCTGCGGCGGATGCGTGCTTCCTCGCGCTCGAGCACATCCAGCAGGTAGCGGCGGTTGTAGACCCTTGTCAGCGGATCCACGAACGCCGCCTCGGCGAGTTCGCGGCGTTGCGCGGCGAGCCGCTGGCGCAGCACGGAAATGTAGCTGCCGACGAGCGACATCCAGAAAAGCCCGGCCGCGAGTATCAGCCAGTGCAG
This sequence comes from uncultured Gammaproteobacteria bacterium, assembly GCA_964599565.1. Lineage (GTDB taxonomy): Bacteria > Pseudomonadota > Gammaproteobacteria > Natronospirales > JAJUFS01 > JAJUFS01. Next base: position 18,277 of record CAZRFE010000008.1, read on the forward strand.
GAGTTCGATGCGAAATGCCGTCGCATCGCCGCCCGCGAACTCGCGCGCAATGACGGTTGCGTAGCCGAGCAGCGCGAACACGGTGAGCAGCGCGAACTGCCAGCGCTTCAGCGTGTAGAAACCGAACAGGAACGCAAGCATGTACCAGACCATCGCAAGCGGCCGTGCCGCCTGCGCAACCGACAGCGCAAGGATCAGCGCCCAGGCGTTCGCGGTGAGCACCTGCGCGAACGTCATGCTCGGTTCGCGAAAGTGCAGGTTGATGTCGAAGCGGATCAGGCAGTAGAACGCGGCGTTCGTGAGCAGCGCGGCGATCACCGCGAAGATGCGGCCATCGTCGGTCAGCACGATCATGCCGAGACTGTCGATGTAGGCAAGCGGCACGAGCGCGGTGAGATACACGGCCGTCGCCATCAGCACCTGCTTGCGGCGGATGCGCTGCTGTCTTGCCAGTTCGTCGTGTTGCGCCTGCATTGCGGAATCTCCGGCAGCGGCGCATCCCTGCGGGTTTTATTTCAAGAATAGACCCGCGGCGGCGTTCCCGCCGGATCAACTACGGCAGGGGCAGGAACAGGAAATCCGTGGCGTCGTTGTCCTTGTAACCGAGCTTGCGGTACAGCGCCCGCGCGGCGTGGTTGGTCTTCTGCGTCTCGAGCATCACGCCGGCGGCGCCGGTATCCATCGCATGCGCATGCGCGGCCGCCATCAGCCCCGAGGCGACGCCGCTGCGCCGCGCGCCCGATGCCACGAACAGGTCGTTCAGCAGCCACAGCCGGCGCATGCCGACGGAGGTGAACAGCGGATAAAGCTGCGTGAATCCCGCGCCCTCGCCATCGAGCATGGCGATGAATATCACCGATTCGCCGTTCGCGAGCCGCGCGTCGAGAAAGCGGCGCGCACCGGCAACATCCGGCGCCTGCGCATAGAACTGGCGATATGCATCGAACAGCACGGCCAGCGTATCGAGATCATGGCGCTCCGCGCGCCGGATGACGGCATTCATTGGTTTCCTCCGGTTCCGGCCGCGCCGGGAACGTCGTTGACCGCAACCGCTTCCCGGCGCAGCCAGGCAATGAACGGCACGAGTTCGGGCGCATGCTCGCGCCCCGCTTCGCAGACAATATAAAAGGAAAGCTCGACGGGAATGTCGACCGCGAACGGCCGCACGAGGCGGCCCGCACGCAGGTCGGCGTGCACCAGCGGCAGCGAGGCAAGCGCAACGCCCTGCCCTTCGATCGCCGCCTGCAGGACGACGTTCATGTCCTGCAGCACGAGACCGCGCGGTGCGTCCACGCTCTTCACGCCTGCCGCCGCCAGCCACTGCGCCCAGTTGCCGAAACCCATGTCGTGGATCAGCCGGAAGTGCGCAAGGTCCTCCGGGCGGCGCAACGGGCGCGCGCCTTGAAGGAGCGATGGCGCGCACACCGGGAACTCGCGCGCCGCGAACAGCCGCTCTGCGTACACGCCATGCCAGCCGCCGCGCCCGTAGCGCAGCGCGATGTCCACGCCATCGCGACGGAAATCGACGAGCTGGTGCGAGGTGCCGACGCGAATCTCGAAATCGGGGTATTCGGACTGGAACGCCGCGATGCGCGGCACCAGCCAGCGCGCCGCCAGCGAGGGCACGGTGCTGACCGTGATCACGCCGGGCTGGCGCACATCGCGCAGCGCGCTCACCGCATCGCGCAGGTCCTCGAACAGCTTTCCCGTGGTGAAGGCGAGCATTCGGCCCTCGCTGGTCAGCTCCAGCCCGCGCGACCGGCGATGGAACAGCGCGCGGCCGAGGAACGCCTCCAGTTCCTTGACCTGGCGGCTGACCGCACCGTGCGTGACGTTCAGCTCCGCGGCGGCCCGCGTGAGGCTGAGATGGCGCGCGGCAGCGTCGAAGGCGCGCAGCGCGCCCAATGGCGGAAGATCACGCATTGTTGTGAGAATTTCTCATAGAAAAATGAAAAATAAATCGATTGTTATGCCTGTACAGCCGGTCTCAGAATGCCAGCCCTCAGATGTTCTCACAACTGAACCGGGAGCCGAATCATGGATCGTGCTGCTTCTCCAGCCATTGATGCAACCGACGCCGACGGCGCCGCGCGCCTGAAACTCGTCGCCGCCGCGAGCACGGTGCTGCTTTCCTGGGCGGGCGCGTACGTGGCCATCGGCATCGCCACGCGCGAGCTGTCGCCCGCGCCGTTTGCGCTGGCGCGGATCGGCGGAGCGGCGCTGGTGCTGCTCGCGGCCTTGCCGTTCGTGCGCGGCGCCACGCTCCGTCCGCCGCCGCTGCGCGACCTGCCCGCGCTCTTCGCGATGGCGCTGCTGGCGTTCCCGATCTACCACACCGCGATCAACACCGGGCAGCGCGTGGTGTCGCCGGGCGTTGCGAGCGTGCTCATCGCGACCCTGCCGATCTTCGCCGCGATCATCGCGCGCTTCACGCTCGGCGAGCGGCCGGGCCTGCGCGGCTGGGCGGGCATTGCCATTGCGTTCAGCGGCGTCGCGCTGCTCGTCACGGTAAGAAACGGCCGCTTCGCGCTCGAACCCGCCGCGCTGTTCGTGCTGGTGTCCGCGCTCTCGGGCGCAGGCTACATGGTCCTGCAGCGGCAACTCACCCGCCGCTACACCGGCCTGCAGCTCACCGTGTGGGGCATGTGGCTGGGCGCGCTGGTGCTCATGCCCTTTGCGCCGACACTTGCCGCCGAGATCCGGCTTGCGTCATCCGACGCACTGCTCGCGATCGCGTACCTGTGCATCCTGCCGACGGCGCTCGCCTACCTGTTGTGGGCGTACGTGCTGAAGATGCTGCCAGCCGCGCGCGCGACTTCGCTTTTGTACATCGTGCCACCGATCACCTTCCTCGCCGCATGGCTCATCACCGGCGAGGTTCCGGCGGTCATGGACATCGCAAGCAGCATCGTCGTGATCGCGGGCGTGGCGCTCGTGCAGACGGCACGCCGGCAATGAACATCCCCGCCGAACGGCCGGCCGCAGACTAGACTCGATGTGCGGCCGCACGGGCCGCACATCATTCCGGGGGGGAACAATGGCTGACTCTTCATCCGCGCGCGCCTGGCTCGCGCCCGCGTTCATCAAGCTTGCGGTGCTGTACTTCACGATCGGCGTCGTGCTCGGCAATTACATGGGCGCGACGCTCGATTTCGCCCTGCGCACCGTCCACGTGCACATCAACCTCCTCGGCTGGGCATCGCTCGCGCTCGCCGGCCTGATCTACACGCTGTATCCCGTGGCGGCGAACAGCCGGCTGGCGCTCTGGCATTTCCGGATCGCCACTGTCGTGCTCCCCGTCTTTTTCATCGCGCTTGCGATGATGATGCGCGGCGTGAAAGGGGTCGAGCCGGTGGTCGGGATCGCGGCGGCGGCGATGGGACTCGCTGTCGTGCTGTTCGCGGTCAACGTGTTTCGCAACGTCGGGCCGCGAACAGCGTGAGGGTCAGCGTCAGGCGTGGCGCCGGCGGAGATCCTGCCGCCGGCGTGCGCGCCGCGCGACCAGGATTCCAAGCAGGGTTCCGGGCAGGAAGACGAACACGCCGAGCACGCGGAACCAGGCGGGGTGCGGCAGCGTCACGAGGTTGTACACCGCGAGCGCAAGCAGGATCGCGCCGGTTGCGAGCGCCGGCAGCGGCAGGCGCGCATGATCGATGCGCTGCGCGAGCAGCGCACCGGTGAACGAGCCGAGCAGCCAGCCCGCGGCGACGAACATCAGCATCGCGACCGTCGGCTGCCCGCCGCGCTGCGCGACAACAAGCTCGTGGCCGATCACCTCGGCCACGATCATGACGAGCATTGCCGCGAACACGCCCGCGGCGGTGGCTGCAATCTTCCGGCCCATACCGTTCCTCCTTCACATGACTCACACAGCATAGCCGCGAATCACGATCACGCCGCGCCGGCGACCGTGGGGCTTATAATGCGCGCCCCATGCTTCTCGACATCGACGACATTTCCCTCGACATCGGCGACCAGCCGATCCTGCGTCATGCCTCGCTCGTGCTGGAACCCGCCGAGCGCGTGTGTCTCATCGGGCGCAACGGCGCGGGCAAGTCCACGCTGTTGCGCATCATCACCGGCGAGCAGCAGGTGGATTCGGGCGAGGTGCGCTACCGGCAGAACCTGCGCATCGCGAAGCTGGAGCAGGCGCTGCCTGAAATGCTCGATCTTCGCGTGCACGAATACGTCGCCAGCGGACTTGCGCACCTTCGCAGGCTCATCGACGAATACCAGGCGCTCGCCGCAGGCGAACTCGATGCAAAAGGCCTGCGCGAACTCGAGGAGCTGCAGCGGCGCATCGAGGCGGAAGGCGGCTGGAGCCTCGAGCGGCAGGTCGAGCGCATGCTCACGGAACTGAAACTGCCGGCCGATGCGCATCTGCACGAACTCTCCGGCGGCTGGCGGCGGCGCGTCGGGCTCGCGAAGGCGCTGGTCTCGAACCCCGAGCTGCTGCTGCTCGACGAGCCCACGAACCATCTCGACCTGGCGAGCATCGAGTGGCTGGAAGACCGCATCCGCAACTTTCCCGGAACGGCATTGTTCATCACGCATGACCGCGCGTTCCTGCAACGGCTTGCGACACGCATCGTCGAACTCGACCGCGCGAAGCTTTCGAGCTGGCCGGGCGACTACGCGAACTTCCTGCGCCGCAAGGAAGATGCGCTGGAAGCCGAAGCGCGCGAGAAGGAGCTCTTCAACCGGAAGCTCGACGAAGAGGAAGTGTGGGTGCGCCAGGGCATCAAGGCGCGCCGCACGCGCAATGAAGGCCGCGTGCGCGCGCTCGAGGCGCTGCGCGAGGAAGCGGCGGAACGCGAGAAGTTCAAGCCCGGCGGGAAGGCGCGCATCAGCATCGAGGAAGCAGACGCCTCCGGCCGCAAGGTCATCGAGCTGCACAGCATCCACCACGGCTACGGCCCGCACGAGAAACTGATCGACGGGCTGTCGCTGAAAGTGATGCGCGGCGACCGCATCGGGCTTGTCGGCAACAACGGCGTCGGGAAGAGCACGCTGCTTCGGATCATGCTCGGCGAGCTCGCACCGGATTCCGGCACCGTGAAGCTCGGCACGAACCTCGAGATCGGCTACTTCGACCAGTTGCGCCGGAATCTCGATCCGGACCGCACCGTCGCGGATGTTGTCGGCGGCGGCCGCGACTACATCCGCATCAACGGCAAGGACCGGCACGTCATCGGTTACCTGCGCGGCTTTCTCTTCTCCGCGAAACGCGCGATGACGAAGATCGGCGCGCTCTCCGGCGGCGAATGCAACCGCGTGATTCTCGCGCGGCTGTTCACGCGGCCGACCAACCTGCTCGTGCTCGACGAACCCACGAACGATCTCGACGTCGAAACACTGGAAGTGCTCGAAGACCAGCTGATCGACTACCAGGGAACGCTGATCGTCGTCAGCCATGACCGCGCGTTCCTCGACAACGTCGTGACGCAGATCCTCGTGTTCGAGGAAGGCGGCGTTCAGCGCTACATCGGCGGTTACTCCGACTGGCTGAAGCGCGGCCACGCGCTCACGGAGAAGGAGAATCCGAACGGCGCGATGGATGGCGCGGATGATGCGCCGAAGGAAAAGCCGCGAAGCGCACCGGGGAAACTCAGCTACAAGCTGAAACGCGAACTCGAACAGCTGCCGGCGCGCATCGACGTGCTGGAAGAGGACATCAGGAAACTCCAGGCCGTGACGAACGATCCGGATTTCTACACGCGCCCCTTCGGTGACGTGCAGCCCGTCCTTGATGAGCTTGGCGAAAGACAGCGCGAACTCGACGCGGCCATCGAGCGCTGGGCGGCGCTCGAACAGCAGGAGGACGATGCGCGTGGCTGAGCCGATGCATGGCGACGTGCGGCTGATCGCGTTTGCGGACTGCCGCGTCATGCCGTGGAAGAACGGCGGCGGCGTCACGCGCGAGATCTTCGCGTTCCCGCCCGGTGCGGCGGCGTTCGACTGGCGGCTGAGCATCGCGGATGTTGCAGGCGATGGTCCGTTCTCACCGTTCGAAGGCTGCGCGCGCAGCATCATGCTGCTCGAAGGCAACGGCATGCGCCTGCGCATCACCGATGCCGGCTCGACCATCGAACACCGCATCGACGTGCCGTTTCAGCCGGTGGATTTCGATGGCGGCGCGGCGACGAGGTGCACGTTGATCGACGGCGCGGTGCGCGATTTCAACATCATGTCCGCGCACGCGCGGGTTCGCCATGAACATGCCGTGCACGATGCATTCCCGGTGCGCACGGCAAGCGGCGTGCAGGCCATCCACTGCCTCGCCGGCCGCCTCGCCGTGACGCTCGACGACGGCCGCGGCTTCGCTGTCCATCCCGGCGACACGCTGCTGCTGCTCGACAGCATGTCCTGCGTGATCGGCGCGCCCGCCGAAAGCCGCGCACTCGCCGTTCGCTTCACGCCGCGCTGATCGGGTAAACACCCGAGGTTCACGCACGCACTGAGTGCATCGCCCCCTTGTTACCGCTGCCGGCAGTGCAAAGAATGAACGCTCTGCCCGCACCGGCCCGGGAGGTTGCATGTCCATTCGCCAATCCGTTCTCCCCGCATTGATCCTCGCGTGCGTCTGCGCAACGCCCGCGCGTGCCGTCGACTGGATCACCGATGGCGACATCGGCACGTTCTGCCAGCAGTTTCTCGTCCGGCCCGAAAGTCCGTCCGGAACGGTCTGCCTTTCCTACATCCAGGGATTTCTCGATGGCCTGCGCACGACGGAAGCGCCCGCACGCCATGAACTCGCCTACCACCTTGATGACGAATCGCCCGAGGAAGCCGCGCGCATCTCCACGGCGCGCCTGAATGCCCTGGTCGAGGAATACGGACCGCCGGCGCGCGCCGGCATCTGCCTGCCGAAGGCATTCACCGCGGAACAGGTCGCGCGCGTGGTCGCGCGCGAGTTGCGCCACGGCGAAGGTTACGCAACCGGCTCGCTCGACGATTACGCGCAGGCCGCGCTGCGCGATCGCTATCCCTGTGACATCAGCGATCCCGCCAGGGACCGTGGCGAGGACGACGGCAAGGCGACGGACAATACCGAAGGCAGCGCGCAGTAAGCGGCGTTACACTGCGCCTTCCCGAAGTTTCCCTTCCCGAATTCGAAGGAGAAGTTCATGCAGAAGCTCAAGACTGCACTTGCGATGATCGCGGCGGGCGTGCTGATCGCAGGTTGCTCGGACCAGGAAAACGCGGAGCAGGAAGCCGATCGCATGGCAAAGGACACGGCAACCGCCATCGAGCAGTCGCCGGCTACGTCCACGGAACCGCAAGGCATTCCCGCGCCCGACAACGTCGCCGCCGCACCGGAAGATGCGCAGACCTCCGCAAGCGGTCTTGCATGGGTCGTGCTCGAGGACGCCGCCGGTACGGAAAGCCCCTCCGTCGAGGATACGGTGACGGTGCATTACACGGGCTGGACGACGGACGGCCGCATGTTCGACAGCTCCGTCCAGCGCGGCGAACCGGCGACCTTCCCGCTCGGCCAGCTGATTGCCGGCTGGCAGGAAGCAATTCCGCTGATGACCGTCGGCGACAAGTACCGCTTCTGGATTCCAGGCGCACTCGCGTACGACAACTCCACGCGTCCCGGCGCACCGAAGGGAACGCTGGTGTTCGACATCGAGCTGATCGGGATCGAGCCGCTCGACACCGAGGAAACCCCGCAGCCCCAGGGCAGCGCCAACTGACGAATTCGGAGTTTTCGTGAAGTCCGCCGCCCTCGCGCGGCGGGCGCACGGGGCGCGCGCTAGAATGCGCACATGTCCAGCGCGCACCTTCTCCCTTGAAACGTCCCGGCTTCAATCTCTCCCTGAAGCTGTTCCTGGTCGTTTTCCTCACCAGCCTGCTCGCCATCGTCCTGATGAGCACCGCGATGCGCACGGGCTTTCAGCGCGGCTTCCTCAATTTCCTGAGCGAACTCGAACTGCGCCGGCTCGGCCAGCTTGAGAACGTGCTCGAGCAGGCCTACGCAACGCGCGGCGACTGGGCGTTCCTGCAGAGCGATTCGCGCAACTGGCGCATCTTTCTCGTGCGCTTTCTGCAGGCCGAAGAAATCAAGGGACGCATGAATCCCTACAGCGCACCGCCGCCGTCGCCGACATTGCTTGCGCGCCTTGCGCTGCTTGATCCCCAGCGCCGCATCATCGCCGGCGAAGCCGCCGCTGCACCGGAAGCCGTGCTGCGTCCGCTGCACGTGCGAAACCGCGTCGTCGGTTACCTTGCCGTCGCGCCCGTGCAGAGCGTGAGCGAAGCCGCGGAAGTCACCTTTCTCGACCAGCAGCTGCGCGTACTGTTCGTGAGCGGCGGCCTCACCGCCGCGCTCGCCGCGCTCGCCGCCATCCTGCTGACGCGGCTGTTCGTGCGTCCGCTGCGCATCGCGACGCGCTCCGTGCGACAGCTCGCCGGCGGCCGCTACGACGTGCAGTTGCCGGAGAACAACCGCGACGACATCGGCCGGCTGTACGGCGACATCAACCACCTCGCCGCCACGCTCGCGAACAACGAACGGCTGCGGCGCGAATACACCTCCGACATCGCGCACGAACTGCGCACGCCGCTCGCGATCCTGCGCGGCGAACTGGAAGCGATCGAGGACGGCGTGCGGCCGATGAACGAGCAGACGCTCGCCTCGCTGCACGGCGAACTCGCGCAGTTGAGCAAGCTCGTCGACGACCTGCACAAGCTGCAGATGGCGGATCTCGGCGCGCTCAATTACCGCACCGAGCAGGTCGACGTCCGCGCGCTGATCGAAGAGGCGCGCGCGCGCTTCGCGGAACGCTACGCGGCGGCGAACATCACCGTGACTGTCGCCGCCGACGCCGCACCCGTGATGCTCGACGCCGACGCCGACCAGCTCGGCCACCTGTTCAGCAACCTGTTCGAGAACACGCTGCGCTACACGGATGCCGGCGGGCGGCTGGACGTCGCCGTGCAGGCGAGCACGGAAACCGTCGAAGTCGATTTCATGGACACGGCGCCCGGCGTTTCCGGGGAAGACCTGCCGCGCATTCTCGATCGCATGTTCCGCGCCGAAGGTTCGCGCAACCGCGCAAGCGGCGGGCATGGACTCGGCCTTGCCATCTGCCAGAAGATCGTCGCCGCGCATCGCGGCAGCATCGAGGCGCGCCACTCGCCGCTCGGCGGCGTGTGGATGCACATGCGCTTTCCACGCAACACGACCGCAACCGGAGAGACACCGTGAATCCAGCCGACATCCTGATCGTCGAGGACGAACCCAAGATCGCCGAACTGCTCGCGGACTACCTGCGCGCCGCCGGCCACAATCCGCGCACGCTCGCGGACGGTCGCGACGTCGTGCCCGCCGTGCGCGCGAAACAGCCGGACGTCATCCTGCTCGATCTCATGCTGCCCGGCCGCGACGGCATCGACATCTGCCGCGAACTGCGCAGCTTCACGCAGGTGCCGATCATCATGGTCACGGCGAAGGTCGAGGAAGTCGACCGCCTGCTCGGCCTCGAACTCGGCGCGGACGACTACATCTGCAAGCCGTTCAGCCCGCGCGAAGTCGTCGCACGCGTGAAGGCGCTGCTGCGGCGCATGCAGGCCGGCAGCGAACCGGACGCCGGCGGGCTGTCCATCGACGGCGACCGTTTCGAGGCAAGCATCGACGGCGTGCGGCTTGATCTCACCGCCGTGGAATTCCGGCTTCTGCAGACGCTCGCCGCGACGCCCGGCCGCGTCTATTCGCGCGACCAGCTGATGGAACACATCTATTCCGATCACCGCATCGTCGGCGACCGTACCGTCGACAGCCACGTCAAGAACCTGCGCCGCAAGCTCGCCGCCGTGCGTCCGGGCATCGACATGGTGCAATCCGTCTACGGCGTCGGCTATCGCTTCGATCCAGGCCCCGATCGCGCAGCGCAGTAAACGCAAAGCCCGTTGCGTGTTCCGCGCAAATCGCGGAGCATGCGGTCGTCCGAAGACGGACGGAGCATTTTTCCGCCGCACGCTCCGCGGCCTCGCCCCAAGGAAAACATCATGTTCCCGCGCCCGATGCATCGCGCCGGCAACCTGCTTGCCGGACTCCTGCTTGCCGTACTCGCCGTCTCGCCCGCGCCTGCGGCGGATCTTGAAACCTACCGCCTCACCGACGCGACGCTGGACAAGTACGAGCGCGCCACCGAGATCATGTACGACTACGCGACACAGCATCCCGAAGTGCTGAACGCGATGGACGACGACGAAGACGACACGGACATGGACTTCGCGGCGATGGCGAAGCGTTTCGACGAGAAGGCGCCTGGCCTTCGCAAGCAGATGGAAGCGACGGGACTTCCGCTGGAAGAATATTTCACGTTCGCCATCTCCATGGCCGCGAACGCGTTCGGCGCCGCGATGGCCGAGCAGTTCGGCGCGGACGAATCGAAGCTCACCGCCGTGCAGCGCGACAACATGGCGTTCATCCGCAAGAACCAGGAGCGCTTCGAGCAGTTCAGCCAGCGCATGGAACAGAAGTACGGCCCACTGATGAGCTCGGACGAGGATTCGGATTACTACGAAGACGAAGATGAGTACTACGAAGACGATTCGTATGACGACGAATCGGAAGATTCATACGAGAGCGAATGATCCAGGCGCCTCGCGCGCCCGCACACCTTCCCGCGCGGCGTGGCGGACACCGCCACGCCGCGCATCCTTCTTCCCTCGTACATGGCAGCCTTCGCGCCCGTTGCCGATCAGTGCAGCACGTTCGGCGGTTGCGGCGCCTGCTGAACCTCGTTCACCGTTTCCTGCACGTCGTGGCTCTGCTTGGCGAGCACGCCGATGGAACCCATCTGCAGCATCGTCAGCAACGGCTTGCTCACCTGTCCCAGCACGGACTTCAGCAGCGAACCGCCGCCCGAGGCGCGCGCCCTGCCGCGACCCTTCGCTTTCGACGAACGCGTCGTCAGTATCTCGGCGGCGATGAAGCCCATGCTGCCCGCGAACAGCAGGCTCGTCGGCGACGTCAGCCGCCGCATCACGCTGCCGTGAAACGCGCGGCTGTGCGCCACCGCCTGCGAGCGTTCAAGCGCGATGCGCCGTTCCATGTCCGCGATGCGCTCCGAAAGCCGGCGCGCATCGGATGCGTGTGAAGCGAGTTTCGTGTCGCGCGAGTCGGGCATCAATGCACTCCTTTACCCTGCAGATCCGTTTCATCCGCCCGCGCGGGACGCAGGCTGCGGATCGTCGCCGGGAACGCGAGGTCGCGGCGCTTGTAGCGGATCAGGAAATAAAGACCGGCGGCAACGGCGAGATTCGCGAGCACCGCAACGAGAATCGCAAGCGCGGGCGAAAGGTTCGCCGCGATCATGCCGAACACGCCGGCCGCGACAAGCCCGAGCCACGCGCTCACGAGAAGAATCGCCATCATCACGCCGGCCGCGATCATGATGATGAGGCTCTGCCCCGCACGTTTTGTCTCGAGCGCGGCGAGCACGACGTAGTCGTGCGCCATGCCCTGCATTTCACGCAGCAGCGAACCCGCCCCTTCGAGAAGGCCCGGACCGGTTGCCGGCTGCCGCGCCGCGTCCTTCGGCACGCGCCGCTCGCGCGGCGCTTCATTCACATCCTGCATCAATGATCCGAGCGCAGGATGCGGCTGAGCAGGAAGCCTGCCGCAACGGCGATGCCGATGGTCGCAACCGGATGCGTCTGCACGTAGGTGCGCGTCTGCGCCATCACGCGTTCCTTCGTTTCCGCGAAGCGCTCGCTGCCTTCGCCGAGAGATTCGGTTGCGCGGCTTGCCGCACCCGCAAGGCGATCGACGGTGTCATGCACGCCGCGCGCCGCGCGATCGACCGTGTCATGCGCGCTCGCCTGTGCGTGACGACGCTTGGCTTCCGCACGACCGTTGCCTGCAGTGGTGGAATTGGTCTTGTCTGTCGGTTCCATATCTTTCTCCTGGTGGACGTCGTGGCACGAATCGGATTCGCCTGTCTTGTCGATTGGTATTGCTTGCAGGTTTTTCAAGAATGCGTACGTTCGCGTGCGGCATGCGTTCATGCGCACCCTGCACAGGAAACCGTTCGCGCGCGCGCATGCCTATCGGCGATTACCCGTAGTGCGATCTGTCAGCGCGTGCGGCTGCGAAACCGCAACAGCATGTGCGCACGTTTCATGCGCATCTGCGGCATTTACCCTAATGCGCGCGCGGGGGTGCGTTCGCATAGTGAACATGCGCCCACCCGGAGCCGCCGATGCGTTTCATTCGTCTCATGTTTTCCATGCTCGTCCTTCTGCCGATGCCCGCAACGGCGTGCGGCAACGCAGCGTTCAACCGGCTCGCGTTGCTTGTCGGCGAATGGCAGGTGTTTCGCGACGATGCGAGCGCCGGTGAATTCGCGCTGCGCCGTGGCGCGGGCGATTGCGCGCTCGTCGAGCAATGGAAAACCGTCGACGGCAAGAGCGCCATCGGGCTTCACTGGGTCGAACCCGATCCGCAGAACGCCGACGAAGCCGCAACCATCCTTCGCCAGGTGTATGTCGACAGCACCGGCTGGTTCATCCATGCCGACGGTGCGATCGCCGGCAACGCGCTGGTCTACACCGGCAACGCGATGGAGGACGACGAACCCGTGCTCCTGCGCGTGACGCTGCACGGTCTTGGCACCAACAGGATCGTGCACATCGGCGATGTATCGAGAGATGGCGGCGAAACCTGGAATCATGTCTCCACGCTGATCTATATCGCGCGCGATCGCGCGGCGGACTGATCGTCGCGCGCGGTCATCCATTCCTTCCGGCAGGCACGGCAACGCTGCGCGCATGCGCAGCGTCACCGCAGGTTTCGGAATGAGAAGACGTGGTGACGTGAAACGCTACAGCAGCGCTGTCAGTTCCTCGGAGTAGGAATTCCAGAACGCGTTGTAGCCGGGAAGCGGCGTACCGGCGGCATCGGATTGTGCGCCGGCATTCATCGCGGGCTCCCGGTGCTGCACGGTGATGATGCGATGCCGGTTGCTGTGCCTTTCCCGGTAAACCCAGGCGAGCGGGCGATCGAGAACACGTGCGAGTGCACTGACCGCGCATTCCGCGAAGTTTTCCGGCAGCTCGGCGGTGTTGATTGCGCTGATTTCCGTGTAGTCGCCGTAGTCGCGGAATTCAAGGCGAAGGGTATCGACGGATACGATGGCGCCGCGCGTGTGGTGTCCCGCTGCGTGACGAACGGTTGTCGGATACAGGAAATGTCCCGGCACGATGACGCGCGTGAACGAGCTTTGCACGGAACGCTCATCGATGCGCGTCCATTCGTGCACATGGCCATGCACCGCGAGACCGTTGGAGCCGCGCGCGAGCCGCAGCTGCACGTCGTTCGCAATCCACGTCGAGCTGCTGCGCTCGACACCGGCGAGATTGAACAGGACAGCGGACGGTTCATCGATGTTGAAATAGCCGCCTTCGCCAATCCATTCATCACGGAACGAGCCGCGCGGCTGGAAGTGGTAGAGAAAGCAGCCATCGCCGGGATCGCAGTGAGCACGCCCCTTCTGCGACGACAGTCCGCCACCGTTCATTGCGGTGATGGTCGATTCGATGAAATCGAACCGAAGCCTGCCGGAAACGGCGCGTTGGACGATGTCGGTGACGAGCATGTACAGATCCTGTTCCTGCAAGGCACGAAAAAAACCGGCGACGGGTTTGCGCCGGCGCGAGGCGTGTTATGGAACATGACTGAACGGGTAATCTAACAAGGCAGCGACGTGACGGAAACCTGTTTTATGTCACGCTGTGCAGCATTCGCTGAGAATCTGCGGTACGACATACAGGTTTTCCTGTATGCAACCGTCGCTTGTACACAAAAGGAATCAACTGTCGAAGGTGAGCAGCCAGTGCTGTCCGGTGAGCATCGGACCAAACGTGTCGAACGTTTCTTCCGATTCAAGCTGGAAACCCGCAGCTTCATAAAGACGCCGCGCGGAATGCAGCGCGCTCGTCGTCCAGAGCGTGATGCCTGCATAACCGCAGTCGCGTGCGGTGCGAACGCATTCCTCGACGAGCACGCGGCCAATGCCGAGCCCGCGCGCGGAAGGTTCGACATACAGCAGGCGCAGCTTCGCGAGGTTTCCGTCGCCGCGCGCAAGAAAGATGGAACCCGCGATGCGGCCTTCGCGCTCCGCGATCCAGCAGCGTTCGCGCCGCGCGTCATGGTCGCGAAGAAACGCGCCCGCAACTTCCGCGACGAGACCTTCGAACTTCTCGTTCCAGCCGTACTCTTCCGCGTACAGCGCACCGTGGCGATGAATGATCCAGCCGATGTCGCCGGCGCGCGGATTGCGCAGCACGATGAGCGGATTGCCGTGAACGGTCATGCGGGACATCTCACGCGAAGATCGCGACCAGCAACGCGGCCAGCGACAGCAGGACGGCAAGTCCGCACAGCAGCTGCACGCGGCGCAGGCGCGCATCCGCAACCGCCGCGGCTTCTTCGAGTGCGGCGATGGTCGTCTGCAGCTGCGCGGCGAGATCCTTCACGTGCGCGGCGTTCTGCGCCGCCGCCGCCTGCAACTCACCGATCTGCCGTTTCAGCAGTTCCTGCGCGTCGCTCGGCGCATCGCTCCTGTTGCGCGTGAACACGGGCGCGGTGGCGGCAATGATGCTGCCAAGGTGCGGCAGGACGGCTTTCAGTGCAGGAACCAGCCAGGCGGCCATGACGAACTCCGGGCGAGACGGTTGCCTCGTTTTACCGGCTGTCGCGCCTGCGGACAAGCATTCGCGGACTAGAACGCGGTGATGAGCACGGCGAGCTCGGTCTGCCGGGCGGTGCCGGTCTTCGCCATGATCACCTTGATCTGGCTGCGCACGGTCGTCACGGATACGCCGCGCAGCGCCGCGATCATTTCGCTTGTCCTGCCGCGCGAAAGCTGCAGTGCGATATCGGTTTCCGCGACGGTGAGCCCGTAACCGCTTCTCAGGATCAGTACGCGGCGTTCGTCGCCGCTGCGTTCACCGCGCGCAACCACAAGAACGCGCGCCGAGAAGCTGAACGCGAACGCGCGCGAAGGAAGCCCGATGACATCCAGCACGAGCAATGGCACGGTTTCGCCATCGCCACGCAGGATCACCGTCTTCAGTGACGGTCCAGTCGCCGCGCGGCGTGGCGCGGCCGCTGCATCGATCGCATCGCGAAGCGTCTTCGCATCGACTGCATTCACGCATTGCAGCAGGCCGTTTCGAAGCTGCAGGCCGCGCTGCGCGCCAACCAGCGCTTCCGCGGGCGGTGTCAGCGCCAGCACCTTGCCGCTGCCATTGCAGACGAACGCCGGCATGGACAGCGCTTCCATGGTGCCGTTGAGCAGCTCGTCGCCCTGGCCTTCCAGCGCGATCTGCATGCGCACCGCCGCGCGCACGTGCGGCGCAAGCGACTCGAAGACGGCACGCTCGGCATCCAGGATATGTCCCTGCTGCGCTGTGCGCGCAACCGCAAGACCAATCATCAGTTCGTCGTTTCTCTCAAGCACCGACGCGCAGAGAAACGGAATGTTCCAGGGGATCGCGAATTCCTGGTAATGCGCGTTGCGCCGGTATTCGTCCGGCGTGATGAAATCCGATTCGGCGAGCGACTTGAGAACAGGCGCCTTCATGCCGGCGGCGATGCGCGGATTGACGTCGGGATCGCCGCCGCCGGCAGCGACGAACGCTTCATGGAAGCCCGGTTCGACGTTGGTCATGATGTTGACGGGAACAGCGGCCCGGGGGCCGACGCAGATCAGTTCGCCGACCGCCGAACCTGTCGCGGCAGCGAGTCCTTCCAGCGCGTGATACCAGCTTTCGCCGTTGATCGCCGCGGTATAGAACTCGTCGGTCAGTGCGAGCCATTGCTCGTCGTTGCGCAGCATGAGCGTTCCCCCTCTCGCTGCAGAGATTGCAACAGAAAGGGAATCGCGACAAGCATTATGTGAAATTCACTTTCGTTTCCGCGACGCACCATCAATGACGCGTATCTGCCATCCGGCTGGCCTGCATCAGCACGGAATTCTCGTACCAGTTCAACACGCGCTTCATGTGCACTTCTTCCTGGCGCAACGCATGGCCGAACGTCTTCGCCATGTCATCAAGGTTCATTTCATTGCAAAGCGCGATGAGCAGTTCCCATGCCGCGTTGTCCATCATCTCGACGCCGAGCATCGCTTCCAGGCATTGCGACAACGACGTGCGCGGATCCGCGATCACCTTGCGGAATCCCGTCGCGGCCATGCCGCTGACATCCGCATCCGGCGTCTGCGCCGTCGGGTCCGCGCCAAGGCTTTCGATCGCATCTCTCAGCAGCCGGAAATGTTCCGCTTCTTCATCGCGCATCTCCTCAAGGTCGCGGATCGAGACCGGCGCAATGTCCTGCACGCTCGCAAGCGCGTCGCATTTGCGCAGCAGGCTGTCGTACAGGCGAACGCCGCTGCGCTCGAACGCGAGCCGCTCGCCGAGCTTGTTGATCAGCACTTCGGGGTTGTGGCCGGTGAACTTGTCCATCGCGGACTTGAGCGCGCCTTTGATCGTACCGGGCATCGGTACGGAACCGACCGGGTCTGCTTCGAGAATGTACGCACGGCCAGGCTCCGCGAGTCCCGCACCCGCCCGGCTGCCCGGCGGTGTCATTTCCTTCGCGCCGCTTGCCATTTCCCTGCTGTGCACCGGCGACATGTCGGCGCCGGTGCGATTCATGCCCATTGATGTCGATTTTTCCATTGCTGTGTCTCCCGTTCGTTCAGGCAGCGCGCGTTGAGTGCCGGTTGAGTTCGGTACCCGGGCGCCATTGATAATCCGCCGCAACCGCATCGGACGGTGAACCGCCTGCATTCAGCTGTTGCCGGTACTGCCGCGAGGCGTCGCGCTCCTCGGCCTTGTCGACGAACTGCGTGCCCGCGGCGCGCAGGTTCAGTTCCTGCGCCAGCGTGCGCCGTACGAATTCCCGCTGGCTCTGGTAGGCAATCGGATCCGGCAGCGCTTCGGGGAGAATTTCCGCCGGGTCGCGGCGCTCGTGCTGCTTGAACAGTTCCATCACGAGATGCAGGTGGCCGAGTTCGTAATCCAGGAAACGCTCCCAGATCGCCTTCACGCGCGGATTCGATTCCGACGCCATGCAGCTGTAGTAGTTGTTGACCTCGTTCGCTTCATATAGCACCCATTTCTCCAGCCAGGTTTCGTCCGGATCGATGATGGAGCCGTACTGCGTGACGTGCTGTTCCTCGATGGATGCAATTTCCGCGTAGAGCTGCCGCGCGAGGGGATCGGCGAATGTCGGGCCGATGTTCATGTAGTAGTCGCGCGTCTGGTACTCCCCCGACATGATGGTGAGCGCATTCATCTTCGTGACCGGCGCCGCGGTCTTTCGGTCGTAGTGAGCGCGCAGGTCGTCGTTCGGATCGCGATGCTCGTCGATCGTCGGGCGGCCGGGAATGACGTCCGTGTAGCTTTGCAGGATGTTGTTCGCATCCATGCCTTCGACACGGTCAAGCAGCGCGGAATAGCGGTACATGTGATCGAAGTCTTCCAGCAGGCCGAAGCGATACACCTGCGCGAGATACGGATCGGGTTCCTGCTGCGCGATGGCGGCGGTCACCTCGATCGCCACCTGCTCGTACGCGATCGTGGTCTCGAGCGGCGAATGGTCCGCGGAGAGCAGCCAGTTCACCATCGTCTGCTGATGATGTTCGACGCGACGGATGCGCGCGAGCGGTTCGCGCAGCGCGCCGTTGGATTGCGCACACAGATGCTGGAAGCGGTTCGCCTGCTGCTCGATGCCGTTCATGAGAATCACGCGCACGCGCGTGAACGCATCGTCGTCGAGCTTGCTGATGGGCGGCGGCGCAAGTTCGCGCCACGTGAACTTCTGCTGTTCAAGCGGCGTTCCTTTCGCGTCGAAGAGTCTCACGGTCATGGCGTTCTCCTGCGGATGGAAGGATCAGGTCTGCGGACCATGCGCCGCGCGGGACGCCTTTGTTTTCGGGGATTCGCTGTAAACGGCGCGATGTGCGCTGATGGATTGCCTGCACCGCGTGGTGGAAGTTGCCTGAGGGGATGGGCGGAGCCGCCCGTCGCGTGAGTGCTCGAATGAACGGCGTCAGACCACCGCGCGCTGCGGTTCGTCGACGGCGGAAAAATCCGTGAGCGTGCTTGCGAAGTGACGGCGCGCGAACGCGATGCGCTCGCCCTTGCCGATGGATCCAGCGCGCGGAAGGTTTTCGATGCGGCGCAGGCGCGGCAGCAGGCCGGCGCCATTCGCGATCTGGATGGTCAGGCCCGGACGCGCATTGAGTTCGAGCAGCATCGGCCCCTGCGTGCGATCAAGCACGAGATCGACGCCGAGATAACCGAGTCCCGTCATGTCCGCGCATGCGCAGGCAAGTTCCAGCAGCGTGTCCCATTGCGGAACGCGCAGCGAGAGCAGATCGCGCCCGGTGTCCGGATGCACGACGATCGGCTGGTTGCGCTGGACGGCACGCACCGCGCGCCCGCTGACGATGTCGATGCCGACGCCGACCGCGCCCTGGTGCAGGTTTGCCTTGCCGTTCGAGGCCGCGCAGGAAAGACGGATCATCGCCATCACGGGAAAGCCGCTGAACACGATGACGCGAACATCCGGCACGCCTTCGAAGGTGTATGCGCCGAGCGCGTCATCGACTTCGAGCAGCGCCTCGAACATCGCGACGTCCGGCGCGCCGCCGAGCGAGAACAGTCCGGCGAGAATGTTCGACACGTGCCGCTGCACGTCGGTGATTTCGAGCGCGCGGCCGTTGGAGCGGCGCAGGCTGCCGTCCGCTGCGCGCGTCACGACGAGGATGCCCTTGCCGCCGGAACCGTTCGCAGGCTTGACGCAGAACCCCGCGTGGTCCGCGACAAGCTCGCTCACCTTCATCACGTCGTGCTGGTTGTCGATCACGCCGAGCAGCGCGGGTGTTGCAACACCGTGCTCAAGTGCAAGCCGCTTGGTCCTGAGCTTGTCGTCGACGAGCGGATAGAGGTTGCGCGGATTGTAAGGCGAGATGTAGGAAATGTTGCGCCGGTTCATGCCCATCACGCCCATCTCGGCGAGCGCGCGGTTCGGCAGCATGCTCTTCAGCCAATCGAGCATCGCGTCATCCCCGCGGCGAGAGCAGCGGACGGAAGCGGCGGAACTCCGTCAGGCGATAGCCGGTGTAGTTGCCGAGCAGCAGCACGAGCGCCATGAAGATGAGCTGCAGGCCGAGGAAGTTGAACGTCAGGTACCGCACGACGTCATTGCTCATCACGAGATACGCGAGCACCGCGACGAGCAGCGAACCGCCGCCCTGGCGCAGCACTTCCTTCGGCCCTTCCTCCTCCCAGAGGATGGACATGCGCTCGATGGTCCACGAGAGAATGATCATCGGGAAGAACGTGATCTTCAGCCCTTCCGAAAGCCCGAGCTGGAAGGAGATCACCGAGAACGTCGCGATGATGATGATCACCGAAATGATCACCGCGGAGATGCGCGCCACCAGCAGCAGGTTGAGCCGGGAAAGATACCCGCGGATCAGAAGGCCGATGCCGACGACGAGCAGGAAGCCGACGAGCCCGGTGACGAGGCTCGTCTGGATGAACGCCATCGCGATGAGCACGGGCATGAACGTGCCGGACGTGCGCACGCCGATGAGGATGCGCAGCAGCGACACGATCAGCACACCGACGGGAATCAGCAGGATGCCCTTGAACAGCGCCTGCTCGGAGAGCGGCAGGCTGTGGATGGAAAGATCGAGCACGTTCTCGCCGAGCGACAGCGTGCCTTCCTGCAGCATGCGGTTCACGGGCACGTCCTGCGTGATCATCGAGAAGCTCACCTGCGAATTCGTGCCGCCGACGACATCAAGCAGCGGACTTGATGCGTACTCCCACAGGAGCTGGTTCGC
Source organism: uncultured Gammaproteobacteria bacterium (assembly GCA_964599565.1). GTDB lineage: Bacteria > Pseudomonadota > Gammaproteobacteria > Natronospirales > JAJUFS01 > JAJUFS01. The sequence goes on from CAZRFE010000008.1 coordinate 38,154, forward strand.
GCGCTGTCCCTGCTCGCCGGTGCGGATGTTGAACAGCCGGTAGGCGTTGCCGTCGAACACCTGCAGGAGATTCGACACCGACTGCCGGCGCCGCCCGTCCTCGAGATTCAGCGCATGCACTTCGCGCGCGGGAATGCCCGCCGCGTGCAGCAGGTCGACGAGCCATTCGCCGCGCGATTTCACCTGCGTCAGCAGCTGCGCGCTCTGCGCCTGGTTGTTGAACTCGATGATCAGCTGGCGCGCGAACGTGTATGGATCCGCGGAGCGTTCCCGCGCGCGCTGCAGGAGCTGGCTGGTCGCGGTGGCATGCTGGCCGTCGAGGAACACCTGCCGCAGCGGCGGCGGCGTCGAGACTCGATCGTCAAGCGTGCCGGGATCGACGAGCATTTCCACCTGGTAGTAAAGCGTCTGCTGCCCTTGCGCGGAACGGATCGACCATTCCGCGCGGCGGTCATACGCATCGCCGACGAACGCAAGCCCGTAACCCGGACTCGCGGTGTGCTCGCCCACGCGCTCGAAGCCGGGCTGCGTGTCGGGAATCGCGAGCGATACCTTCACCGGGTCGCCGGAGGCGAAGAAATCCACCTTCGCTTCCACCGACCATATCTGCCGTTTCTCGCCGGGCAGCCACGGCACGTCGAACACCGCATGGCGATACCAGGTGAGCAGGCAGCCCGCGGCGACAAGCAGCAGGATCAGAAGATGAAACGGCGTGCGCCGGGCGTTCATTCAGCGGACACCGGCGCGTCGGGCGCATCGATCACGTGCTTGTCGTGCAGGAACTTGCGCGCCACATCGACAACGGCGACATCGCGCAGGAAATTGCGCCCGAGCAGCAGCGGATAGAGCATGTCTTCGCGGTTGTTCAGCGTGAACTCGGTTTCATCGACGATGTCGCCGACGCGCACCGTGAGTTTCACCACCGGGCGGCGATCCAGTTCCTCGACGGACGCCTGGCGGATGCGCACGTAGCGCACGAGCGGCGTCTCGTAGACTTCCCCGCCGTCCGGATGTTCCTCGTCCGGCACACGGAAACGTATCCAGTCGCGCCCGTCGCGCTCGAAAGGCTGCAGCTCCGTCGCATTCAGCGACGAGGACAGCGCGCCGGTATCCACGCGCGCCTTGAGGTTGCGACCGAGCAGCTCGACCCACGCCCACTCGTTGCGCCCGAGAACCGTCTTGCCGGCGTTCGGTGCGGGGGTCGGCGGTTGCGGTGCTGTCTCGTCCTTCTCCTCGATGGGCGCTTTCGGCATGGCCGCGATGCCGTCCTGCAGGGTGCGCAGCGTGCGGTCGAGATCCGCGACCATTTCCACCATGCGCTGGTAGGACTCGGCGGATTGCGCGATGAGCGACGTCTGCTCCTCGATGAGCGAGTTCTGCTCGGCGAGCAGCTGCGCCTGCTCCGCCTGTCTTTTCTCGATAGCGCGGACGGTTTCCGCATCCATGGCGCAGCCGGTCAGCGGCAGCGCGAGCAGCACCAGGCAACGAATTGACGGCATAGGCAGGACCACGGTCAGCAGGATTCTGTCAAACGGAAGGCGGCGATAGTAGCAAGCGCAGGGCCAATTTCCCACTGAGTGGATCGCACGCCGGCACGGCCGGGCGGACTGGCGCTGCAGCAACACATACGCACTCGGACATCATTAATAAGTGTGAGTTCAGCGCCCGCCGTGAAGCGCCCTGCGCAGCGCCGTCAGCACCTGCATGAAGTCCTCGTCATGTCCGCGCGCGCCGTGCAGCGCGCCATTCAGGCGATGCGCCCATTCATGCGCGATCGTCACGTGATACACGTGCCAGAACTTCTCCGCATCGTGGATGGATTCAAGGTCCAGCGACATGACGTTCCATTCGTGATCGTAGCTGCCGTGCAGGCCGGGCAGCCGGTCGAGCACAAGCCCGGGACGCGCATCATGCCGGCCGAACAGCGCGTTGCCCGCCGCCACGACCTCCGCCACGCGTTCGCGCAGCAGGCGCTTCTTCAACGACCAGTCGACATCGGGCGGCAAGGCGGGAATCGCGGCGAACAGCAAGGGCGCGAGCAGCGTCATCGCGCGGGCTTCGCGATGCATGGCAAGGGAACGTTCACGGCATCCAGTGTTGCCGCCGGACATGCGCCGCACACTACGCCGGATCATTCATTCCACGGTGCGGATGCACAGCGTGAACCTGCGCTGCATACAGCGACGCGGGGAGATTCAGCGCGGCGCGATGTACCCGCCGGGAATGCCGTGCGGGGAGAGCACCAGCTGCCACAGCTGCATGCGGCGCGTGCGAAAGCCGGCGGCGCTCATCATCAGGTACAGCCGCCACATGCGGCGGAAACGTTCATCGTAGCGGGATGGAAGATCGCCGCAGTGCGCTTCGAAGTTGCGGTGCCAGGCGAGCAGCGTGCGGTCGTAGTCCGTGCCGAAGTTGTGCCAGTCCTCGACGACGAACAGGTTCTCGCACGCGGCGCCGATCTGGCGGATGGAAGGCAGGTTCGAACGCGGGAAGATGTAGCGCGCGATCCACGGGTTGGTGTGCGTGCTGCTGGTGTTGCGGCCGATGGTGTGCAGCAGGAACACACCGTCCGGCTTCAGGCAGCGGCGCAGCACCTCGAAGTAGCGCCGGTAATTGCGGTAACCGACGTGCTCGAACATGCCGATGGAAAACGCGCGATCGAAATGCCCGCCGAATGCGCGCGGCAGGTCGCGGTAATCCTCGAGGCGGATATCCACCGGCAGGCCCGCGCAGCGCCTTGCCGCATGTTCCGCCTGGTGCGCGGAGACCGTCACGCCGACCATTTCCACGCCGCAGGTTTCCGCCATGTACTGCGCCGCCCCGCCCCAGCCGCAGCCGACATCGAGCACGCGCATGCCGGGACGAAGCCCGAGCTTGCGCGCGACGAGATCGAGCTTGGCCAACTGCGCGGCTTCGAGATCTTCCGCGTGCCGCCAGTACGCGCAGGAATACATCATGCGCGGATCGAGCATGCACTCGAACAGCTCATCGCCAAGATCGTAGTGCCGCTCGCCGATCTGGAATGCGCCGGCGCGCGTCTGCAGGTTGAAAAGCCGCGTGCGCAGCGCGAGCAGCGCGTTGTGCCAGTCGCTGATCTTCCGATGCACGTCGGCATCGAGCAGGCGCGCGAACATGCCATCAAGGTCCGCGCAATCCCACCAGCCGTCCATGTACGCCTCGCCGAGGCCGAGCGAACCCTGCAGCATCGCCCGGCGATAGAAGCGCGGATCGTGCGCGCGGATGTCCCAGGGCCGCGCGCCGCCGACGCGGATGTCCGCGCGCGCAAGCAGATCGGTGACGCGTTGCTGCAACCGTGACATGACAGCGGTATGGCAGATCGACCCACGGGTTTCCATCGGTTGAATGTCTTATGTCCGCGCATCGCGACATGTCATAACGTCCTTGCGCACGCACGCGGCAGCGCGGAGAATCGAGACTCTCAGGCAAGCATTCACGTGAACAAGCGCATCCTGATCGTTGACGATGACCCGGCCCTGTATGAAACAGTGCGCGGCATCCTCGCGATCGAAGACATCGAATGCGTTTCGACGCGCGAGGATTTCCTCGCGTCGCTTGCAACACTGCGGCCCACGCACATCGTTCTCGAACCGGCGGCCGCCGGTTTCGACGTCATCGACATCGTCCGGCAGCTCGCGCTCGTGCAGAGCACGGCAACCCTTGTCTTCGCAACGCGCCTCGATGCGAGGCTCGCGGACGCCGTTCGCCGCGCGGCAGCAGGCAAGGGTGTGCGCGTTGCAGGCGTCATTGCAAAACCGGTGAACGCATCAGCGCTGTGCGCGCTGCTCGACGGCGACGGCCAGCGCCTCGTTGCCGCCAGCATGTCTGCCGACGCCGCACCGGCACACGTATCCGATGCCATGGAAAAGACGCTGCGCGCCGCGGTGCGCGATCGTCGCATTCATCTTGTCTACCAGCCGAAGATCGCCTGCGACACGCGAAAGCTCGTCGGCTTCGAAGCGCTGGCGCGCTGGGAAACCGCGGACGGCGCTCGAATCGCGCCGCTCGATTTCATCCCGCTCGCCGAACAGCTCGGCCTCATCCGCACCTTGACCGCGCAACTGCTTGAGCAGGGTCTCGCGTGGCTCGCCGAATTCCATCGCGATGACGACATTGCACTGTGCGTCAATCTCTCGACGGCCGCGCTCGTTGATGGCGGATTTCCCGAGGATCTCGCCGCGGCATGCTTCGTCTTCGGCATCGAACCGCGACGGATCATTCTCGAGCTGACGGAAACGGCGACGATGCGCGATCCGGCCAATGCGCTTGAAATGGTGACGCGGCTTCGCCTGAAGGGATTCCACGCCGCCATCGACGATGTCGGTACCGGGTATTCCTCGCTCGCGCAGCTCGTGCGCCTGCCGTTCTCGGAACTGAAGGTGGACCGCGCCTTCGTGCGCCGCGTGCGTGCATCGGGCGACTGCCGCAAGATCGTCGATGCGTTCATACAGCTCGGTCACCGGCTTGGACTGCTCGTCATCGCCGAAGGCGTGGAAGACGCCGAGACGCTGGATTATCTCGTTCAGCACGGCTGCGATTGCGCGCAGGGCAATTTCATCGCGCAGCCGATGACAGCGGATGCCGCAAGCCACTGGCAATACCCGCCGCTCCACTGATCTTTCTTCATCCTTCGTTGAAACCTTTTCCCCGCGCACCGGGATTCACGCTCGAACCATGCCGCGCGTGCGGCTGGCTGACATACCTGCTCAACCGCGGAGGTGCACCATGCCGGCTTTCAGACCTTCTTCTGCCGCGCGCAGAAACCCCTTGTTCGCGGCGATTCTCGCCTGCGTGCTGCTGCTTGCGATGAGCGCGTGCGGTGGTGGCGGTGGTGGTGGCGGTGGTGACACCACGAACGATCCACCGCCCGACAACAACAACGACGACGACACCATCGAGCCGACGCTCGCGTCCATCCAGGAAAACGTCTTCACGCCGATCTGCACCGCGTGTCACGCAGGCTCGAGCGCACCGCAGGGCCTGCGCCTGGAAGCAGGCGCGTCCTATGCCATGCTCGTCGACGTCGCGAGCGTTGAAGTGCCGGAACTGATGCGCGTCGATCCGGGCAACCCGGACGGCAGCTACATCATTCACAAGCTCGAAGGCTCGCAGGCCGTCGGCGATCGCATGCCGCAGGGCGGACCGTATCTCTCGCAGGCGACCATCGATGCGATACGCCAGTGGATAACGGACGGCGCGCAGGATTCCGGCGCCGACGGCGAAGGCAGCGATACGCCGGACTACAAGCGCGTCGCGACACTGGACAGCGCATGGCCGGTGGCGGACAGCGTGCTCGATGCGCCGCCTGCACGCATCCTGCTGGTTGCAGACGGCGAGCTCGATGCATCGCTGCTGCATGAAGGTTCCGTGCAGCTCGTGAAGCTCGACGACATCGATGCGCTCACGCAGGCGCCGCGCACGATGAATGCATCGCTGCGCATTACCTCGCTTGCACCGACGGTCATCGAACTGCGCGCACCGGACAACGCATGGACGAACGGCCGTTACGCCGTGCGCGTCGCCGGCTCCGGCGCGTATGCCGTCGCGGATCGCGCCGGTCGCGTGATCGACGGCGATGCCGACGGCGAACCCGGCGGCGACTTCGTCGTGCAGTTCGACGTGGAGCGCGCGCAATGATGCACCGTTCACACGCCCCGGCCCTTCTCGGGCTGGGGCTTGCGCTTCTGTGCGCGCCGTCCGTGCACGCCGAACCGTGGATCGCCGTGCAACAGGGAATGAAATGCGCAAGCTGTCACGTCAACGCCAGCGGCGGCGGCATGCGCAACGCGTACGGCAATCTCTATGCGCAGATGACGCTCGCCGCGCAATCGCTCGCCGCCACGGATGCGAAATGGACCGGTCGCGTGAACGACCATCTTGCCGCCGGCGGCAACCTGCGCAGCAACGCAACGTTCATCGATGTGCCGAACCAGGAGAGCGTGCAGGAATTCGCGCTCGAGGAAACGCGTCTTTACCTCGACTTCTCGCCGCTCCCCGGCCGCGTGGACGTCTACCTCGATCAGCGCGTCGCGCCCGGCGGCAGCCTCACGCTGGAAGCCTACGCACGTTACTGGTCCCAGGATCACGACTGGTACGTGAAGGCAGGACAGATGTATCTCCCGTTCGGGCTGCGGCTTGAAGACGACACCGCGTTCATCCGCCAGGCAACGGGCATCAACTTCAACACGCCGGATCGCGGCATGGAGATCGGCTGGGAGACGGCGCGCTGGTCGTTGCAGGCGGCGGTATCGAACGGCACCGGCGGCGGTGCGGAGATCGATGATGGCAAGCAGCTGAGCCTGCGGGCCGTGCGCGTCGCGGGCCGATGGCGCGCCGGTGCGAGCGTGAACATGAACGATACCGAGGCCGGCACGCGCAACATGCAGAACGTGTTCGCGGGCCTGCGCACCGGGCCCGTCGCATGGCTTGCGGAGATCGACACCATCAGCGACGACACGCTCGCAGCGGGAACGCTCGATCAGCGCATCGCGCTCGTCGAGGCGAACTGGCTCGTGCGGCAGGGGCACAACCTGAAGCTCACGGCGGAACACTTCGATCCGAACGTCGATTTCGATGACGACGAACAGCGGCGCTACAGCGTGGTGTGGGAGTACTTTCCGTTCGAGTTCGTCGAGCTGCGTCTTGGCGCACGCATCTACGACGGCGATCCCGCGATCGACCTGCAGAACCGCGAAGTCGCGTTCCTGCAGGTGCACGGTTACTACTGATGGAATGCGGCGGCCGCAGGGCCGCCGCCTGCCTACACCAGGAGCGCCGCGGCCAGCGTGAGCTGCGCCGCAAGACCGGCGGCGAACGCAAGCGTGCGCAGCCACGGAATCGCGAGCGCGTACACGATGTAATGCACGACGCGCGCCCAGAAGTACGCCATCGCCGCCATCGCCGTCGCTGCGGTGTTGACGCCGAGCACTTCCACCGCGAGCACGAGCGGCGCGAACACCACGAGGTTCTCCACCGCGTTCATGTGCGCGGCCTTCATGCGCTCAGCCCATGGCGCAAGCGGCGCTGGATTGTCGGGATAACCGACGGTGGCCGCGACGCCGCGCACCGCGATCCGGTTGAGAACATATGGCAGCCACAGCAGCGCGGTGAATGTTGCCGTCAGTACGAGGTACAGCATTTCGGTGCTCATCGCCCCTCCTTCGAGAGCATGGAATGACCCATTGAGAATAGATGATCTGCGCAGCCACGCCGGACTCCCCAAGGGTGGTTTCAACTAGGTGGATCGCTGGCTGTCCTGCCTTCATCCGCACGGCCTAAGTTCGACCCGAACAACGGACGGAGAAGCAGCGATGAACCACGGCAAGCA
>CAZRFE010000008.1:45598-47779 GCA_964599565.1 uncultured Gammaproteobacteria bacterium
TGTTCCCTCGCAGATGGAACAGGATGCGCGGCGCGAACGCCTGCAGCACGCCGAGGAAGAAGGCGATGCCATGCGGCGAAAGGCCGCGCGCGCGAATGACGAACCGCAGGAACGCACCGCGCCGGCGGGATCGCGCCGCGCGGACAGCGATGCGCAGCAGGCGGATCGCGAAGCGCGTCGCGGTGCACGCAGCACGGGCGCGGACGAAGGCATGCAGGATGGCGCGGGCGTGGAACGCGAACAGGCAGGCAATCCTGCAAGGTTGAGCGACCGCGGGCCGCGGCAGCACGACGTGGATCGCGAACTGCCGCGCGGCGACTGATCGTCTTCAGGCGGCGCGCAGCGGTTTCCCGGCCGTGCTTTCGCGATGCCGGTCGATCCAGTAGCCCCAGATCACGAGCAGCCACTGCGCCTGCCCGACCCAGGCAATGGCGGTGACGCTCGGCGGCGGTTCGCCGAACGCATTCGCGAAATGAATCAGCAGCAGGAAGACGACAAGACCCCACAGGCTGAACACGCCCGTGCGATCCTTCGCGCGCGTTGACGTCACGTACAGCCACAGCGCCGCGCCGAACAGCGCAAGTTCGAGCGCCAGCGTCGCGGCCACCGAATTCCACAGGCCGAGCCCGACCTTGAAATCGCTGCCGGGAACAATCGGCAGGTCCGCACGGTGCACGACGAAATCCAGCAGCCAGTGACTCACGACGAGCGCGGCAAGCACGAATGCGCCGCGCGAGCGGCGTTTCCGCCACCGGTAAAGCAGTGCAAACGCGATGCCCCACAGGAGTGCGGCAAGCAGGCTGTGCGACACCGGGTAGCTTTCGAAATCCAGCGGCGTGAACGCGGTGATGCCAGGCGCGATGCGCACATGCTCGATGCCGAGCAGCAGCAGCGTCGGCCACAGCAGGTCGACGAACTGCGCGGCCAGGAAAAGCGTGCCGAGCGATACCGCCGGCGCGAATTTCCGTGCGGCGAACCCCACCGCGAAATGACCGATGAACATGGTTGCCACCCCCTTCCGGCTCGCCCGTGAACGCGCGCGATGATACGCCATCGATCGGGCGAGACGTCTGCGCGCATTGCCGGTATCATGCGCCGCGCAGTTGGGGGACTGCACGCCCCCTGCCGCACATTCACACATTCACTCGCGCTTGCATGGGAGCACCCGCAATGAAACGTGCCTGCCTCGCCGGCATCCTGCTGTCCTTCACCCTGCCCGCCTTCGCGGCGGAACCGTCGCCGTCCGCGCTGATGCTCGAACTGCCGGAAATTCCTTCCACCCTGCAACCGGAAAGCTGCGACGCCGCCGATGCGCTGCTCGCGCGCGCCGAGGAACAGGCGATGGCAGACATGATGCGTTCACAGCAGCTCGCCATGAGCGGAATGTCCGCAGGCGCCAGCGCCGTCAGCGACAGCCAGGGCGACCTCATCGCGCGACTGCTCGATCCCGCATCGATGACGTGCGAGATGAACATCGCGCAGGCGCAGTCCGGCATCGACGTCGCGGAAGACTACCGGCAGGAACAGTGGAATCTTGACGCGCGGATCGAAGATGACGTGGAAACGACGTGCCCGGTGATCGGCATGGCGGATTACCGCGACCCCGGCTGCGTCAATCCGATCCGCAAGCGCGGACTCGCCGAGCAGCGCGAAGCGCTGACGCGTTTCATCGCGAACGCGAACGCGCAGCTGCGCAAGGCGCGCGGCGATTACGCGCAGTGCTCGAAGTCGCGCGAGGAACTTGCCGCACAGGCAACCGCCGCGAAGCTGCCCGCGCAGTATCTCGCCATTGCGCAGGGTGCAGCCACGAACGGCTGGCAGCAGCTTTCCGTGCTCACCGATCAGTTCAGGTCGCTGTGCGAAACGGCAGCGAGCGCCGCCTCGCAGATCAAGGAACGCGAACGGGCGTGGTAAGACAGGAACAGGCGGCCCGGTGCGGGCCGCCTGCCTGTTCAACGGCCGGCGTTACTGCGATGCGCCGTCACCCTTGATCTCCTGCTTCTCGATGTAACCGCTGCTGTCTGCATCGATTCCGTCGAACGTACGGTTGACGTATTCGTTGCTGCTGCCTTCCTCGCGGCTGATGCGGTCATCGCCATCCGCGTCGATCTGCTGGAACGCCGCGTCGCTCATCTTGGGCCCGCTGCGTTGCTGCGAACCGGACGCACCTGTCTGCTGCAT
>CAZRFE010000008.1:47879-53927 GCA_964599565.1 uncultured Gammaproteobacteria bacterium
CGCTGCCCTGTTGCGAGCCGGACGCACCCGTCTGCTGCATCGTCGGCTGTGCGCTGGAATCGGACTGCCAGCCGGACTGCGAACCATCCTGCTGGCTGCCGGTCTGCGCGGCACCGGATTGCGCGCCCGTCTGCTGCATCGTCGACTGCGTGTCGCCCTGTCCGCTGCTTGTCTGCTGCGTATCGAACGTCGCCGTTCCCTGGCCGGTGCTTGCCGATTCCACTTCCGTGCGCGAGAGGCGCTGGTCGCCATCGGTGTCGGCCTGCTCGAACGATGCACTCACGCCTTGCACGTTCTGCCATTCGCTCTGGCTGAGATAGCCGTCCTGGTCGGTGTCGTTCTCGTTGAAGTTCACGTCCTGCGCGAGCACGGCGCCCGAGGAGAAGAGTCCTGCAAGCAGGACTGGAGTCAGCGTTTTCATGTTCGCCTCCTGAATGGAACATTGCGGGAGACGAGTGACTGCGGACTGCTTTCGGCCGTTGCAAGGCAAAAAACCGAAAATAATTCCTTGTGCGCCAGCGGGAAGTGCGCCGAAGGTCCTGCGTACTTTCATCTATCCCATTTCCCGGAACGACCGCAGCCGCCGGTGCTTTGCGAATTTTCGTTGTGCGCTCCCGTGATGCGTGGATGGCAGCACGGTGCTGCGTGTGCCATCGTCTGCTTCGCACACCTTGATGCGAGGTCGGCGGCATGTTTTCTTCGAGGGGCGCGATGGCGCATCGCGCATGACGTTCTCGATCGTCGCGCGCTGCGCGCGCACCGGCAAATGCGGTGTCGGCGCGGCGACGGCTGCGACCGCGGTCGGCAAGCTGGCGTCGCACGCCATGGCCCACTGCGGCGCCGTGGCAACGCAGGCGCTCATCAATCCGTACATCGGTTATGACGGTCTTCGACTGCTTGCACGCGGATGCAGCGCGAAGCATGCACTCGAGCAGTTGATTGCAACCGATCCGCATCCGGAAAAACGCCAGGTCGGCATCGTGGATCGCGACGGCAACACCGCGGCGTGGACCGGCCGCGAGAACCTTCACTGGGCCGGACACCGGCAGGGTCGCGGATTCTGTGCGCAGGGCAATCGCATGGCGGGGCCGCGAGTACTGGATGCCGTGATCGACACCATGCACGACACCGAGGATCGCGAACTCGCCGAACGCCTGCTGCTCGCGCTTGAAGCCGGCGACGCAGAAGGCGGCGACAGGAAGGGCGAGCGTTCAGGCAACATCTTCGTGTTCGACCGCGAGGAATATCCGCAGTGGGACATTCGTGTGGACGATCACGATGAACCCGTCAGGGAACTGCGCCGCCTGTTCCATCTCTTCCAGGACGAACTGCTGCCGCACATGGAGCGCATGCCGACGCGCGCGGACTATCCGCCGATCGCTTGACCGGCGGCGGCAGCCTGCTACGCTCATCCGGCAATTCCTTCAGCATTCTTCCGGCAAGGAGCCAACCATGCATCTGCGCAATCTCGTCTTCATCATCTCCACACTCCTGCTCGCCGCGTGCACGGCAGGACGCGATCACCCCGAGCGCAGCCTGGCGTACTTCGACAACACCGGTCGCAGCGACGTGCTGTCGGGCGGTGTGCGCGTGATTCCCGTTGAAACGGACTTCGGCACGTTCAATGTCTGGACCCGGCGGACCGGCAACAACCCTTCCATCAAGGTGTTGCTGCTGCATGGCGGTCCGGGAGCGACGCATGAGTATTTCGAGGCGTTCGACAGTTTCCTTCCGGGTGCGGGCATCGAGTACTACTACTACGACCAGCTCGGTTCGCATTACAGCGACCAGCCGGACGATCCGCGCGTCAACGACGTGGACCGTTTCGTGGAAGAAGTGGAACAGGTGCGCAAGGCGCTTGGCCTGGATGCGGGCAACTTCTACCTGCTCGGGCACTCGTGGGGCGGCATTCTTGCAATCGAATATGCCTTGAAGCATCCGCAGAACCTCAAGGCACTGGTGATCTCGAACATGATGGCAAGCATTCCCGCCTACAACGCGTACGCGGAAGACGTGCTGATGCCGCGCATGGACCAGGACGTGCTTGCGGAGATCAAGGCGCTGGAAGCCGCGAAGGATTACGGCAATCCTCGTTACGAGGAACTGCTCATGGAACACCACTACCGCTACCACGTGTTGCGCATGCCGCCCGCCGAATGGCCCGAGCCTGCGGTGCGTTCCTTCGCGCACATCAATCCGGATGTCTACATTCCGATGCAGGGGCCGAGAGAACTTGGCGCAAGCGGACTGCTCGCCGAGTGGGATCGCACGGCGGATCTCGCCCGCATCACGGTGCCGACGCTCGTCATCGGCGCACGTTACGACACGATGGATCCGGAACACATGGAATGGATGGCGGCGCAGTTCCCGAACGGGCAATACCTCGATTGTCCGCAAGGCAGCCACATGGCGATGTACGACGACCAGGAAACCTACATGCGCGGACTGATCGACTTCATCCTGGCGGTTGACGGCAAGTGATGCCTGCAGGAAGAAAAAGCCCGCGGCAGCGGGCTTTTTCTTCCTTGCCTTGAAGCGGCTTCCCGGCGGACTCGCCGAACAGCCGTTCTCCTCATCGTTCCTGGCCGGCCGCCTTCAGCATTCCCGCCGCGCGCACGGTCACGGGCGATGCATCCTCCACAAGAAGACGCGGCCGGTTCACGAGCGACACCAGCACGAAGCTCAGCATCATCAGCAGGAACCAGGCGACAAGCTTGGTGAGCGGCACGAGGTGCCATTCCACCGCCTGCGATGGATAGATCCACACGCGCGTGAACGTCGCGATGTTCTCCGCGATCCAGATGAACAGTGCGACAAGCACGAAACCGAGCAGCAGCGGCATGCGACGGTAGACCCTGTCCACGCGGAAATGGATCCACACGTTCCGGTACAGCACGAACGATGCGGCGACCAGCAGCCAGCGCGCATCGGCAAGAAAATGGTGCGTGAAGAAATTGAGATAGATGAACGCAACAAGCAGCGCCGTCATCCACAGCGGCGGGTAGCTTGAAAAGCGGAACTCGAAAACGCGCCAGGCGCGCGCGATGTAGCTGCCCACCGCGCTGTACATGAAGCCCGCGAACAGCGGCACCGTCATCACGCCGATCACGAAATTCCCGGGATACGCCCAGGAAGCGATCGCCGGATGCGTCTTGAAGATCTCCATGCCGGTCGCAACGAGGTGAAACACGAGGATCACCACGGCCTCGCGCAGCGTTTCCAGCCGCAGCGCGAGCAGTGCGAGCTGGATCAGAATGGCGGCAATGAACAGGAAGTCGTAGCGAAACAGCGCATCGAAGGGATACCAGAACTGCGTGACGATCATGATGCCGAGCAGAAGCCCGCCGAACAGGCACGCCCAGGCCTGCTTCAGGCCGAATATCCAGAACTCATGGAGGAACGCTTTCATGCAGTCGCCGCGCACCGGGAAGACGGCATGCTCGGTGGAATCGCGCCATCTTGCAACAGCGATTCACAGGAAAGCGACGCGGCCTTATTCTCCGGCCATGAACATACGCGCCGCCAACGAATCCGACGCCGAGGCGATATCCGCGCTGGTGACCGCGCTTGTGCGAAGGCACGTGCACACCGACTGCACGCCACAAGGTCTTCAGCGCCTGCTGGCGACAATGACACCGGCGGCCGTGCTCGAGCGGATGGCGGGCGACTACATGCACTGGGTGGCGATGCAGGATGAAAACCTTGCGGGCGTGTGCGTGCTGCGCGAGAAGACGCACCTCTACCATCTCTTTGTTGCGGATGCGTTCCAGCGGCAGCGCATCGGCCAGCGCATGGTCGACACCGCCATCGCGTACAGTCGCGCGCATGCGCCATCACTCGATGTGCTCACCGTCAACGCATCTTCGTTCGGCATTCCCGCCTATGCGCGCATGGGTTTCGTGCTGGACGGCGCGGCGGTGGAAGCAAACGGCATACGTCACCAGCCGATGCGGCTCGCACTCGGGAGCCGGCAACCGGCACGGTAGCTTACGGCTGGATTTTCCAGTGCTGCAGGTACTCCGCCACGTTCGGCAGCCAGTCGCCCGCTGCATGCACGATGACCACCACGAGCAGGCTGCGCGTGCGCAGCCAGATGATGCCCATGAAGAGTCCAGCCACGGAAATCACCGCGATGCTGTAGGCGATCGCGAACAGCAATGACGGTTCGGCGAACAGGTCCGCCGCATTCTGTTCCCAGCGCAGGTAGAAACCGGGCGCGTGCGCAAGACCAAAGAGAATGGCCGCGAGAAACAGGCCCGAGATGTCGGATGCAAGCCAGCGCGAGAGCCTTTCCTGCAGCAGCGAACGGAAGAAGAATTCCTCGACCAGTCCGACCTCGATCAACAGCAGGAGATACACCGCGGCGCCGCCGATGACGATGGTCCACGCATCGAAACCCGATTCCGCGATGCGCTCCGGCCCCTTGCCGATCAACGCGTTGATGCCGATGAACGCGAGCGACAGCACAAGCGCGACGGCGAGCTCTCGCCCTGTCATGCGCAACACCAGGAAATCGCGCCAGCCGTAACCGCGCCATGCAAGCCACGCGAACGGCACCGCAACGAACACGGCGAGTTTCGCCAGCAGTTCTGCAATGTCGTTGCCGGGCTCGTCCGGCACCCATCCCTGCAGCGCGCTGAATCCCCACGCAAGAAATGCCGTCACCGGCAGCAGGTAGAAAAGAACCGTGCGCGCTTCGATCGCCGGCGCATCCAGCCGCGCCGCGCGCGGTGCATGACCGCGCGTGAGCAGCAGCGCGAGCCCCGGCAGCAGCAGCCCGAAGATGACCAGCACCGCGACAGGCTCGACGGGCCCGTATCCGTACACGAGCGCGAGCACTGACGCGCTTGCGAGCCATGCCGCGACGTAGCCGATGAAAAAGGGATTCCGAATCAATGCACGCATCCTGTACCTCTCCATGGTTGATGATCGCCGGAGTATAGCCTCGCGTTTCTGTTTCCGGCGTACCTGGCTTATGCGCGCGGACGCGCAAGAAAGGCGATCGGCCAGCCGACGAAGGCGATCTGCATCAGCAATGCAGGCACAACGCTCCCGGCTGAAAACACGACGGGATGCGGAAACGCGGACAGCGGCAGGACGATGGCATTCATCACGGCATAGACGACGACGCCGAACAGCGTGCCTGCCAGCAGCCAGTGCGCCGCGAGTCGCGGCAACCGGCGCGCGGCGTTCACGTACAGCGCGGCAATGACGATCATGATCGCGAAGTGCAGCAACAGACCGAGCATGCCCGTCATCCAGCCGCCGTCATACGTCGCGCGTCCAAGCACGCCGCCCGCGATACCCTGCAGGATGCGAAGCGGCGCGACGCCGTTCAGCGCCCAGTAGATGATCGCTGCAAGGATGTCGAGAACGCCGGCGGCCAGCCCGGCCACGATGAGCGTGTTCAGCGTTGACGGATTTTCGTGCGTTGTCATTGACCCTCCCTGGCCGAATCGCTGCGCATCAGCTCGCGGCCGACGGCCACAACCACGCAAACAGCGCGCCGGTGATCACGGCATAGATCAGCCCGTCGGCCACGTGCTTGACGACCGAGCCCCACGGTTGCCCGAACCAGATGCCGTAGGGAATCGCGCCAAGCGAATACGCCATGAACGTCACCACGCCGACGACGTTGAAGACCTGCATGTCCGCCGCCGATGAGGAAAGCGCCAGGGTCGCGACATACGCCGCGAACAGCGTCACCACCACGACGTGCACGAACCACTGCCCGAGCGCGCTGCCCATTCCCGCCGCGTTGGCGCCGCGCAGGAACAGGACGCCGACCGGACCTTCGGCGAGCTTGCGTTTCATCTCCGGCGAGTTCGCGTTCTCCGCCGTGCAGAACGGCAGCATGTACATTCCCGCTCCCGATGTGCCCCTGCGAACCGCGGCAGCGACTTCGTCTTCGTTCGAAAAGCCATGGTCGTCGCGCCGGTGCCAGAACTTCAGCGCCATGTGCAGCACGCCGCTGACAATGAAGACCACAATCGCCGACAGCAGGATCGGCAACCAGAGTTGA
Organism: uncultured Gammaproteobacteria bacterium; assembly: GCA_964599565.1. Classification (GTDB taxonomy): domain Bacteria; phylum Pseudomonadota; class Gammaproteobacteria; order Natronospirales; family JAJUFS01; genus JAJUFS01. The sequence goes on from CAZRFE010000008.1 coordinate 53,902, forward strand.
AGCAATGAAACCATCGCGCGCTCCTT